>NZ_JBSSFA010000015.1:0-125855 GCF_054062215.1 Bacillus sp. TE9106W
GAAAAACTTCACGGCCTTTCCCCGATAGAATATCGGGAAAAGGCCGTGGCATAATACTCTTTTTATGACTGTCTACTTGACAGGGAGATGACCAAAATTGCTACTCTTTTTTTAGTATTGTCGCTGTACCTTCAACGACAATATCATCCGATTGATTATATATATTTGTTTGCAACGTAATGATTTTTTTATCGTCACGTTTTTTGATGACTTCTGCCACAACGCGAAGTGTATCGCCGATTTTGACAGGAGCGCGGAATGAAACGTTTTGAGATAAATAAATCGTATTTTTACCCGGGAGTTTCGTTCCAAGGATGGTAGAAATAAAACTCGAAACGAGCATACCATGAGCAATGCGTTCTTTAAACATTGTCGTTTTTGCAAAAGAGTCTAAAATATGAATAGGATTTACATCTCCAGTCAATTTTGCAAAATTGATAACGTCCTCATCCGTAATCGTTTTTGTAAGTGATGCTTGATCACCGACTTGAATCTCATCATAACGAAGCTCCGGAACAGTTTGTGCTTCTTGAAATGGATTCATTTTGTCCTCCTTCTTTTCCATATCGAAAAATGCTAGCCATCTTGATGTAGTAGGAGGAAGAAAGAGTTTTGTTTGTGCTGCAGTTAGCTCCCACATTTTTCTTACTTGATGGAAGTAAATAGATTTTTTGAGTTTTCCTCGAACTTTTTTGCGAGTTCCAACTGTTTTAACTTGAACTCTTCCAAAAAACCTTCTAACTGTTTTTGAGCCTCTTCACGTTGTAATTGTTGTTGTTCAATAAATTGTTTTGTTGTTTCTTCAAATTGACCGCTTGTTTGAGTAAGAATAGACAAAGATGTTTTCGTAGGAGAAATAGTAAGCTGCTGCATATGAGTAGAAAGCTCTTTCCATTTGTCTTGCCACTCATTAATTTGATCATTTAAGGAGTTTCCAGTTAATTGCTTCACGTAATCTGTATATTGATTATTGAACTGAGCAGTGAATTGTTGTAGTTCTTTTTCTAGTTCATCTACTCCTGATGTTAATTTATGCAAAGCATCTTGTTGTTGTTTTAATGTTTCTAAAGTAAGTTGCTCTAATTGTTTCCCAGCTGAAGAGAAAAGGGAAAGTGATTGAGACCAGTTTTTCCAAAATGCATCGACTAATTCGTATGGTTTAGTTTCCATTGTTTGACCCCCAAATGTTTTTTTACATATTGTGAACGCAGATTACTCTGCTGTATCACCAGGTGAAGATGAAGAATCTTTTTCATCCTTTTCTGGAGAAGTAGAAAATGGAAAGAATGCATTGGTGTATAACGTGAAAAACGTCCGCAACATATTTTGATAATGTTCAAAAGAAGTCGCACATGTTGTTAAATATTGCTCTCCATATTCAGTTAAAGAATAAATTCTTTTGGCTGGCCCTCCGTCGCTTGTATCCCAAGTAGAAGAAATAAGGTTTTCTTTTTCTAATTTGCGTAGTGTTCTGTACACATTACCTTGGTCAACAGAAGAGAAGCCGATATCCATTAGCATTTGAATAAGTTTGTAACCATGAAGACTCCAGTCTTTAAGACAGAGAAGTAAGAAGGGAACTAAGAAGTTTTTTGGCATGGAGTTTGGTTGTTTTGCTTGGTTGTTCTCCAAACTTTCGCGTTGTTCTGGTTCATTATGTAGCATGATTGTGCATCACCTCATGAATCAGTTAGATGGAATTTTTTGCTTATAAGTGCAATTTACACCTATCTGTTTTTAAAGTCAATACATTTGTTAGAAAATAGAAAAAAATAAAATATAGACTTGAAGTTTTATTCAGAATATTAGAAAATAATGAATAGGTTGAATTGTTTCAAAAACGAAAAAGGGAGTGTAGGTAAAGTGATTGATCAAAAATTCGATCCACTACAAGCATGGAAAAATGCTTATGAACAAACCGAAACATTTTGGGGAAAAGCGCTCAATGAAACAATTAAAACAGAAGAATATTCTGCTTGGATGGGCAGCGTTCTAGATTTGAATTTGTTTTATCAAAAAGCATTAAATGATACGACAAAAAATTATTTAGAGCAGGTGAATGTGCCTACGAAAGAGGATATCGCTAGAGTGGCTACGCTTGTTATTAACTTAGAAAATAAAGTGGATAACATTGAGGAGTTTCTAGAAGAGAAGGTAGAGTCAGTAGGACAAGCTCCTACATTAAAGCGTGATGTTACGAAAGTAAAACAAGATCTTCGCACATTAGAAACGAAGGTTGATCAAATTCTAGAATTGCTAGAAAAGCAAAATGCAGTACTAGCGAAACTACAAGAACCTGTAAAGGAAGAAGTAAAACCTGCGAATAAGCCAGAAAATAAAAAGTGATAATAGCGCTTGTTTATAACAGATAAAAGAGAGAGGGAGAATCTCTTTTCTATGTATAAACAGCGAAACATAATTATATAGGGACTCCATAGTATGAGTACCAAAATGATTCATAATAGTCGTTCACAAATTCATTTAAGGGGGAAAAGAAATGGTTCAATTAAATGGAAAAGTAGCAATCGTAACAGGTGGGGCAAAAGGGATTGGTAAAGCGATTACAGTAGCGCTTGCACAAGAGGGAGCAAAAGTTGTTATTAACTATAACAGCAGCAAAGAAGCAGCTGAAAACTTAGTAAATGAACTAGGAAAAGAAGGACATGACGTTTATGCAGTTCAAGCAGATGTTTCTAAAGTAGAAGATGCAAACCGACTTGTAGAAGAAGCAGTGAATCATTTTGGTAAAGTTGATATTCTTGTTAATAATGCTGGTATTACAAGAGATCGTACATTTAAAAAGTTAAATCGTGAAGATTGGGAACGCGTAATTGACGTGAACTTAAGCAGTGTGTTTAATACGACAAGCGCGGTACTTCCATACATAACGGAAGCAGAAGAAGGTAGAATTATTAGCATTTCTTCTATTATTGGTCAAGCGGGTGGATTTGGACAAACAAACTACTCAGCAGCGAAAGCAGGTATGCTAGGATTTACAAAATCATTAGCATTAGAGCTTGCAAAAACAAATGTAACTGTAAACGCTATTTGCCCAGGATTTATTGATACTGAAATGGTAGCAGAAGTACCAGAAGAAGTACGACAAAAAATTGTTGCAAAAATCCCGAAAAAACGTTTTGGTCAAGCAGATGAAATTGCAAAAGGTGTAGTATACCTATGCCGCGACGGTGCTTATATTACAGGTCAGCAATTAAACATTAACGGCGGATTATATATGTAATGAAGTAAGAAAAAAGTGCATATCCATAGCAGGAATGCACTTCTTTTTTTAGAAGGAAATTGACCAAAAAGGAGATAGAAAAATGACTACATTCGCAACAGAATGGGAAAAGCAATTAGAGCTATACCCAGAAGAGTATCGAAAAGCATACCGCCGGGTGAAAAGGGCGAGTGAAATTTTATTACGTGAACCAGAGCCGCAAGTCGGATTAACGCCGAAAGAGGTTATTTGGACGAAGAATAAGACGAAGCTTTATCGCTACATTCCAAAACAAGAAAAAACACAAAGAGTTCCAATTCTATTAATATATGCTCTTATTAATAAACCATATATTATGGACTTAACTCCTGGAAATAGTTTAGTGGAATATCTAGTGGACCGTGGTTTTGATGTGTATATGCTTGATTGGGGCACATTTGGTTTAGAAGATAGTCATTTGAAATTTGATGATTTCGTGTTTGATTATATTGCAAAAGCAGTGAAAAAAGTAATGCGAACTGCAAAATCGGACGAGATTTCTTTACTTGGTTATTGCATGGGTGGAACGTTAACTTCTATTTATGCGGCACTTCATCCGCACATGCCAATTCGCAACTTAATCTTTATGACAAGTCCTTTTGATTTCTCTGAAACAGGATTATATGGTCCGTTACTAGATGAAAAATATTTTAACTTAGATAAAGCAGTTGATACATTTGGTAATATCCCGCCAGAAATGATTGATTTCGGAAACAAAATGTTAAAACCAATTACAAACTTTGTTGGTCCATACGTTGCTTTAGTAGATCGTTCAGAGAATGAGCGTTTCGTTGAAAGCTGGAGGTTAGTTCAAAAGTGGGTTGGCGATGGCATTCCGTTCCCAGGTGAATCATACAGACAGTGGATTCGTGATTTTTATCAAAATAATAAACTCGTTAAGGGTGAACTCGTTATTCGTGGAAAAAAGGTAGACCTTGCAAATATTAAGGCGAATGTCTTAAATATTTCCGGGAAACGTGATCATATCGCTCTGCCATGCCAAGTAGAAGCATTGCTAGATCATATTTCTAGCACAGATAAACAATATGTATGTTTACCGACAGGGCATATGTCTATCGTTTACGGCGGAACAGCTGTAAAACAAACGTATCCGACGATTGGAGATTGGCTTGACGAGCGTTCAAAGTAAAAATGAAAAATCCAACTAGCGTTGTGTTAGTTGGATTTTTTTATGGAAAATAACAAAACATAGAAAGGAGAAAATTATATTGTAGGAGTATAATTATGAACCTTATAACTGGTAAGTTGTTTTGGAATAGAGGAGTTTCTGTACCTTGTTATCCACCGTTAGAAAATGATATGATATGTGATGTGCTTGTAGTCGGAAGTGGCGAAGCAGGTGCCCATATAGCGTATTTTTTAGCGAAAATTGGCATGAGTGTGATGCTTATTGAAAAAAGAGAAATTGCATGTGGTAGTACATTTGCAAATGTAGGTTTATTACAGTTTTTTCATGATAAATCGTTAACCTCACTTATTCATACATTTGGTGAAGAAAAAGGGGTACGAGCATATAAGCTTTGTTACGAAGCGTTACGAACAATGGAGAAAGTTGTACCGACTCTCGATATTGATCCCCAGTTTATTCCGCGAAATAGTTTATATTATGCAAGTAAAAGTGAAGATGTCTCATCTTTACAAGAGGAGTACAATACGTTACAGAAATATGGATTTCCTGTTGAGTATTTTACAGAAGCTGATATTAAGGAACGTTATTCCTTTACAAAACAAGCGGCATTATATACACATGGTGATGCTGAAGTGAACCCGTATTTATTAGCGCATAGCCTTTTGCATAAAGCAAATCAAATGGGTACTATTATACATGAGCATACAGAGGCCATACATATAAAAAAGCGTGAAAATGATTTAATTTGTTACACGAAAACAGGAAATCAAATTGTAGCAAAGAATATTATTATGGCGACGGGCTATGAAGCGCTTTTTGGGAAGAAAGAAAAAAATACAACAGTAGAGACATCTTATGCAGTTGTGACAAATGAAATAGATCAGTTTGAAGGCTGGCATGAGCGATCATTGATTTGGGAAACAGCACGTCCCTACTTATATTTTCGGACGTATAAAAACCGCATTATGGTAGGCGGATTAGATGAAGCGATGCAAATTCAATCGATTGGTGATACGAAACTATTGCATAAGCGTGATATCCTTATTAACATTGTAAGAGAGATGTTCCCCCAGTATAAGAATATACAAGCAGAGTATTATTGGGCAGCAGCATTTGGCAGTAGTCATGATGGTCTACCCATTTTAAAAGAAGATAAAAAGATACATAATTTATTTTACGCATTACTGCACGGAGGTAATGGAACTGTGTATGGAATGGTATTTGCTAAAATATTTGAGCAGTTATTTACAAATAAAGAAAGTGAAGATTTTTCTTTATTTAATCGATAGAAAAAAGGTAGCGAAGTGATGGAATGAGAGATATAAAAAAGTTTTTACAAAAATTGCGTCCCGTACAACTCATTGTTTTATTTTATTTATTAGCAGTAGTTGTATCGGTAATATTACTTAGTTTACCGTTTGTGACGAAATCTGGTGTGAAATGGACATTTATTGATGCTCTATTTACATCGGTTAGTGCGGTAAGTGTTACGGGACTGTCTGTTGTTACAATTTCAGATACATTTACTACGGCAGGAATTATTATTTTAGCCCTTATTTTGCAATTAGGCGGCTTAGGAATTATGGCGCTTGGTACATTCGTTTGGATTATAACAGGAAAAAAGATTGGTTTGCAGAGAAGAAGACTCATTATGGCAGACCATAATCAAGGGAACTTATCAGGCCTTGTAGAATTGATGCGTTCTATTTTAATTGTAATTATTTCGATAGAACTTATTGGAGCAATATTATTAGGCACAAGATTCCTACTTTATTTTCCAACTTGGCAAGAAGCTTATTTTCACGGTTTTTTTGCCGCTGTTAGTGCAACCACGAACGGTGGATTTGATTTAACAGGGCAATCGCTAATTCCGTATAAGAAAGATTATATTGTTCAAATGATTCATATGTTACTTATTATTTTAGGAGCAATCGGTTTCCCTGTATTAATGGAAGTGAAACAATTCCTTAGTAAAAGGAGACAGCAACTATTTCGTTTTTCGTTATTTACGAAATTGACGACAACAACATTTTTTGCACTTGTTATTGTGGGAACAATTATGATTTTTTTGCTAGAACGAAATCAATTTTTAGCAGGAAAGTCATGGCATGAAACAGTTTTCTATACGTTATTCCAATCTGTGACGACGCGAAGCGGGGGACTTGCTACGATGGATATACGTGAATTGTCACAACCGACGCTTTTATTTATGAGTATATTAATGTTTATAGGGGCGTCTCCAAGTTCGGTTGGAGGCGGAATACGTACAACAACATTTGCTGTTAGTATATTATCGCTATACACTTTTGCAAGAGGCGGGAGAACGGTTAGAGTCTTCAAACGTCAGCTACATGAAGAGGATGTGCTGAAAGCATCTGTCGTTATGACGATGGGGATTTTATTATGTGCCACAGCACTATTTATTTTATCTATTACAGAAAATGTACCGCTTATGAGCTTAATCGTTGAAGTCTGTTCTGCCTTCGGGACGACAGGACTATCGACAGGTATTACGCCAGATTTAACAACTGTTGGTAAACTTGTACTCATTGTACTTATGTTTATCGGTCGCGTTGGTATTTTAACGTTTATACTAGCTAGTGGCGGAAGAGAACAGCCACCTCGCTATAAATATCCGAAAGAGCGGATTATTATTGGATAGTATGAAACCATTCTACCTATGTTAGGTAGAATGGTTTTTTAGTCGTTAATGCCAAATTGTGGATGCATAAAAGCATCCTTTTTATTATCTACTTCTTTTTTTAGCAACTCTTGATTTTCTTCTGAAATCCACCCAATATCATTTGTAGGATGGATCCATTCTTCTCCAGCCATAATGGCAGGATCTACATCATCACTCCAATTGTGAAGTGGACTGTTCTCGGAATCATATTTACTATCTCCGATTATGACGTCATATTGATTTATGAAAGGTTGTTGCATCTTCTTTCCTGTTCCTTTAAAAGATGGAAAATTCATTTGATGCGGGAGCGTTTCATCTAAAATGGGTGACTGAATTTTATCTTGCTTCTTCAAAATACGAGCTCCTTTTTATAATGATTTTTTCATATGTAGTATTTCCATCTAGCTGCTCTTATGTACTTGTTAACACTTGCCAGTAATAATTATTTTAGCTTGCTTCAAACTAGAGTAGAAAGTGAATTTTTGAGAGCAGGTGAATGTATTGGTAAAAAGAAAAGTGAAACAAAATGCGGCAATCAACAATAATAAAACTCCGAAAGAAAGCTTACCAGATGCAGAATTTGCATTAGAGTATGAAGGAGAAAATAGCGCGAAGTATGCAAATCGTAATTCAAAAAAAGGTAAACAAAAATGAGGCGTTTTTTACAAACGCCTCATTTTTTTGTGGGATTATAAAGGTTTTTTTAATTATTTGTAAATTTAGTATTCATTATTAGCAGAAAAATGCGAAAAAACATAGAAGTAGCAACGTATTACACAAAAACAAACAACAAACAAAAGATTAATGTTGGTTTAATACTGCTTTTACACTAGTTGTTTATATTGGAGTTGTACATAAGATTTGTAAAAGGAGAGAGAGACAGTGAAAAAAACAATCTTTAAAGCTGTAGCAACTGGAATGGTATTTTCGTTATTAATGGGGTGTGGTGCAAAGAAAGAAGAAAGTGCTGGGGCAAAAGTAAAAGATGATAAATTATCTGGATCATTAACTGTTTACACAGCGATTGAAGAAGAACTTGTACCAATTTATCTTGATTCTTTTAAAAAGAAATACCCAGATGTGAAGCTGAACATTGTTCGTGATTCAACTGGAGTTATTACAGCGAAATTACTAGCTGAAGGAAAAAATACACAAGCAGATGTTGTATGGGGAACTGCAGCATCAAGTCTATTAGCTTTAGATAAAAAAGATATGTTAAAAGGATACTCTCCAAAAGGAGCGGATCGCGTTCTACCACAATTTAAAGATGATAAACAACCGGAAAAATGGGTTGGAAATACTGCATTTATGACGGGAATTGCTATAAATAAAGAAGAATTAAAGAAGAAAAATTTACCGATGCCAGAATCATACGAAGACTTAACGAAACCAGAATATAAAGGAACGCTTGTTATGCCACATCCGGCTTCTTCTGGAACAGGATTTTTAACAGTTTCTGCATGGTTACAAATTATGGGTGAAGATAAAGGCTGGGATTACATGAAGAAACTTCATGATAATATGGCAACTTATACGCATTCAGGCTCAAAACCAGCGAAATTAGCAGGTGCAGGTGAATATCCAGTTGGCGTATCGATGGTTTATAGTGCTTTGAAAGAGAAACAAAAAGGTGCACCAGTTGAAGTTGTATTGCCGAAAGAAGGATTAGGTTGGGAAGTAGAAGCGAACGCACTTATTAAAAAAGATAATGCAAAAAATGAAAAATTAGCGCAAGTATTTTTAGATTGGGCAATTACTGATGATGTAATGAAGTTATACTTCGAGAAAAATGGATTTGCAACAATTAAAAATGATTATAAACTTCCAGATGGATTCCCTAAAGATGTGACGGAAAAGTTATACAAAAAGAATGACTTTAAGTGGGCAGCAGAAAATCGCGACAAAATTTTAGAAAAATGGGAAAAAGAGTTTGGTCAAAAAGCAGAACCGAAAAAGTAAGTGAGTGGGAGAGAGAAAAAATGAGCGAATATTTATCAATTCAACACATTCAAAAACAGTTTGATGCATTTACAGCGTTAAAGGATATTTCTTTTACTGTGAAAAAAAATGAGTTTGTATGTTTATTAGGCCCAAGTGGCTGTGGGAAAACAACATTGCTTCGAATTTTAGCAGGGCTAGAAGAGGCAACAACAGGTAGTATAGCTGTGAATGGAAAAGATATTACAGCATTACCTCCTGGAAAGAGGAATTTCGGAATGGTATTTCAATCATATGCATTATTCCCGAATTTAACAGCACTTGAAAACATTGAATACGGCTTAAAGGCAAAAAAGTATGGAAAAGCAGAAGTAAAAGAGAAGGCGCTATCGGCGCTAGAACTAGTTGATTTACTGAATGTAAAAGATAAATATCCTGCTCAAATGTCTGGTGGACAACAACAGCGAGTAGCACTTGCACGTGCGCTCGCTCTGTCTCCGGATATTTTATTACTGGATGAGCCGTTATCTGCTTTAGATGCAAAAGTACGTGAAAAGTTACGTAGAGAAATGCGTGATTTGCAAGAAAAAGTAGGAGTAACAACTATTATGGTCACGCATGATCAAGAAGAGGCATTAACGATGGCTGATAAAATTGTTGTAATGAATCATGCGGAAATTATGCAGATCGGCACACCAGAGGAGATTTACCAAAGACCAGCAAATCCGTTTGTGGCAGATTTTATTGGTTCTATTAATTTCTTTTCAAAAAATAACGAAGAACATGCCATTCGTCCGGAACATGTAACAGTCGTACAAAATAATGGTATGAAAACAATTGTAGAGAGCATGGAGTTTCGTGGGTCTGTATACCGGACAGAAGTGCGAGTTATAGATGAGAAAACACACCTATATAATGAGAAAATCGTTGTAGATATATTGGCATCAGAAGTAGAAAAAACAGCCATTAGGAAAGGAAAGCTAATTCAAATCTCTTTCTCAGAAAATCATATGTTGTCATATGGAAAGAAGGTTGTTGTATAGATGGAGATGTTAGAAGATTTAAAGGTAGAGAATACGAAAAAAAAGATTAAGAGACGTATCGGTAAAGAAGAGTGGATACAAAGACTATTAATTATTGGTATGATCCTTGCCTTTTTGATTATGCTTGTATTGCCGCTATTACAACTATTTACACAAGCTTTTTATGATAAAGATGGAGCTTTCATTGGTGTTGCGAATTTCAGTAAATATTTCACAACACCAACGCTAGTTCAATCATTACAAAATACGGTATGGGTTTCGGGTGCGACAACAATTATTGCAGTAACACTCGCTTTCGCTTACGCCTATGCGATCGCTCGGACGAATGTATTTGGAAAGCGTGTATTTCAATACATCGCGTTGTTACCATTATTCGCACCAACGATGATGCATGGTATCGCACTTACATATTTATTTGGTAATCAAGGATTAGTAACGAAAGGGATGTTTGGCTTATTTGAAGGTATACAAATCCCTTTATATGGACCAGTAGGAATTGTAATGGCTGAAGTCATGTATACATTTCCGCAAGCATTTCTTATATTATTAATTGCTTTCCAAGGTTCTGATTATCGTTTATATGAAGCTTCTAATATGTTGGGAGCGAGTAAAATAAAGCAATTTTTTACTGTTACTTTACCTAGTGTAAAGTACGGATTAATTAGTGCGATGTTCGTTGTGTTTACACTCAGTTTCACTGATTTTGGTGCACCAAAAATTGTTGGTGGGCAATATAATGTACTTGCTACCGACGTATATAAGCAAGTAATCGGACAACAAAATATGCCGATGGGTGCAACTGTCGGAATGATTTTATTAATTCCAGCTATATTTGCATTTGCAGTTGATCGCATTACGCAAAGAAAGCAGGCGAATTTCTTATCTTCCAAAGCAGTGCCATATAGAATAACGGCTAATAAGAAAAGAGATGTAGTCTCATTCATATATTGTAGTGTCATTACACTTATGATTGTTCTTTTATTTGTGGCAGTTGGTATTGCTGCAAGTGTGAAAGTATGGCCATATAATATGAGTTTTACATTTGAGCATTTTAATTTTTCGAGTTTAACAGGAGATGGACTTGAAGCATTTAAAAATAGTGTAATTGTCTCAGCAGTTACAGCAGTTATTGGGGCAATTTTAACATTTATGTTCGCATATGCGATTGAGAAAATAGATCAGCTAAAGTTTTTCCGAAAAACAGGCTACTTTTTCTCGATTGTACCTTTAGCAATCCCAGGTCTAGTACTTGGATTGGGATATGTCTTTTTCTTTAGTCAACCAACGATTCAAATATTTGGACTTTCAGTAACGAATCCGTTTCATTCTTTATACGGAACAATTGCTGTGCTAGTACTAGTAAACATCATTCATTTTTATGCGGTAACATTCGTTACCGCAACGACTGCTTTAAAGAAATTAGACCGAGAGTTTGAGCTTGTTTCGCAGTCGATGGGCATTCCGTTTTATAAAACATTCTTTAGAGTAACAGTACCGATGTGTTTACCAGCAATTTTAGAAATGGTGATGTACTATTTCGTCAATTCGATGGTAACTGTGTCAGCGGTTGTATTCTTATACGCAGCTGATTTTAAACTAGCTGCCGTATCAATCGTAAATATGGATGATGCAGGAAATGTAGCGCCAGCAGCTGCAATGAGTGTACTTATTGTTGTTACAAATATTGTAGTGAGAGTTGTATATGAATGGGGAACGAAAGCACTTCGTAACCGAACTTCACAATGGCAAAAAAGATAAATAAGAAGGGTGATGGATTGTATGAAAATAGAAGCAGTTATTTTTGATTGGGCAGGTACGACAGTTGATTACGGATGTTTTGCACCACTGGAAGTATTTATGGAGATTTTTCATAAACGAGGTGTGGGAATTACAGCAGAAGAAGCCCGTAAGCCAATGGGATTATTAAAAATTGATCATGTAAGGGCACTTACAGAGATGCCTCGTATTGCGAATGAATGGAATCGTATTTTCGGACAATTACCAACAGAAACAGACGTTCAGGAGATGTATGAAGAATTTGAAGAGATTCTCTTCGCTATTTTACCGCGCTATGCGTCGCCAATTCATGGAGTAAAAGAAGTGATTGCTTCTTTACGTGAACGAGGAATTAAAATTGGTTCAACGACTGGTTATACGAGAGAAATGATGGACATTGTAGCAAAAGAAGCAGCACTACAAGGATATAAACCTGATTTTCTTGTAACGCCAGATGATGTTCCTGCGGGGCGTCCATATCCGTGGATGTGTTATAAAAATGCGATGGAACTTGGTGTATATCCGATGAATCATATGATAAAAATTGGAGACACGGTATCAGATATGAAAGAGGGAAGAAATGCTGGTATGTGGACAGTTGGTGTAATTCTTGGCAGTAGCGAACTCGGTTTAAGTGAAGAAGAAGTGGAGAATATGGATCCAGCAGAACTTCGTGAAAAAATAGAAGTAGTTCGCAATCGTTTCGTTGAAAATGGAGCGCACTTTACGATTGAAACGATGCAGGAACTTGAAAGTGTAATGGAACGTATCGAGAAACAAGAACTTATTATTTCATAAAAGGGGCATGGGATCATGACTGAAAATCATTACTTATTATTAACGCCAGGACCATTAACGACAACAAAGACGGTAAAAGAAGTTATGTTATACGATTGGTGTACGTGGGATGTTGAATATAACACGATGGTACAAAAAGTAAGAGCTAAACTTGTATCGTTAGCAACGAAGGAAGAAGAGAAATATACAACAGTATTAATGCAAGGAAGCGGTACGTTTTCAGTGGAAGCAGTAATCGGTTCTGTCATTCCAAAAAACGGAAAGCTTCTTGTTTGTACAAATGGTGCATACGGTAAACGAATTGTACAAATGGCAGAGATGTTACATATAGATGTGGTGGTCAGTCAAACAGAAGAGTGGGAGCCTACTAATATTGTAGAAGTAGAAAAGATATTACAACAAGATAAAGAGATTACACATATTGCAGTTGTTCATTGTGAAACAACAACAGGTATTATCAATCCAATTGTAGACGTATGTAAATTAGGGAAGCAATACGGAAAAGTAACACTAGTTGATGCAATGAGTAGTTTTGGTGGTATTGAAATAGATATTGCTGAGTTGCAAATTGACTTTCTAATTAGTAGTGCGAATAAATGTATTCAAGGAGTTCCAGGGTTCGGATTTGTTATTGCAAAGCGTGATGAATTATTGAAATGTAAAGGGCAGGCACGTTCATTATCTTTAGATTTATACGATCAGTGGGAAACGATGGAAAATCAAAATGGGAAATGGCGTTTTACGTCACCTACACATGTTGTACACGCTTTTTATCAAGCATTACTTGAATTAGAAAAAGAAGGCGGAGTAAGAGCACGTTACAATCGATATTACAACAATCAAAAACTATTAGTGAATAGAATGGGGGAAATTGGTTTTAAGCCACTCGTAAATGAAAAATATCAATCTCCTATTATTACATCTTTTATTTATCCGGAAGGGAACTTCGAATTTCAACAGTTATATAATGAGTTAAAACGCTACGGATTTGTTATTTATCCTGGGAAAATTTCGAAAGTAGATACGTTCCGCATTGGAAATATTGGTGATGTACATGAGGAAGACATAAATCGTTTAGTAGATAGTATTGCTAAAGGGGTTGTTATAGGTTGAAAGTATTTTGCTTAGGTGGAGCAGGTAAAATTTGTCGTGAAGCAATTTTAGATTTAGTGCAATTTTCATCTTTTGAAACGATTACGGTAGCTGATTTTAATGAAGAAGAGGGCCTTAAAATAGTAGAATGGCTCAACGATCCTCGCGTTAATTTTGTGAAAGTAGATGTAACGAATCATGAGGATACGGTTGCAAAAATGAAGGGCTATGACATTGTCATGGATGGTACGACAATTAAGTTAAATGGATTGTCTACTCGATGTATTGCAGAAGCAGGTTGTCACGGTGTGAACTTAAATGGATTTGGTGAAGAAAATGATTCGCATTCTATATTTGTTCAAAACGGAAAAACATGTTTACCTGGATTTGGTATGACGCCAGGTGTAACGCAAATGATGGCGATGCATGCAGCGAATCAGTTACATACGGTAGAATCAGTTCGTGTCAGTCACGGTTCATATCGTCCAATTGCTTTTTCTGCATCCATTACAGAAACAACGACATATGAATATGATCCACATTTGCCATCGCGTACAGTGTATGAAAATGGCGAGTTTAAGCAAGTACCTCCGTTTGCACGTCCGAGAGAAATTGAATTACCGGCGCCTTATGGTAAGGCAACGCAGTATATCATACCGCATTCTGAAACAATTACGTTAGCAAAAGCATTAGAAAATAAAGGCGTCAAACTAATAGAGACGAGAGGAACTTGGCCAAAGCAAAATATGCAGCTCGTACGTGCTTTATATGATTATGGTATATTGCGTAATGATCAAGTTGAAATAAATGGGGAAGAAATCGGCATAATGGATTGTATTTCGAAGTATTTATTGCAATCGAAAGAAGGACAAGAAACAGAGGTTTACGGTTATGCACTTCATGTAGAAGTAATAGGGATGAAAAATAATGAGAAACAAAGGCACGTATTGTATCATACACACCCGTTATCTGATGGTTCTGTTGAAGGATGGGAAAAATTAAGAGCATATACGAGAAACGTCGGTATACCATTTGGGATTGCTACAGAGTTAATCGCAAAAGGGGATGTAAATAAAGTTGGTGTTGTGACACCTGAGGAAGCTTTTGTAAATCCACAAGTTATTTTTGATGAATTAAAAAAGCGTGGTATTCATATTCATGAAGAAATTTCTACTTACAAAGAAAGTTATAACTTTGTATAAGTAAGGCAATGTATGAGGTAGAAATCAATGGGGTGAGGTTATGTCTGTAGTAGGTGAAGAAAGAAAGCGAACCATTCTTGAGAAGGTAGAGTTTAAAGGGAAAGTAAAAGTTTCAGAATTAGCGAGAGAGTTTGCTGTATCAACGGAGACGATTCGCCGTTATTTAGAAGAATTGGATCGTGAAAAGAAGTTGAAGAAAGTGTATGGTGGAGCCGTCCAACTTCCGGGAGCTGGGATAGAGGCACCAATGTTAGAACGAGAGATGCTGCATATAGAAGAGAAGAAGAGAATTGGGTATAAAGCAGCAACGTTTGTGGAAGATGGAGATGTGATTGCAATTGATGACGGAAGTACACCACTTCAAATGGTACCCTATCTTGTTCATCGTAAAAATTTAACGATTGTAACAAGTTCATTTCCAGTAGCGACACAATTAATTTCTTCTATTAATAAAAAGATGTTTCACGGTGAAGTTTTATTTATTGGTGGGAAAGTATCTCCAAAGCATTCACGCGTATCAGGATCTATTTCGCAACAAGTCATCCAGCAATTCCATTTTCATAAAGCATTTGTTTCGATTGATGGATTATTACCTAGTTTTGGAGTTTCTAGTTTTGAATTGGAAAAGGCGAAACTGTCAGAAGCGATGATGAAATTAGCGGAAAAAACATATATTCTATGTGATCATACAAAGGTAGGCGTAAAAGGGAATTATCGAATAGCAGCATTCTCCCGTATTCAGCATGTTATTTGTGATAAAAAAATGCCCTATAGTTTTGAAGAGGAAGTTAAAAAGCATAATATTCAATGGACAATTTGTTAAATACATTGAACTTCCGCCTGATTTTAAGGTGGGAGTTTTACTGCTTGTAAATAGAGGGATAAAAGATTTGTATGTATGCAAAAAAAGTGGACACATTTTCGCATCTCTTTCATATAATTTACCAATACAAAAAAAGTTGGTCGAAGGAAAGAAGGGGAAGTATGTCAGAACGGATATATAATAAACTTGTATTGTATGCAAATATTTTGCAAAAAATTGGTGTTATTAATGAAAAAGAAAAAAGTGAAATTCTGCATACGATAAGTAAAAAGGCCCTCTGAATAAAGGGCCTTTTTATTTTTTACCTTTGGAAATATAAATTTAATGTAATATTCTCATTGACAATGATAATGATGTTCATTATCATTTATTTGTAGTTAATTGATAAATGTTATCAATTATAAAAATTATATATGATAGGGGATATTATTTTGAAAAAAATATATATGAAGGCGCTAGTAGTAGCGACAACATTAGCAATTCCATTTGCTGCATACTCTACTCCAGCATTAGCAGCAATAAAAATTGAAGCAAACCAATCGGTAGCAGCGAGTGATCGCACGTATCATACTGAGATTAAAATATATAAAGATCAAAAAGATGAGCCATCTATGGTTTCTCAATATATAAAAGATCCTAAAGTGGCGATTGTAGCTGGGAAAAAAATTGTAACTGTAACGATGCAAGATAGCGATTATTTTCAATATCTTAGAATAGAAGATAGAAATCAACCAGGTGTATTTCATGATGTGAAAGTTTTGTCAGAAGATAAGAGGAAGAATGGGACGAAAGTAATTCAATTTGAAATTGGTGAATTTGAGAAGAAGCATAATATGCAAATGCACATACTTATTCCAGCTATTGGATACGATCATAAATATCAAGTTCAATTTGAAATTAAAGATCCAACTGTAGGTGACAAAGAAACAGAGAAACCAGATGATAACTCTAATTCAGGCAATACGGAAACGGATAAACCAGTTGATAATCAAAATATGATAACAGATAACAAGTTAAGGGAACTTGTTAATAAAAAAGTATTTAATAGAAAAGATGTAAATACACCGATTACGAAAGAAGAGTTATTACAAGTAAAGAATTTGTTTTTAAATACGAATGAGATTCTTGATTATAGTGCATTAAAATATATGCCAAATTTGAAATCTTTAACAGTTGCGAATGCGAAGATAAAAGATCCGTCGTTCTTTGCGAACTTAAAGCAATTAAATCATTTAGCTTTGCGTGGTAATGAATTTTCAGATGTAACACCACTTGTTAAGATGGATCATTTAGATTCTCTTGATTTAAGTAATAATAAAATTACAAACGTTGCACCACTAATTGAAATGAAAAATGTAAAAAGTTTATATCTATCAGGTAACCAAATAGAAGATGTAACAGCATTAGCGAAAATGGAACAACTAGATTATTTGAATTTAGCAAATAATAAAATTACGAATGTTGCTCCATTAAGCGCGTTAAAAAATGTAACATACTTGACTTTAGCTGGTAATCAAATTGAAGATATTAAACCGTTATATTCATTACCTTTAACAGACTTAGTATTAACGCGTAATAAAGTTAAAGATTTATCCGGCATTGAGCAAATGAAGCAATTAGAAGAGTTGTGGATCGGGAAAAATGAAATAAAAGATGTTACTCCTCTAAGTAAGATGACACAGTTAAAACAATTACACCTACCTAACAATGAGTTAAAGGATATTACGCCATTATCAAGTCTAGTAAACTTACAAAAACTTGATTTAGAAGCAAATTATATTTCAGACTTAACACCGGCTAGTAATTTGAAAAAGTTAGTATTCTTAAGTTTTGTTGCAAATGAAATTCGTGATGTTCGACCAGTGATAGAACTAAGTAAAACAGCCTACATCAATGTTCAAAATCAAAAAGTATTTTTAGAGGAAACAGAAGTAAATAAAGAAGTAAAAGTACCTATATACGAAAAAGACGGTAAAATCTCTACAAAAATTCGTTTGAAGGACGAAGGTGGTACGTATAGTAACGATGCAGTTAAGTGGAGTACACCAGGTGAGAAAGTATATGAATTTGGTGTGAAAGATCCATTTGCGGATACAGGAATCTTCTTTACGGGATCTGTCATTCAAAATGTGGTAGAAAGTAAAGGGGATAACACTTCTAAAGAAGACAATACTTCTAAAGAAGATGCAAAAGTAGAAGTAGTGGAATTTAAAGATGTACCAAAAGGACATTGGTCAGAAGAAGCAATTAACTATTTAGCGAAAGAAAATATTTTCAAGGGATATGGAAATGGACAATTTGGATTTGGGGATAGTATTACTCGTGGACAAGTTGCGTCTTTAGTACAAAGATATTTGAAATTAGAGAATAAAGTAGAGCAGAAAGAGAGATTTACAGATACGAAAGGACATATGTTTGAGCAAGATATTGCTACAGTTGCGCAAGCTGGAATTATGCAAGGAGATGGTACTGGGGAGTTTCGTCCAGATGGAGTATTAACTCGATACGAAATGTCTGTAGTATTATATAAAGTATTTCAGTTAAAAGAAGATGGAAATAATAAAGTGAACTTTAAAGATGTACCAACTGGTCATTGGGCAGAAGGGTATGTGAAAGCGTTAGTGGATAATAACATATCAAAAGGTGATGGAAAAGAACGCTTTTTAGGTGATGATTTTGTAACACGTGAACAATATGCACAGTTTTTATATAACGCAATAATGAAATAAAAGATGAGAAAATACGTTATTCTTTCATTGGAAAAGAATAACGTATTTTTTATGTATAAAATGAACTAGTCAATATACAGGAGTATAGACATATGAATGGCCCATTTTAAAGAAGAGATGTGAAACTATATTGACAAAAAAGCATTCTCATGTGATAATTCAATTAAATTTTTAGAATAATCAAAAAATATTCCTTTTACATAAAAAGGATTCGAACATTATATGAATATTACGCCGGGGGTGACGAAATGTTATTTTTTTTAAAGAAATGGAATGAATTAAAAGATGTGAAATCTGAACTAGCACTTCGTGATTGGTTTTATGGTACAAAAATTAGTTTATCACTCTGTACGTCAAAAGAGCCGTTAACTTTTTTAGTAAACGTTGAGGGAAGGGATAAAGGGTTATTTTCAGAAGAAGATTTTATTGTTGTAAACTGTATGTGTGAACCAGTATTTGAAAATGAAGAAAAACCAGCTGTGGAATCATTTATGCATGCGGATATTTATAAAAAAAGTCGTGCAGAATGTATTTTACAAGTACAGACTGTAGATAGTCATTTAATATCAGAGTTGTACGGAGAAGAAGGGGAAGTAACATTCGATAAACGTAGCGTGGAACGTGTTTTTGGAAAAGAAGGTATAACAGAAATGACAATTCCCATTGTAGAAGATGAAAAAAAATTCGCTGATTTGTTAGAAAATAATGTGCCGAATTTTATTGAAGGTGGAGGAGTAGTTCTCGTTCATAATTATGGCATGATTGTGTGGGGGAAAACGCCAGAAGAAGCGAAAAAATGGCTAGAGGGTATAGAGTATTTAATGAACTATCATGTAAAATTGTTAATGATAAAAGGTGCAAAGAGCTCTGTTATATGAAATGTTTGTCATGTCGTTACAAGTCAATAAACAAATGAAAGCGTTTTAAAAATAATTTTACTCATAAAATATAGGTCTCCTTATTATATATAGATTACATGTTGACATGTAAGGAGGAACATATTTTGCGAGTTAAATATCATTTTCTGCCAAAACCACAAGTAACATTTTGCAAAATGAACGATTCAGGTGAAAAGGCTCTGCAAATTATGAATAAAACGGGATTTCGAGCAATCCCTGTATTAGCAGAAGATGAAAAGAAATTCATGGGGATTATTTATAAAGTAGATCTTCTAGAAAAGAAGTGTAATGGTGGATTAGAGGAATTAAGTACAGAACATATGCTGGAAGATTCCGCTGCATTTATTTTTGAAAAGGACTCTTTTTTCAGAGCATTTTATGTTATTCGTCGTCTTCCATTTTTAGCTGTACTAAATGATTATAATGAATTTGTTGGCATCTTAACGCATTCCAATATATTTGATGTTATTGAAGATTCGTTTGGTATGCGGACGGGTGGTTATATATTAACAATTGCAACACAAGATTGTAAGGGAACGATTAAAGAACTTGGGACATTGTTGAAAGCATTTCATATTGGTGGACTATTTACGCTAGATAACGGCGATCAATATATACGCCGCGTTATTGTAAATATAACAGATGAGTTAAATGAAAAAAGATTAAAGCAATTAATCGAAAAAATAGAGAAAAAAGGATTCAGGGTGAGTCATGTAGATTATATTTAAGATGAAAAGGAAAGGGAGCCATTTGCTATATGCAAATGGCTCCCTTTTTTTAGTTTGAGTTATAAATCTTATTTCGAAACAGGAGGTGGAGATAATGCTAAATCAGATAAAAAAATAAAATCTGCGTGTTCACGAATTTTAGGAATAGAAGTTTCTATAACACGTGATGTAATTTCACCTGGAGGGCCAACATGTCCAATAGCCACCATAATCGGTTTTTCTTGAAGTTTTTTTATGAGTAATTGGGCTTGTTTTGAAATATGTGCCGCAGTATACACATCATCAAAAAATAATTGATTTTCAATAATTGGCACTCCTAATTCTTTCCCAATTTTTTGGACGACACTTTTAGGATTTGTTTTGCTATCTAAATAAAATAAGCCGTGTTTTTTACAAGCTGCAAGTATAAGTCGTACAATTCTTTCGTCTGCAGTCACTTTTGATCCCATATGATTATTCATCCCAATTGCATGTGGTACTTCTTGAATTGCTTGTTCGAGTCGATTGTTTATTTCTTCGTCGCTTAAATCAGTTGTAATTGCTTTTGGTCCAAGCCACTCTTTTTTACCTTTAATCGGTTCCATTGGCATATGTATAATAACTTCGTGTCCTTTCTTATGAGCCGCTATCGCATCTTCCTTTGTGGAAGGAAGAAAAGGCATAACAGCAACAGTTAGGGGAATAGGAAGTGATAACATTTTATCAGTCCCCTTCATATTATTGCCGAAGTCATCAATGACAATAGCTACTTTGTTTGTATGGGCCTTTGCTTGAACAGGAAACAAGAAAGATGGTAAGAACATAGTCAAAATAAGCAATGCAATCGTATATTTGCGCATATAACTATTTCCTTTCTATATTATCAATCATCATTATGGTTTGCGTTTTTATATAAATTAAACAAAAAATGTCGAAGAAAAGTATATGGAAAATAGAGAATCCGCTATTTAATTGGTGTTTGTAAAAAAAGAAGATGAAAAAATTGTCTATTATTGCGAATGTATTTACAAAGATAGAATAATTTGTAATAATTCTCAAAGTGAGGGTAAAGAATTGTAAATTACAGGGAGAAAATGTTAAATTTTCTGATTCTTCAAATTCAAATATGATTAAGTAGTTAACAGTCCAATGGAGAAGTGAAGTAGAGAGCATGGAAGTATAATAAGGGGGATATATGAATGTTTACTGTAAAAAGGAAGTACACATTAGAAAAGCTTTCACGTGATATTCATATGAAACGTGAAGAGATGATTCAATTAGGTTTAACGAGTGGGTTAAATAGTATGGAGACGATTCAAGTTAGTCAAGAATTGGACAAGCTTATTTTACAGTACCAGTGTTATAAAGAAAAACAAACACCAAAATGGTTATCAATTATAAAGGCACCTATTTTTCAAATTGGGTATGAAGGGAAATCAAGTAATTTTTGGCGAATGCTTGTGGCTGGTTTTATGAAATAAGTATAATTACCCTTTTGGGATAAGGATAATTATACTATGTGTAATGGAATTTCGACATGAACTGTCGTTCCTTCGTTTTCTATACTGTCAATAAAAAGGTGTCCATTATACATCTCTACAATTCGTTTACAGATGACAAGTCCAAGACCTGTTCCAGTATCTTTATTAGTAAAGAACGGATGAAAGAGGTGTTTTTGAATATGTTTTGGAATCCCTTTTCCAGTATCTATAATTTGCAATTGTGCGTGTGTTTCATTGCTTGTTACGGAAATAGTTAGTGTATCACCAGAAGTCATAGCTTCAATTGCATTTTTTGTAATGTTTAAAACCACTTGTTTCATATGGTCTTTTGAGCACCGGATATGAACAGGATGGTCTGGCAAATGTAAATGGAATACAATGTTATGTAGATTCGCCTCAGATTGAATAATTAATGCTACCTCATTTAGAATGGTTCTCACATCATATGTTTGTTCAGTGGTTGCAGTTGGCTTTCCAAGAATAAGAAATTCACTTACAATTTCATTAATTCGTTTTATTTCTTGTTCGATGATGGAAAAATAGAACTGATCTTGTTCATCTTTATATTTCTCTTGTAATAGAGCGACGAGCCCTTTAATTCCGGTAAGTGGATTACGGATTTCGTGGGCTGTACTAGCTGCAAAAGTTCCAACTAATTCAATTTTTTGTAGTTCATTTTGTTGTCTTTCCAGTTTTGTTTGTCGTTTTAACAACATATATTGAGCGAGTAAAAATAAAATTGACATTAAAAATAAAGTAGCTATACATTCTACGGCAACCCACTGGTTTAAAGTTTTTTGATGAATAGGTAAAGGAGAAACAGAGACCTTCCAATCTAATCTTTGGAGTGGAGTAGTAAGCATATTATAATGTGCATCACTTGTTTCATTATTATCATCGGTTAGAAAAACTACATCATACTTATCAGTTACTTCAAAATGGTATTGCGGTTTAATGGCATTTAAAGATGATGAAATGTAGTCAAAGCGTAAACTTGCTAACAATAAGCCTGAGAGCTCCTTCTGTTTATTGAAAATGGGAGAAGCAATCATAATAGCTTGATGGCCAAGAACACGATCTGTAATGACGGATGATACAGTTGTTTTCTTAGTTTGTAATGCGTTTTGAATATATTTACGATCTGAGACATCAACAGGTGGTTGGTCGCCTTCCGATGCGATTGTAATGATACCTTCTGGTGTAGTGTAATATAGACCAGAAAAACGTGCATCGTTTCCATCAGTATCATGTACAATTTCTTTCATTCCATTAATATTTCCAGTCTCGGTTCCTACGACCTTTGAGAGCATTTCTAAGGCAGAAATTGCTTCGCCAAGATGGTGATCTAAATAGTCTCTATATAAAAAGAGCACCGTATGAGCAATTCGTTTGTTTTCCTGTTTCATTTTATACGAATGATATGAATAAAATGTAGCACCAATACCGATCGTTGGTAGGATAACAAGCAATATATATAAAACTATGTTGTGGAATTTGAATTTCAAATTTGGAACTCCTTCTTTTTTATTATCATTATATATAAACTATGTTAAAATTGTCATGTTTTTATTCAAGAATCATTCATAATATATTTTGGGAGAGGTAATGAATGAGTGAATGCTCATTCGGAATTTATATGGAGTACTAGTTTGTTCTTTTTATTACTGAGAATTTAAGTGAAGGGTTGAAAGTTGTATGACATCAAATAATGAACGAGAAGATATTTCTCAATCTTTAAAAGTATTTATTGCATTATCTCGTGTACATCGTTCTGTTATGGATACTACAAATAAATCTATACAAAGTAACGGGTTAAATCCAACTGAGTTTGCTGTATTAGAACTGCTATATCATAAAGGCGGCCAACCACTTCAGCAAATTGGTGAGCGTATTTTAATAGCTAGTGGTAGCATTACATATGTTGTAGATAAGCTAGAGAAAAAAGGGCTAGTAAAGAGAATTCCCTGCCCAAATGACAGACGTGTTATTTATGCACAATTAACTGAGTCTGGAGAGACCTTTATTGCTTCTATTTTTCCAGGGCATGAGCAAGTTATACATCAGTCTTTTGAAATGTTAACGAAAGAGGAAAAGGATGAATTACTTGATCTATTAAAAAAGATTGGAAAGTACGAAAAATAATAGTATATTCCAAAGGAGCTTTGGATACAGAAACCCAAGGCTTTTTTATTTACATGGAATTATGACGGTATATGCCGTATTTTGCTGAAGAATAAGAGGAGATTTGTAAGTAAGTATTGAATTATAGTAAGGATGCATATAATGGAGAGGAGGCTCGTTCATGTCATTTAAAGACTATGAATATAAAAGGCCAAATATTGAAGAATTAAAAGAGAAGTTTACAGTTGCTTTAGAGAAGTTTGATAACGCAAAAACTGTAGAAGAACAAAAACAAGTCATTCATTCAATTAACGAAATTCGTAACGATTTTGGTACAATGGGGAATCTTTGTTATATTCGTCATTCTGTTGATACGACAGATGCTTTCTATAAGGAAGAGCAAGATTTCTTTGATGAATTCTCTCCAGTTGTACAAGGGTATGGTACAAAGTATTATAATGCGTTAATTCATTCTCCATTCCGTGAAGAATTAGAAGCGTATTATGGAAAGCAATTATTTGCTCTTGCGGAGTGTGATTTAAAAACATATTCTGATGAAGTCGTGAAGGATTTACAATTAGAGAATAAATTGTCTTCACAATATACACAATTATTAGCATCTGCAAAAATTGATTTTGCAGGAGAAGAAAGAACGTTATCACAGCTTATTCCATTTATGCAAGGGAAAGAGAGAAGTGAACGTAAAGCAGCAAGTGAGGCGTATTACGGATTTTTAGCTGAAAATGAAGAAGAGTTAGATCGCATTTATGACGAGCTTGTTAAAGTAAGAACAAAAATCGCTAAATCTTTAGGTTTCAAAAACTTTGTTGAACTTGGATATGCAAGAATGTACCGTACAGATTATAATGCGGAAATGGTGGCGAATTATCGTCAGCAAGTGCTAGATTATATTGTTCCCGTCACAACGGAATTAAGAAAACGACAACAAGCACGTATCGGTGTAGAGAAGTTAGCGTATTACGACGAAAACTTTGAATTTCCAACAGGTAACCCAACTCCAAAAGGAGATGCGGATTGGATTGTTAATCATGGGAAAACGATGTATAAAGAGTTATCGGCTGAAACAGATGAATTCTTCAATTTCATGTTAGATAATGATTTATTAGACTTAGTTGCGAAAAAAGGAAAAGCTGGCGGTGGATATTGTACATATATTGAGAATTATAAAGCGCCATTTATTTTCTCAAACTTTAACGGAACATCTGGCGATATTGACGTATTAACCCATGAAGCGGGCCACGCTTTCCAAGTATATGAAAGTCGTAAATTTGAAATTCCAGAATATAATTGGCCAACATATGAGGCATGTGAAATTCACTCTATGAGTATGGAATTCTTTACATGGCCATGGATGAAGCTATTCTTTGAAGAAGATGCAGATAAATATTACTTCTCTCACTTAAGTTCAGCACTTCTGTTTTTACCGTATGGTGTATCTGTTGATGAATATCAACATTATGTATATGAAAATCCTGAAGCGTCACCAGAAGAGCGTAAGACAGCATGGCGTAACATAGAGAAAAAGTATTTGCCGCATCGTGATTATGAGGATAATGATTATTTAGAACGCGGTGGATTCTGGCAACGTCAAGGGCATATTTATAGCTCGCCGTTCTACTATATTGACTACACGTTAGCACAAATTTGCGCACTGCAATTTTGGAAACGTGCAAGAGATAATAGACAAGAGGCGTGGGAAGATTATGTGAATCTGTGCCAACAAGGTGGAAGTAAATCATTCTTGGAATTAGTAGAAGTTGCAAATTTAACATCACCATTTGCTGAAGGCTGTGTGAAAAGTGTTATTACAGAAATTGAAGCATGGTTACATGCGATTGATGACACAAAATTGTAAAAAACATGCGCTTTTTTTCACATGTTTAACATCGACATAACGGGAAAATGATGAGATAATAAAAGAAAATTCAGAATACTAAAGAGGTGTTTCTAATAAGGAGCACCTCTTTTCACCAACAAAAGGGGGGAAAGAAGTATGCTTCAATCTAATATGGATGTGAGTTTAGAAAGTTTGGTGAGCTCATTACAGTCTACCCGAAGCACGCTATTATCAGAAATTGAAATGTTAAATGATACAGAAGTGAATGTAAAACCACGCCGTGATAAATGGAGTATTATTCAAATTTTGCATCACTTGCATTTAGTTGAACAATCTGTCACGTCTGCCCTTGTATATGCCTTACAAAAAAATGAAAGAAACACGACTCCATTTAAAGATCTCCAACTTACGCTGGATCGCACACATAAACGAGAAGCTCCTCAGCAAATGAAACCAACAGAAACGCTAATGAAAAAACAGCAAGGAATCCAATTACTAGAACATTCACGACAAGAACTATTACACGCGCTTCATAGCGTTATAGATGAAAAAGACCTATTTGAAAATGGATTAAAGCATCCTGTTTTTAATGATCTGAATTTATATCAGTGGGTTCAATTTCTTGATTTGCATGAGCAAAGACATCTTACGCAGTTAAAAGAAGCGAAACACGCAATTTTACAGCGATAATCAGAAGGAAGTGGGAGACCGCTTCTTTTTTGATACGTGCATAGTTTTCTTTCTTATTTTGGAATACTACATGGAGAAAGATAAGAAGGAGTTGAAAAAGTATGTCCAAGAAAAAGAAAGAAGAAGAGCGAGCTTGGAAAGCACGTAAAGAAAATCAAAAACCACATGGCAAAGTGAAAGCTTTTGCTGAATTAGTTGAAGGAACAGAAAAAACGTGATGAGTATTTCATCACGTTTTTTGTATGAGTGGAAAAGTTAATAAGAAGGTTGTACCAGTACCTTTTTCGCTTATAATATCAATTTTTCCATTCATAGCTTGAACAACACTGAATACGACCATCATTCCAAGACCGGTACCTTTTTCTTTTGTTGAGTAGAAAGGGGATCCAAGGCGTTTTACTTGTTCTTGATCCATACCAACTCCTGTATCTTTTATATATAACTGAATATGCTTATGATCAGGAACTAATGTGAAATAAAGATCACCGCCTTTTGGCATAGCCTCAATGCAGTTTTTTAAAATATTTAACAAGCATTGATTTAGTTTTTGTTTTTCTCCCGCGATAAAAAAAGAAGTGCTTTGCTTTATATAATGTGTACGCACATTTGTTAAATTAGCAAGCGGTGTAATTAACGATAATGCGTGCAGCAGCTCTTCTTCTAACTGTAATCTTTGTTCTTTTTCAATACTTGGTTTTGCAAAGGTTAAATAATCTGTAAGAACGTGGTTTGCTTGTTCGATTCCGTTGATGGCTATGTCGATATATAATTTTCGCTCCTGCTCAGTGCATGTATCTGATTGTAAAAGTTGTAAAAATCCTTTCGTTGAAGTTAACGGATTGCGAATTTCATGAGAGATAGACGCTGCCATTTCACCAATTAAATGAAATTTTTCAGCATTCATAAGTTCGTTTTGGAGTCGAACTTGAGTTTGTAATATGTGTAGTAAATATAAAATAAGAATCGTACCCAGTATCGTACATAACTCATACACAATAATATGTGGTATATAATCAGCCTTGTTTGTAACCTTGGAAAGGAAGAAAGGTATCCAACTAAATCCGTATATGAGACTGTAGATAATAGCAAGTGTTATTTTTATACGATTAGAAGTTCGATTGAAAAATTTGTATGTAAATAATAGGACAATAAATAGAAGGATAGAACCGATAAGTGATGGGAAAACACCTATTCCTCCTAATAAGAAGCGGTATATATTTAATACAACTAATATAGATCCACCAGCAATAGGACCTCCGGTTAATGTACCGACAATTAATACGATATGACGCATATCAAATTGAAATCCGTAAATTGTTTTTGCTGCGAAAGTTATACATAGTATAGTAACGAGGCAACATAATACAATAAATATTGCTGAGTTTAATTTAGGAGAACGTTTCCCTTTTTGATTCCAAAATAAATGGTATACGAGCATTGTAACAAGGATGAATAATATATTTAAAAAGAGATAAATAATAAAGGATTTCAGTGGGACGCCTCCTCTCTTCTTACATTAAATTAATCATACTATAAAATGAAAGAAATGAAATGAAAAATAGCGGAAAAATCAGAAAATTTTTCTGGTAGTATACAATATGTTACAATAAGCTTTGTCAATGAAAGAAGGAATTCCGTGCAATGCACGGGAGAGGTTCGCGAACTCCCTCTATAAAAAACTATGGAAACAACAATATCTTTAGGTATTGTTTTGTTTTTTTATTGTGACAGTTCAAGAACGTTCTTTCTTCTTATTCGTAGTAGAGAAGGAGAATGAGTGAAATGAAAAAAGAAAAGGCAGTTGTTGTTTTTAGTGGAGGACAAGATAGTACGACATGTTTATTTTGGGCAATAGAGCAGTTTGCAGAAGTAGAGGCTGTAACGTTTAATTACAATCAACGTCATAAGCTAGAAATTGATTGTGCAGCGGAAATTGCAAAAGAGCTAGGAATTAAACATACGGTACTAGATATGAGTCTATTAAATCAACTTGCTCCAAATGCGTTAACGAGAACGGATATGGAGATTACACATGAAGAAGGTGAATTACCATCGACGTTTGTAGATGGACGAAATTTACTATTCTTATCATTTGCTGCTGTATTAGCAAAACAAGTTGGAGCACGTCATATTGTAACGGGTGTATGTGAAACTGATTTTAGTGGTTATCCAGATTGCCGTGACGTGTTTGTGAAATCGTTAAACGTTACTTTAAATTTATCCATGGATTATCCGTTTGTGATTCATACACCACTTATGTGGATTGATAAAGCGGAAACATGGAAATTATCAGATGAACTTGGAGCATTCGAGTTTGTTAGAGAGAAAACATTAACATGTTATAACGGAATCATTGGTGATGGTTGCGGTGAATGTCCAGCATGTCAACTTCGTAAAGCAGGATTAGATACGTACCTACAAGAACGCGAAGGAGCGAGTAACTAATGGATAATTTCTTTGGATTTCGCATCGTAGAAAATTTGCAAAAAATGGACAAGGATATTCAGCGTAAACAGCTCAAATATCATAATAAAAGAGTAATGGTCAGCAAGGAATTTACATTTGATGCAGCACACCATTTACACTGTTATGAAGGGAAATGTAAAAACTTACATGGTCACACATATAAAGTAGTATTTGGGATTAGTGAATATGTAAATGAAATAGGTCTTGCAATTGACTTTGGAGATATAAAAGAAATTTGGAAGAATGAGATAGAAATTTATTTAGATCATCGTTATTTAAACGAAACGTTACCAGCGATGAATACAACAGCTGAAAATATGGTCGTTTGGATTTATGAAAAGATGGCAGAAGCGTTAACAAAAGATAATCGTGCGAACGAATATAAAGGAGCTCGTGTTGAGTTTGTTCGTCTGTTTGAGACTCCAACTAGTTATGCGGAAGTAAGACGGGAGTGGATGCTCGATGAGTAAAATCCCAGTCTTAGAAATATTTGGTCCGACTATTCAAGGTGAAGGAATGGTTGTAGGACAAAAGACGATGTTTATCCGTACAGCTGGCTGTGATTATAGCTGTGCTTGGTGTGATTCTGCTTTTACGTGGGATGGATCGGCTAAAGATCAGATTAGACAGATGACAGCAGAAGACGTTTGGAATGAGCTTGTAGAAATTGGTGGCGAAAATTTTTCTCATGTTACGATTTCAGGTGGAAATCCGGTATTGCTGAAAAATATTGAGTTTCTTCTTTCTATATTAAAAGAGAATGGAATGCGAACGGCAATCGAAACGCAAGGGAGTAAATGGCAAGATTGGTTACTTCAAATTGATGAGATAACGATTTCTCCGAAGCCACCAAGCTCGACAATGAATACTGATTTTCAGAAGTTAGATGATGTAATTCAGAAACTAGCAGGAAAAGATATTAGTTTAAAGGTAGTAGTATTTGACGATTATGACTTCGAGTATGCAGTTAAGATGCACGAACGTTATCCAGATGTGCCATTTTTCTTACAAGTAGGGAATGATGATACAAAAACTGTAGATGATGCGATGTTAATTAAAAAGTTATTAGATAAGTATGAGTGGCTGATTGAAAAAGCAGTTAACCGTAAAGAAATGAATAATGCAAAAGTATTGCCGCAGCTTCATGCGTTAGTATGGGGAAATAAACGCGGAGTATAATGAGAAGGGATGTTTAAAATGGCAGGAAGATTAGATGAAGATTTAAAAGATGTAACATTATTAGGGAATCAAAATACAAAATATTTATTTGAATACAGTCCAGAAATTTTAGAGGTATTTGATAACAATCATCCAAACCGTGATTATTTTGTTAAATTCAATTGTCCTGAATTTACAAGCTTATGTCCGAAAACAGGCCAACCGGATTTTGCAACAATTTATATTAGCTACATTCCAGAACAAAGAATGGTAGAGAGTAAATCTTTAAAGCTATATTTATTTAGTTTCCGCAATCACGGTGATTTCCATGAAGATTGCATGAACGTTATTATGAATGATTTAATTAAATTAATGGATCCACGTTACATTGAGGTATGGGGGAAATTCACACCACGTGGAGGGATTTCAATTGATCCTTACTGCAACTACGGTCGTCCAGGAACGAAATATGAACAAATGGCAGACTACCGCATGATGAACCATGATCTATATCCAGAAACAATTGACAATCGTTAATATATAATAGAAAGAAAGGATCTGTATAACATACAGATCCTTTCTTTCTATTATATTATGCATTTTGATTAATGACAGTATAGTTTTTATGACTAACAACTGTAAGAGGTTCCATATCTAGTTCTCTAAAATTCTCCATAATTGTTATATCCACAATAACAGAGTTTTGATTTACTTTTTGAACACGGCCTTGCATTCCACCTTTAAATTCAATGATATCTCCAGTTTCTGCGATCTGCATAAGCAACTCTCCTTGTTACAGTTTTTCCAAAAAAGAATAATTTGGGATTTTTTATTTCCCTTTATTTTGAACTATGTTTCCTATTTTGTAAATGTTTTCAAAGTAAAAATTCGAAAAATATTCACTTTTTGTAAGAAAATATGTAGAAAAGTCATGTTTTTTGAAAAAAAGAAAGGTTTAAATGCGTGCATTTTTATATAGGGGTATAATAAAAATATACAATAACCTACTAAAGTAGGAGAAACTAGAGGCGGTAAAATGATGTTTCAATTTGTGGGGAGTATTATAGCATTAACTTTATTTGTATTTTCTTATATGCATTTAAAAAAGATTCGTCATCATGAAACGACTACATATTTTGATGGGATGGATGGGATATATGCTGGGGTCACACATGAGAGTGGCGGGGATATGTAAAGTTGTATAACTTTCTTTTTTTGCGTGGTATGATATGTAAAAATAGTACATAATAGAGTTCGTAAGTGATGAATGGAGAGTGGAAAGAATGAAGATTTCTTTTATTCGTCATGGTCGCTTAGAGCGTACTATAGAACCAATGACGGTTACATCCTTTCATGAATGGATGAAAGGATATGACTTACATACTATAAAAGAAAAAGCATCTATACCATTGGAAACAAGGGAAGCGGTTGAAGCAGCAAAATTGATTGTAACGAGTGATCAAAGGTGTGCTGTACAGTCAGCAGCTGAATTAATGGATTCTTTATCGTTTATACAAAATTCTCTCTTTAGAGAAGCGGCGGTTCCCACGGGCTTTTATGCTCCGAAATGGATAAAATGCAAACCTAACGTATGGATATTTATCGGACGAACATTATGGATACTTGGTTACCATAAAGATGTTGAGTCCTATAAGGAAGTAAGAGAGAGGGCAAGACAAGCGGCCGACTTATTACATCGTTACGCTCTCGTGCATGGAAGTATTGCTCTTGTAGGTCATAATTATGTGAATGGAATGATTGGTGCCGAACTGAGAGCGATGGGATGGTCTGGTTCTCCTATTTTGCACAGAGAGCCATGGGGATGTACAACATATACGTTTCATGAGGCGATGAATGGGAATGTATTAAATACGAATTTAACATAAAAGCACACGATTTATATAGATCGTGTGCTTTCTTTTTAAGATATAGAAATTTTGATGTTCAATGGTTTTACGAGATGTGCATAAGGTTCGCCTACAAGCATAACGATTTGATCTTTTTTATAACCTAGTTTTTCGTATAGTGAATAGGCACGTTTGTTTTCTAAATTAACAAGTAACGCGATTTTTTTATGCTCCTTTTCAGTTGCATAAATTTCAGCAGCTTTAATTAATTTAGAACCAATTCCTTTTCCGCCATATACACTTGAAACGGATAAAGTATCAATGTAATATTCATCAAGTTCAGCTTCTTTTTCTAACGTAATCGATTCATCTTTATGTAATTCTCTTAAATGGTGTACAATTGGTGCATCAAGCATTGTTGCTTCACTACCGTGATAAGCGACAATAACTCCAACTGCACCCCCGTCTTGCTCATATACAAAACAGTTTTCATAGCTTAGTCGATTTTTCTCTTTTGAGAACCATGTTTCAAGTCCTAGTAATACTTCTGTCTCAACTGTGCTACCTGTGATTTTTTCAGCAATTTCGTGCAGAGCGTTATACAATAAAGGTGCTACCAGTTTCGCATCTGTCTTTTTTGCTTTCCGAATCATAGTATCCCTCCTAGTTCTATTCATATATTGTAGCATAGCGGTGTGAAACTTTGCATAATTGAATGTCGAAATGTTTGATATAGAGAAGTAGCTATGTTAGTATATGATATTTAGTGGACATATACTAAAGAGATATCTTTTGAAAAATAATGAAAATGAAATGAAGGTATAGCATCTGGATAATTTTACAGTTGTTGACCTATAGAATATAAGATAAAATAAAATATTGCATAGAGGTGAAATACATGGATAAAGAATTAGCAAATACAATTTTGGATCAGCTGAAAAATGGTGAAATAAAGGAGTATGTTGTTACGAAAGATGTATTTTATACGTTCAGAGAAGTTTTAGTAAATCGAGAAGACTTTAAACATTTCATTGGTAACGCACAGCGCGGCGGACAGGTCATTTATACATATTCAGAAACGCCACGTTCGTAACTAGAAGAATATAGGGGAGGAGACTTATGGGCGATTTTAAACAAAGCATATTACCGCATTGGGATTATATGTGGAAAGATAGAGCGGGCAACCGATTTATGGGGATGGTCATGTATCCAGAGAAAAGAAAGTGTTCCACAAAAATGCTTCAGAAAATAAAAAGAGCATATGAAGAGGCTGTAGAAATTAAAGTAACTGTACAAGTTCAACATACGTATCAGTACATAGAAGGAATGATTGTATACTTTGATGAAGAAGCTCCTGTATGTACAATGATTGATAAAGATGAAAATCCGCATCATATATTTGTAAAAGATATTTTGCGTATTGAGCACTCTGAATAATCTTTTCATAAATAAGTTGAATTTCCATAATAATAATCTTTTTCTATAATAGCTATCTTTTAGTATGTAACGCGAACCGAAACTATATGTATAATATTTAATAAAGTAAAATTGATAAATGTAATCGTTTTTTAGAACAGATTATCGTTTCATGTCTGTTCTTTTTTGCGTGATGCTGGAGAAATATATTCCTCCAGCATTTGCCGTTTTATGACAAAATATATTGGTAACTTTTTTAAAAATAAGGTTAAATTCGTTGACAACTTTTTTGAAAAGCACTTTATTGACATGAGTTTTAGAATGTTGTTTCATAGTCATTGTATTGAAAAAAATCGACGGTCTTGTCGAAAAGTAAAAGTTAAAAAAAGAAAGAATTTATACATATATCTTGTGTCTTATTTTGAAACGTAATACAATATATAGAGAAATCAAGAAACAACATACAGAGAGTATAGATTGAAAAGGGAGGGTCGGAAATGTTAGTTGCATATGATTCTATGACAGGAAACGTAAAGCGTTTCATCCACAAATTAAATATGCCGGCCGTTCAAATTGGTGAAGATCTAGTAATAGATGAAGACTTTATTTTAATTACGTATACAACAGGTTTTGGCAATGTACCAGAACGTGTTTTAGAATTTTTAGAGCGCAATAATGAAAAATTAAAAGGCGTATCTGCAAGCGGCAATCGTAACTGGGGAGACATGTTCGGTGCAAGTGCTGACAAAATTTCTGCTAAATATGAAGTGCCTATTGTATCAAAATTTGAGTTATCAGGAACAAATAACGATGTAGAATATTTTAAGGAAAGGGTGCGGGAGATTGCGACACATTGAACTGAATAATGAAATCACGCAAATGCAGGACGGTTTTTATCAGCTTCATAAAGATAAAGAGGCATTAGAAGTCTTTATGGAAGAAGCTAGAGAGAATACCGTTCATTTTAATAGCGTGGCAGAGCGAATGGAGTATATGAAAGAACATGATTACTATTACAACGTTCTGGACGAGTATAACTTGGAGGAAGTAGAAGAGGTATATAACATCGCTTATGGTGAAAACTTCGAGTTCCAATCTTATATGGCAGCATCTAAGTTTTACAAAGATTATGCGTTAAAAACAAATGATCAAAAACAATACTTAGAAAGCTATGAAGATCGTGTAGCAATTGTGTCATTATACTTAGGACGCGGTGATGTTGCGAAGGCAAAACAATTCGCAAGCATGATTGTCAAACAAAACTACCAACCAGCGACACCAACCTTTTTAAATGCGGGAAGAAGCAGAAGAGGAGAAATGGTGTCTTGTTTCTTGTTAGAGATGGATGATAGCTTAAATTCAATCGGCTTTAACATTAATACTGCAATGCAATTATCAAAAATCGGCGGGGGAGTAGCTTTAAACTTATCTAAGCTACGCGCACGTGGTGAGCAAATTAAAGGTATCGACAACGCTGCAAGTGGTGTAGTACCTGTTATGAAGTTACTTGAAGATTCGTTTTCATATGCGAATCAGCTTGGCCAACGAAAAGGTGCCGGCGCAGTATACTTAAACATTTTCCATTGGGATATTATTGAATTCCTTGATACAAAAAAAATAAATGCCGATGAGAAGAGCCGTATTCAGTCTCTATCAATCGGAATTATCGTTCCAAGTAAGTTCTTTGAGCTTGCTGAGAAAAACGAACCTTTCCATGTTTTCGCGCCTTATACGGTGTATAAAGAATATGGAAAGCATTTAGATGACATTGATATTGATGAAATGTACGATGAATTAATGAGCAATCCGAAAGTGAAGAAGAAGCCGCTAGATATTAGTGCACGTGATATGCTGATTAAAATTGCTATGATTCAGCTGGAGTCTGGTTATCCGTACTTAATGTTTAAATCAAATGCAAATAACCAACATCCATTGAAGGATATTGGAACTGTGAAGATGTCCAACTTGTGTACAGAAATCTTCCAGCTTCAAGAAACTTCTGAAATTAACGATTATGGTACAGATGACATTATCCGTCGTGATATTAACTGTAACTTAGGATCGTTAAATATCGTAAATGTAATGGAAAATAAAGAAATTCGTGAAGCAGTTCATGCGGGAATGGAAGCTTTAACAGCTGTTTCTGATATGACAATCATTCCGAATGCACCAACTGTGAAAAAAGCAAATGATGAGCTTCATTCAGTAGGGCTTGGCGCAATGAACTTACACGGATATTTAGCAAAAAATAAAATCGCTTATGAAAGTGCAGAAGCGAAAGAGTTCGCTCGTACATTCTTTATGATGTTAAATTACTACTCTATTGAGAAAAGTATGGAAATCGCTAAAGAAAAAGGCGAAACATTTAAAGACTTCGATAAATCTGATTATGCGAATGGCGCATACTTTGAAAAGTATGAAACGATTGATTATAGCCCAGTAACTGAAAAAGTTCAGCAACTATTTGCCGGAATTCATATTCCTACAAAAGAAGATTGGAATCAATTAAAACGACAAGTAATGGAGCATGGTTTGTACAATGCGTTAACATGTAGCGCCCCTAGACAGTGATGTTTAGAGGAAAACGGCTTATATGCAGGAAAGTCCTAAGAGTTCTTTCTACCAAGTACACATAGAAATGTGTGTATGGCGAGGGGTAATGCCTAAGGTACGGTAAAAAGGAAAGAAATTGGATGATCTGCAGGGAAGTACCTAAATCAAATTGACAAGGTAAACCCTCAACGACTACCATAGCCGATTCTTATTTTGTGGTTTGCCTCAGGGGAGGCTTCTAATGTGAAAGACATTTTCGAAATTAGAGACTATACGAAAGATAAAAGAGGAAGATTAATTTGGATATCATGTCTCATATGTAATAGAGACTTCCAAATACCGTATATACATCGTAAAGCTATTAAAACTTGTTGTAAGTACTGTCAAGAATTAAAGATTTCATGGGCGAAAAACAAAGGTAAATATAGACTATGTAAAGTTTGTAATAAGCCTATTTGGTGTCAACCTCGTAAAACTCATGAATATTGCTCAAAGCAATGTAAAAATTTGGCCGTAACAATATACTCGTGGAAAAGGAATTCTACTATGCCATATACAGGTAAGAAAAAGTACTATGGACCAAATTGGTTAATGCAGCGTAGAAGAGCAAGGAAACGGGATCAATACAAATGCCAAATTTGTGGGATTCATGAGAAAGAGTATGGACAAGAACTATCAGTACACCATAATAAGCCTTTTGTTTACTTCGAATCTTACGAAGAAGCTAATCGACTTCAAAATCTTATTTCTCTTTGTGAATCATGCCATAGGCAGGTACATAAAGGGGAGCAACATCCTTCTTCGTTTTGCTTAGACAAAATAAAATTTACAAATCATCGTAACGTGGTTTGGACGCAACAGCAGAAGAAGGCACAACAAGTTTTAGAGTTACTATTAAACACCGATTTATCTTTACGAGAAATCTCTGATCAAACTGGATTGTCATACGGAAATGTCAGACGAATGTATAGAGGGGATTCATGGAAAATGTTATATGAACGTTCTCCTCAATCGATTCGACCTAGAAGAAAAAATAAACACAATTAAGAATATGGAATAGTCTACTCCCACTTCATATAAGAAGTGTTAAAGTGTCTCGAAAGAGAGGGTATGTAGGATCGTCTTGCCATTGCTCCGACACAATCGATCAGTTACGTTCAAAATGCAACTTCAAGCGTAATGCCGATTGTAAGTCAAATCGAATCAAGAACGTATGCGAATGCGACAACATATTATCCAATGCCGTATTTATCAAAAGATACGTTCTGGTACTATAAATCTTCTTACGATATGAATCAGTTTAAATTAATTGATTTAATCGCAGAAATTCAAGAACATATTGACCAAGGAATTAGTACAATTCTTTACGTTAATAGTGATATTTCAACACGTGAATTAGCACGTTACTACATCTATGCACATAAAAAAGGCTTAAAGAGTCTGTATTATACGAGAACACGTAAATTAAGCGTGGAAGAGTGTGTGGCTTGTACCGTTTAATGGCATATTGCCATACTAAATGAATAACCCAATAGTATGAGCAGGGTTATGAACCCTGCTCATACTTGGTTTGTTCTACTAAACGGTTAGCTTTTCATTGTTAGATGGAAATTTAACCGTTCAGTAGAACAATAATAGATATAGGGGTGATTCAATGCGCGCTGTTAACTGGAATAAAAAAGAAGATGATTTCAGTTTAATGTTTTGGAAGCAAAACATCGCTCAGTTTTGGACAGAAGAAGAAATTGCGGTTTCGTCTGACAAAAATACTTGGGTGCAATTATCAAAAGAAGAGCAAATTGCTTATAAGCGTGTATTAGGTGGTTTAACACTTTTAGATACGAAACAAGGTGGCGAAGGGATGCCTCTTGTACTTGTTCATCTTGAAAATTTACAAGCAAAAAGTGTATTAGCTTTCATGGGTGCTATGGAAGAAGTACATGCGAAGAGTTATAGTCATATTTTCACAACGTTAGCTACTGAAGAAGAAATCGATGAGATTTTTGACTGGGTAGATACTCATCCGTTACTTGAGAAAAAGGCTGGTATTATTACAAGTTACTATCGTCGTTTATTAAAACCGGAAGTGACGAAAAAAGAGTTATACATGGCAATGGTAGCAAGTGTGTTCTTAGAAAGTTACTTATTCTATAGTGGATTCTTCTATCCACTTTACTTAGCTGGTCAAGGAAAACTTACGGCGAGTGGTGAGATTATTAACCTTATTATCCGTTAACTTATAGCGGCTTTTGGTAGAGATACCAATTGAAAAACCCTTTTAATTGCTGGGAACCCCTATTGTAAATTTATCTGTTTTATTATTGATGAATATATACATTCAGGTTATTCTCTAACTATCAATAGATGGAAAGGAGAATAGCTGATAGGGCAATCAGCAGCGAAGCCTTTATCTAGCGATAACATGTACGGAAGTATTAGACACCGAAAACTGTATAAACAGTGGTGGGTGCGATACGTAGATAAAGGAACGTTCAACGACTATCCCATTGGCGGTGAAATTCCGCAAGAGGAGTAGGGCCAAGCGGTGGGTGAGAATCCCTTAAATCGAAATGGAGGGCTACCTGAGAAGGTAGATGATATAGTCTCTTCTTACAGGAAACTGTAAGCTGTATAAACGGCATAGAAGTAGCGAATCTATGTGAAGGTAAAGGATGAGTCAATTCACGGCGTATTCGTCGGTATTTTAGCACAACAAACCTTCGCGGAACTTTCTGCAGAAGATCAACAAGAAGTGCAAAAAGAAACGCAAGAGTTATTAATGGAACTATATGAAATCGAAATGGCATACACAGAAGAAATTTACACTTCTATCGGTCTTGTAGAAGATGTAAATCGTTTCGTTCGTTACAATGCGAATAAAGGGCTTATGAACTTAGGACTTGAGCCGAAGTTTGAAGAAGAAGAAATTAACCCAATCGTTTTAAATGGTTTACGTACAGATACGAAAAACCATGATTTCTTCTCTGTAAAAGGAAATGGTTATGTAAAAGCGACGAACGTTGAAAAGTTATCTGATGATGACTTCGTGTTTAATTTTTAATATATGATCATAAAGAAAAGCTGTCTTATTCATTGATAAGACAGCTTTTCTTTATGGTTTTGTTTACATAACACTATTATTTTCGTATAACGATTTCTGTTTAAAAAATTCTATCCAGCTAACGGATAGAATTTTTTTGTAAGTAAATGGGTATTTACAATCCTTTTGTATCGGTGTATTATTTAACTAGTACACCGATACAAAAGGAGGGAAGAAATGAAAATAGAGTTTTCTCCAAATATACCAATTTACATTCAGGTAATGGAATACATAAAAAAAGAAATCGTAACAGGACATTTATTGCCTGGTGATAAAATTCCCTCTGTACGTGAATTAGCGAGTGAATTACAAGTAAATCCAAATACGATTCAGCGCACATTTCAAGAGCTAGAACGGGATGGCGTTGTTGTAACGCGTAGAGGAATGGGACGATATGTAACGAATGAAGGGGAGAAAATTATGGAGCTGCGAAAAGAGATGGCGAAAGAATTACTTCACTCTTTTATAGATGGAATGGACAATTTAGGTTTTTCAGAAGAAGAAATTCTTACAATTCTTCGTTCTTCATTACATGAAAAAAGGGAGGAGAGCGAATGACAGAGTTATTAAAAATAGAAAACTTATGGAAGAGGTACGGATTGAAAGCTGTGATCCGTGAATTAAACATAGAGATTACTGAAGGGAAAATTATAGGGCTTGTTGGAGATAACGGGAGCGGGAAAACGACGTTATTGAAAATGATTGCCGGCTTACAGCACCCTTCTGAAGGTAGCATTACAATCGTTGGTAAAAAGGTAGGATTAGAAACAAAAGAAATTGTTTCTTTTATGTCGGATAAACCAGTATTTGATGATTGGATGACTGTAAAAGATTCTTTATTTTTCTATCGAGATTTCTACAAAGACTTTGATATTCAAAAAGCGGTAGATACGATTGCGGAGTTTAAAATACCGTTAGAAGAAAAAATTACAGCTTTATCAAAAGGTATGGTTGAAAAGCTACAAATTATTTTAACATTTTCGAGGAAAGCGAAGTTATACGTACTAGATGAACCGCTTGGCGGGATTGATCTCGTTTCTAGGGAACACGTACTGGAACTTATTTTACAGTTTTATCGAGAAGATTGTACGATACTAATTTCGACGCACTTAATAAATGAAGTTGAAAATATTTTTGATGAAGTGATCTTTTTAAAAGATGGAGAAATTGTATTGTATGAAAATGTAGAAGAGTTACGTTTTCAGAGAGGAAAAGCTGTTACAGAGGTGTTTAAGGAGGTGTTTAGTAGATGAAGCCGAGCTTAATATATATGTACAACATAAATAAAAAACAAATAATTATTTCTTTGTTATCATTTATATTCGTTGTCGCTGTAGCTTTCGTAAGTTTGGGAAATTATATTAAGCAAGAATCAGGAGAAGTAAGACAAACAATTATAGTTAGTTTCGTTATTCTAGTATATATAACTTTTTTAGCAATGATAGTTATTCAAGCGGTGTCTGCATTTGGAAAAATGACTGAAAGTACATTATTTCGGTTAACATCGATATCCGGTAAAAAGATTGTTTTAGCAATATTGTTATACGCTGTAATTTATTTACTTATTTTCGAATTAATAGGATCTATTTTTTTATATGGTATTTCTATGAAAATAATAAAAGGTACAGAGCTCTACGAAGTATTATTTACTCAAAGTGTATTCAATCCACTAAAGCACCTCTTTAGTACTATGTTATATGTATTTAATTTATCTAGCATATTGCTAGTATTACTTTTTTCAGTAGCAAGCGTTAAAGTGTTTTCTTTGAAAAAGAAGAAGTTAAAATATCCACTGGTATTTTTCTTATTTTTACTAGTAACAAAATTATTAGGTACTATATATGGAATGTTGGGCGGTCTTGCACCTGCTGCACCTTTAATAAAAAAATTAGTATATATAGATGATTCATCAGAAGTGAATGTGTTGCTCTATTCAGAAAAACTTATGAATTTATATAGTATTGCTTTTTCAATCGGTATATTTGTTTTACTTGTTTATATAACAGGTCGCATAATCGATAAAAAACTAGAAGTTTAAAGGAGGAATCGAAATTGGGAAACGTAGTAGTAAAGTTAGAGAATGTTCGAAAAAAGATTGGTGGAACGGAAATTATTCGCGGTTTATCATTTGAAGTTCGCGAAGGGGAAGTGTACGGGTTCCTTGGACCGAACGGTAGCGGTAAGACAACAACAATCCGTATGATGACAGGTCTTATTTCAATGACAGAGGGCGATATTACAATTTGTGGTCATAGTATTCGTACGGAGCGTGAAAAGGCGCTAGAGCAAATTGGAGCGATTGTAGAAAATCCTGAACTATATGATTATATGACAGGAATGCAAAACTTAAAGCATTTTGCGAACATGGCAATTACACCAATTAGGAAAGAGCGCATTGCTGAAATTGTAAAGCTTGTTGAGTTGGAGCATGCGATTCATAAAAAAGTGAAAACATATTCACTTGGTATGAAACAACGTTTAGGAATTGCACAGGCATTACTGCATCAGCCGAAAATCTTAATTTTAGATGAGCCGACAAATGGATTAGATCCAGCTGGTATTCGCCAAATTCGTGATTATTTACAACGTTTAGCGAAAGAAGAGAATATTGCTGTAATCGTATCAAGTCACTTATTAAGTGAAATTGAACTCATGTGTGATCGCGTCGTTATTATTAAGCAAGGTGAGTTTGTACAAGAGTATAACTTACATGAACAAGCAAAACATGATGAGACAGTAGTTGTAGTGTTTGAAGTAGATCAAGTACAGAAAGCAAATGAAATCGTTCAAGGTAAGGCGCAAGGAAATGTCATTGTAGTATCTGTAATGAAAGAAGAAATTCCACAACTTGTAAAGAAACTTGTGAATGACGATGTGCTTGTATACGGAGTTACCGTTCAAAATAAAACGTTAGAGGATGAGTTCTTAGCGATTACAGGGGGAGTGAAAGCGTAATGTTGAAATTAATTCAAAATGAATTTTTAAAGTTGCATGCGAAAAAAGGTATGTATATTTTAATTGGTGTTATTGCAGTATTGGAGATTTTGGGAGTTTTAGCGATGCTGAAATGGGGAGACGGAACTGAATTTAAAGGATCCTATTTAGATTTTGCAAGTTCAGAGATTAGTTTAATTACTTTGTTTGCAACGATATTTGGAATTACGATTGCTTCTCGTATGATTACGGATGAGTTCCAAAAAGGTACAATTAAGCAGTTATTAATCCGTCCAAGAAAACGAATGACAGTTTTATTCTCTAAATATATTACAGTATTACTTACTATAGTATTTATCATATTTGCTAACATGATCATTTCAATGATTATTGGTGGAATTGTAATGGATGGTAGTAAAACAGAATTAACGTTAGGAATTGTAATGAAATCTACTTTATATCAAGTACTTTCACCGCTCTTCTTTGCGACGCTTGCATTTTTCTTAGCAAACGTATTTAGAAAATCTGTATTACCATTAATTATTACGATGTTCCTGTTCTTCTTACAAGGAGCAATTAATATGGTATTAATGATGTTTGCAAAAGGTGTAGCAAAGTTTGTAGTATTCTTCCATTTGGATTTAAGAGCTTACGATAGTAATAAATTAATTAGTGGCGGAGTAGAACCTACATTCACAGAATTTACATTTACAACTTCATTATTACTTGTAGCTGCATACTTTGTTGTATTACTTGTAGCATCAAGTGCATTATTCCAAAAACGTGACGTATTATAATAAAAGAAATCCCCGCTTGTAAAAACGGGGATTTTTATTACATAACTTGCTCAGGTAGTGCAACTTGAAGAGCAGTAATATAGTATTTTAAGAGATATGTTGTTTGAAAGTAATTGAGAAAAATAGGAAGAGTTTCAACTATATTCATATTATAATTTAGTTATCCGACCATTTACTTTTACTATCTTTGGAGGTGTTCTATATGCATTATGCATTTTCACGTATAAGGCTACGTAGCTTTTTTGGATGGATGATTATAGGATTGTTCCTTACAATGATCCCATTAAGTCTAGTAAATGTTTCTGAGAATGCGATGGAGGTTATTTCACAAATAACTGTGTTTTTTGTATTTCCGTTACTTTGGTTATACGTAAAAACAAATAAAAATAATATTGTATTTAATAGTTTTTTTGACAAGCGAGGACGTTTAACGTGGGGATTAATTGTGTTAGCAACGATAATGGGAATGATTTTTTCCGTTGGTATATCTCATATTCAATTTTACATATTAGCACATACGTTACCGAATTTCTTAGTTACTATGTTAGAAGACGGAACTGTTATTAATACGAGTAACATATATATGACGATATTTACTTTCATTTCAGCATGTGTATTAGCACCTATTATGGAAGAGGTTATTTTTAGAGGTTTCTTTTTACAGCGAATGGCTTATAAATGGGGGATTAAAAAAGCTGTCATTATATCTTCACTTATTTTTGGCCTAGGACATTTTGATGTTATTGGTGCGTTCATGTTTGGGGTTGTGATGTGTCTGTTATACATAAAGACGAAAAATATATGGACGAATATAGCTGTACACGCTTTAAATAATTTAATTGCAACAAGTATGCAATTTATCGGTGGAGAAGAGAGTAGCGCAATTTCAATCCCTGAATTACAAGCGCAAAGTAATTTATGGATCGGTATCGGTCTTACAGTTGTTGGATTACTTTGGTTAATTCCTTACGTCTGGAAACAATGGCGTACCGTAAAAGAAGTGGGTGTGCCACCAGTGCGCTTTATAAATGAGGAAAAAGTAGTGAGTGCATCAGAAGGAAATGAAGTGTATAGTCAAGTGATTGTAACAGATAGATTGATGGCTGTAGAGCTACCAGATGAGGCTGTAAATAAGCTCCGGTTAGAAGAAAATGATTATGTAACAGTATCTGTAGAAGAAGATAAAATCGTTATAAAGAAAGCGCATGATAGATAATTAAAAAGTAGCTCCTTAGGAGCTACTTTTTAATTTGTAATAATTTCCACACGGAAATTATTGCCGTTCTTTACATATTTAATATCTGTAACAGTGCGGACTGTTTTTAAAATCTCAACTTTTTCACCAATTCGAGGGATAGTCGGAACATTGTCCCAAATGCCAAGCAAGTCATCTAATTGCGCCGTTTTTTCATAAAACCAGATTTTCAATGTAAAGCCCCTTTCTCGAACTTTATGTATTTTAATACATAATATATTATTTTTATTCTTATTGTAAGGGGTTTTTATATATTTTATGAATAAAAATTAATTAATCTTCTGGGAAGATATGTTCAATATCAGGAGTAAGAGATATTTCTGATAATACGATATGAGAAACAGTCGTCGCGTATGAAGAAACATCATTAATAAATTCTTCAAGTTCAACAAGTGAAGGAACAGAGATTTTTACAATGTAGCATAAACTCCCTGTTACTCGGTAACAAAAACTTGCAGATGGATAGGACTGAATAAACTGTTGCATACGTGTTGTATCACCATTTTTTAAAGTGATTTCTAAAATACAATCTAAAACAAGTCCTGCTTTTTTATAATCGATATCGATTGTATACTTTTGAATCACGCCTTCACTTTCGAGTTTACGAACACGTTCTGCAGTAGACGGAGCAGATAAGTTTACTCGTTTGGCCAATTCGCGCATGGAAAGGCGACTATCATTATATAATTCATTTAAAATTTTTCGATCAACACGATCTAGTTGCATGTGTAAATATACCTCCAGTAAAATGATTATTTTTGTAAAGGAAAAATATAAATTAAGATTCATATGAAATGTAAAGAGAACTTTATTTATTTTACAATAAAACTGAAAGGAATAGGAGGTAAAATAATGGAGAGAATTTCATTATCAAACGTAGGAGATACAAAGTTTCAAAAGTTATTAGGCCATAATCCGGAAATATTACATTCGTGGAGTACATTAGAAAATACACTGTACAATAAAGGAACTCTTTCAGCAGAGTTAAAGGAACAAGTGAGAAGAACATTAGCGTACGGGAATGAATGCCCGTACTGTATGGCAAAGGGAAGGCCTGCTGATATGCAAAAGGTAGAAGAAATAAGTGTAGCCGTTACTTTTGCTCATACATTTGTTCATGACAAAAAGGCGATAGATGATACTATGTTTCATGTATTGAAACAATATTGGACGGAAAAAGAAATTGTAGAACTTTGCGCTTATATATGTTTTATTACTGCGTCACAACAACTTGGTTTTCTATTTCAATTGCAGCCGAATGAAGGAGGAAATGATGAATAATCAAATAGCACTTATTATAATTGATGTACAAAAGGCGTTTCAATTACCATACTGGGGTGAGAGAAATAATCTTTTTGCTGAAGAAAACATGAGAATGTTATTGGAAGAATGGAGAAAAAGGAAACAACCAGTTTTTCATATTCAACATGTAAATAAAGAAAATGATCAGTCGATGTTTTATGAGGGAGCAGAAACGGTTAACTTTAAAGAAGAAGTGAAACCATTGTCAGGTGAAGTGGTTATTCAGAAAACCGTTAACAGCGCGTTCATTGGAACAAATTTAGAAGAGCAATTAAGAGAAAACAAATGTAATGCAGTAGTAATTGTAGGATTAACGACAAATCACTGTGTGGAGACTACGACACGAATGGCAGGTAATTTAGGATTTACAACGTATTTAGTGAGTGATGCAACGGCTACTTTTAATCGTAAAGGTCTAGATGGTAAAGAGTATAGTGCAGAAGATATTCACAATATGACACTTGTAAATTTACATGAAGAGTTTGCTACGATTGTGACGACAAAAGAAGTATTAAAATTATTTTAAGAAAATAATTGCGAATTATGTAGAAAAAAATAAGAATATTTCGTATAATTTAAGTACAATCATTTTGAAAATAGGGGTGGCATCATATGGAGCAAATTCCGGTAAAGAGAATAGAAGAAGTACTTGTTGTAGCAGGGGATGACAAACAAAAGCAAAAGGAATTTTATGAATTGCTCTTATCTACTGAGTTTTATGTTGCTGGCTCACTAGAAGCAGAGGAAGGGGCAACAGAAGGGATACTTCGTTTGCGTCATTTCCAAGGAGATGGTAGATGGATCGTTCCGTTCTTTACACAAATGGAATTTGTAAAAGATGTGTTGCCAGAAGGAACGCCCCTTATTACGATACGTGGGAAAGAATTATTTGGTAGCATTGAGAAAGATGCCACAGCCGTATTAAATGTCGGTACTGATATAAGTAAAACATTTATTCCCGAAGAAATTGCAGATATCGCATCTGGACGAATTTTTAACTATTATAAATAAAAGGAAAAGCGTAATCGCTTTTCCTTTTTAATTTGAACACGGGGTGGCTACACCAGAAGAAATAGAGAGTGTTTTATTATGTGTACTTATTGTAGCTGTAGCTCCAAGAGGAATCCCAATGTTTGGGCTTATATGTCCAATCGGTAAATCGAATAGGACAGGTATATGATACGGTGCGAAATATTCATATAGTATCGTTTGCAATGATTGAGATGGTTTAGAAGGAGTACAGTCGTGACAGCTTGTAAAAATAACACCATTGCATTCATTGAATTCTCCAGATAAGAGTAGTTGATTTAACATACGATCAACGCGATACGGTTCTTCCCCAATGTCTTCAAGTAATAAAAGTTTATTGGCTGTATGTACCTCGTAGTGTGAGCCAATTATGCTCGTTAGCACTGCTAAATTCCCTCCAACTAATTGACCTGTAATTGTACGGGAAGAGCTAGGTACGATACATTCTGACGCAGATAAAATGGTTGAATACGGATGAAATAGTTGGTTGAAAGAAGATAAAGAAAGAGAATCTATACCTTTCCCTAATTCTTCAACCATTGGGCCATGAAAAGTAATAAGCTTTGCATAACGTGAAAAGGCAGTATGTAAAGCTGTAATATCGCTATATCCCCAAAAGATTTTTGGATTTTGCCGAATGATTTCATATTGAATGTAAGGGAGGAGACGAGCACTACCGTAACCACCTCGTGCACAGAAAACGGCCTTTACCTCATGACTTGAAAATGCTTCATGTATATCATCAAGCCGGACTTGATCCCTTCCAGCTAAATATCCATATTTCTCATAAACACTCTTCCCGATTACTACAGATAAACCCATTTCTTGTAATACCTTTACACCTTTTAATACATTTTCAATTGTTGGTGGGCCGGACGGTGCAATAATCATTACTGTATCACCTTGTTGTAATGCATTTGGATATATCATTGTTTTCAGCCTCCTTCACTTTCAATATATTCGCTTCATAGGAAGTTCAACCCTTGTAAAAGAAGGGAAAAGTTTGTCAAATAAAGAAGATATAAAGAGAATAGGAGGAGAGATGATGTTTACAAGTCGAGTCATAGATTTATTACAAATTAAGCATCCCATTATTCAAGCAGGTATGGCGGGTGCGATTACGACGCCAGAACTTGTTGCAACTGTAAGTAATAGCGGAGGATTAGGAACGCTTGGGGCAGGCTATATGAGCCCAGAACAAATTCGTGAAGCAATTTATACAATAAGGGAGCTAACAGATAAGCCTTTCGGTGTTAATTTACTTTTAACGAAAGAGATACAGATAGAAGAAGAGAAGATAAACTTGGCAAAGGGATTACTTAGCGGAGTGAATAGAGAATTCGGTATAGAGGAAGAAGAGCATTTAAAGCTTCCAAAAAGTTATAAAGAACAATTACAAGTGTTATTAGAAGAAAAAGTACCAGTCGTTAGCTTTGCGTTTCAAACGTTAGAAAAAGAAGAGATAAATGATTTGAAAAGAAGTGGAATAAAAGTCATCGGCACAGCTACTCATGTGGCAGAGGCGAAAGTGCTTGCTGAATTAGGAGTAGACATTATTGTCGGTCAAGGTAGCGAGGCAGGAGGGCATAGAGGAACGTTTATCGGGAAAGAACAGGACGCTATGATTGGTACGTTTGCATTAATTCCGCAGTTAGTAGCAGCAGTTCCGCATATCCCGATTGTTGCAGCAGGTGGTGTAATGAACGGGCAAGGGCTTGTTGCGGCATTTACACTGGGAGCAGAAGCTGTTCAAATGGGATCAGCCTTTTTAACGAGTGAAGAAAGTATTACGCATGATGTGTATAAAGAAGCAGTTTTACATAGTACAGATACGAGTACAACTGTAACTCGAGCGTTTTCCGGGAAATATGCACGCGGTATTCGTAATGAATTTATAGAGAAGCATGAAGGGAAAGAAGAAGGGCTTCCGGTGTATCCGGTGCAAAATGTATTAACTTCTAAAATACGCCAAGAAGCAGCAAAACAAAATAATGGAGAATATATGTCGCTTTGGGCGGGACAAGCGTCGTCATTAGCACGAATAGAATCAGCTCAGCATGTAGTGGAGCGAGTTATGGAAGAAGCAAATAACGTAATCGAACAATTACAGAATGTATATAGAAAAAGACCACTTGAATAATTCAAGCGGTCTTTTCATTAGTTTGCTTTATAAAATTGTTGGATGGCCTCATCGATATAAACCCAGCCTTTCCAACCTAAGTGCATATGATCTTTTAAGAAGTATTTATCATACTCATGATTTGAGAAGTCGGCAATTGGATAGCCAGCTTTCTCAATTTGCTCATGAACTTTCTTATAATACAATTCGCGTCGTTCTTTCGGGAAGCCAGCGTAATCGTACCAAGGCCCTTTTACAGGAACAGAGATGAAGAGTGGTTTTGCACCAGATTGTTTTAATAAATCAAGTACAATTTGTAAATCTTCATATTCTGGCGATTGATCATAAGAATCATTTTTTAAGTAGCCTTCACGTTGCTTTAATTTCTTTTTGATTTTGCTATTAAAGTAACCATCTTCGATACCATATTCGTTAGATCCAGATTCTGCTGCACCTGTTTGATCTGCATGTTTACGAGCTTCATCCCAGTTCATTTGTTTTAATGAAGGATCAAGTTTTTCTTTGTGCGGTTTAATATTAAACATTGCTGTAAATAAATCTTTACGATCTAAAATGTTACGGTAAATATAAGCGAAAGGTTTAGCAGCAAGCGCTTTTACTTTATACTTCGTATCATCGTAGGCGATACCTTCAAGCGAAATTTTTAATAAAGTTTCTTTCTTAACGATTTCAAAGTTTAATAAACGTTTTGCAATTTGCTTTTTCATTTCAGGTTTTACATCATCGTTAAAAATGAAGTGGTAACCTTGTTGCTTTGAAAAGTTAGGTGCAAAGTGCGTTTCATCAATACCTTGTGGTACAAACCATTGCGGAGAAAGAACGAATACCATTTTCTTATCTTTCAATTGATCCATTGTAGATGCAAAGTTTAACACATGTACAAGGTCTTGTGTTCCACCGCGCCCAAGTAGGAATGGTGTGAATCCTTCAGGTTTTACTTTGAAATAATTCGATGGATGGAAAGCATCCATACGTGCGAATTCCGATGAACCGTACATCGGAAGGTATTTCGGGTCTGCTAACATCTTTTGCTGTAAAATCATACTTTGAATCTTTTCTTCTTTTAAAGAAGTCGCAGCTTGTTCTACTTTCTCGTCACTTAAAAGCGGGAGTAGAAAGCGCGTCGGAATAAGTAGGAATACAGCAAAAAGGGCCAATGCTAAAAGCATCGGACCAAATTTTGCTTTGTTCATCGGATTTCTTCCAACTTCTTAATAACCATGTTTGGAGTAGCCCACTCGTCACGATCAAAATCAGAAATAGAAACTTCAATATCTAAACGCTCTTGGAATTCAACTAATAAAGATACTACAGCGAAAGAATCAAGAATACCTTCTTCAAATAATTGAACATCTAAGTTTTCTTTTACAATATCGTTTTCACATACTTCTTCTAAAATATCTAATACTTGCTCTTTAAATTCTGCCATTTTTAAAATCTCCTTTATATCCGAAATATATTATATGTGCAACTTCTTAATGGTATAAGAAGGGTGCATTAAAAGTATCTGTTAAGGTGTCCAGAGAAAATTAGGAAACCGAAACATACAACGTGGAACGTAATTACGATCGCAAGGACGTGTGTAAATTTATTGTTTGGCCAAAACTTATGCTTTTTGTTTTTTCGTTCAAAAATATCGAATAGAATAAACAGTGCGGCATGATAAAGACCATAAATAATGTATTGATACACATGCTCACCAGTAATATGCCAAATTCCCATGATGAAAAAGTTTAAAAATGCACCGATATACGAAATTGTATAACGGTTTTTAATTAACTTTTTCTTCGTTGCAAAAAAGACGAAACGCATGTAAATAAAATCACGGAACCAGAATGATAAACTCATGTGCCAACGGTTCCAGAAGTCTTTAATGTTACGACTAATGAACGGCTTATTAAAGTTTTCAGGCGTTTTAATACCCATCATATAACTTACACCAATTACAAATGAGCTATAACCAGCAAAGTCGAAGAATAAATATAGGCTATAGCTATACATGTAAATCATATTGGATAAAATTGTATCTTGCTGAGCAAACGCTGGATCCATAAAATATTGCTTTATTAAGTAAGCGATAATAAATTTATACAAGAAACCTTGGAAAATACGGTTTAACCCTGTATATAGTAAATTTTGATATTCTTCAGCGCTAGGTGGCTTTTGAATGTCTTTTTGGAATCTACGATAACGATCGATAGGTCCTGTTGAAATCGCTGGGAAGAATAAAACGAATTCCCAAAAATTAAAGAAGGAAAGTTCCTTAATTAATCCATCGCGAACTTCAAATACCATTTGCACTGCTCTAAATGTTACATAAGACATCCCTAAAAATACAATAAACTTTAGTTCAGGTGCAAACGGTGCGATTTTTGCCAAAATAAGTGGCAAAATTGATAAAATAACAGCTATACAGAATGTAAATGTACTATTATTTTGTTTTCTTAAAAGTAAATAGCCTTTAATAAGGACATATTGCCAAATAATAAATGCGGCTAACATAATAGCTTGCTTCGGTTTATCCGAGAAGATAATAGCAAGCATGACTAATGTTAAAACGGCATTATATTTACGCAACATTTTACCTTTTAGTCCAGCTATGATAGTAGGTATTAATAAAATGCCCACTATAGCGAAAAAATAAAATGATCCATATGCGGTCATGCTGTAACCTCACTCAATAATTTTTTGCGATCTACCTTTCCATTTGGTGTCATTGGAATAGAAGATTGATACATGAATTTACGTGGAATCATGTAGTTTGGTAATCGCTCATTGAGTTCTTTTTTGATTGCAGATGTTAATTTGAATTCTTTTTCAAATGAATGTTCTCCAGGAACAACAACCGCTAATAAATAATCGTATTTCTCACCTTTTTTAATTGGAACGATAACTGCTCCTTCTACGTAAGAACACGCACGAAGATGATGCTCAATTTCTTCTAATTCCATTCGATAACCATGCAGCTTAATTTGGAAATCAAGACGACCATTATAGAATAGAAGACCATTTTCAACATAGCCAGCATCGCCTGTTTTATAGGCACGCTCACCGTCAATCATAGTAAATGCTTTTTCTGTTAATTCAGGGCTTCCTAAATATCCAACGCTTACGCTTGGACCGACAATTACGATTTCACCTTTTTCACCATCAGGTGCAATCGTGCCATCTTCTTTCATAATAAGAAGGCGACAATCTGATTTACAGTAGCCAACTGGAAGTGATTTGTATTGATCAAGCACTTCTTCTGTAACGTGAATACCTGTTACAGCGACAGTAGCTTCTGTTGGACCATACGTATTCATAATTGTTGCTTTTGGGAAACGCTCAATTAATTTTCTAGCTACTTCATTTGGTAACACTTCACCGCAGAATAAGAATGTTTTCATGTTTGGTAGCATACTCTCAGAGAAAGATACTTCCATTAAACACATCTCTGCGAAAGATGGTGTGGAAGTCCATACTTGTATATCCGATTGCTCTAAAGAAGCAAACAAGTCTTTTGGACGTGCAATCATATCTTTATCAATTGCCCAAAGTGTACCACCTGTTACTAACGATGGGTAAATATCCATGACAGATAAATCAAATGAGAAAGGTGCTTGGTTTAAGAATACTTGCCCTGTTTGTAAGTTGAAATCTTCTACAGTCCATTTTGTAAAGCTTACAAGGCAGTTATAAGTAATCTGAACCCCTTTCGGATTACCTGTGCTTCCTGATGTGTAAATAATGTAGAAGTTCTCATCACCTTTTACCGCATGTTCAGGATTTGGAGTGTTCCCTTTATGAGTAAAGAAAATATCTTTTAAGTTGTCTTCACTTACAATGCGAACTGGTAAATCAGTTACAGTTACTGCTGCTGCTGCTGATAAAAGTAATTTCGCACCAGAATTTTCAGCGATACGTTGTACACGATCAGCTGGGATAGATAAATCTACAGGAATATAAGCATGTCCAGCTTTTACACATCCTAAAAAGTTAATAATCATTTCAGGTTGCATATGGCCATACACCATAATTGGTGAACGATCATCTGGATACTCAGAAGAAATCCAATGTGCTAACGCATCAGAATCTTCCTTTAATTGTTTGTACGTAATTTTCGCATCTCGCCAAACAAAAGCAGTTTGATCAGGCGTTTCAATAGCCCACTTTTCAATTTGTTCTAATAACTTCATAACGTTCCCACCCTAAAATTCGTTGTAAATAAATGTACTTGTGTTTGTATCATGGAATCCATACAACCAAAGTAATGCAAATAAAATTGCAAGGTAATAAACCGTCTTTGCAACCCATTGTGTGAGTGGTCGAGACCATATCTCTTTTAATCTTTCCATGTCTTTCCCTCTCTTAATGAAATAATAGCTCTTTGTAGGTATCATGTCCTACATTATTGTGAAAAAAACAAACTTCCACATTTTAGGTAAAAATAAGTCAAAAGGCTCTTTTTTGATATTAGCACTAAATACTAAAAAAGAAAATCCCTAACTTAGCAATTATATTACATTCAGCATGAATTTGTAATGGGTTTGATATGTAAATAGAAAGTGGATTGTGTGAATAAATAAAAGTGGACTATAAGAATGTATAAAAATATAGTATTTGTTTTTATTAATTATTCAAAACGGAGTAAACTTTTTATTTCTATCTCTTTTGAAAAGGAGGAGATTATCATGAATAGAGTGTGGAAGAGTTTAATTGCGGAAGAAAATATCGTGAAATGGAGAAGATATTTTCATAAGTATCCGGAATTATCGTTTCATGAGAAAGAAACTTCACAATTTATATATGATACATTATGCTCATTTTCTTCTTTTGAAGTAACGAGACCGACGAAGTATAGTGTACTAGCAATTAAAAGAGGAAATGTACAAGGGAAAGTGATTGCAATTCGAGCTGATATAGATGCTCTGCCAATTCAAGAGGAGACAAGTAAATCTTATACGTCTGTGAATAAAGGAATGATGCATGCATGTGGGCATGATGCTCACGCAGCTATTTTGTTAAGTACAGCAGAGGTACTGTCAAATATAAAGGAAGATTTTGCAGGGGAGATTCGTCTACTTTTTCAGCACGCAGAAGAGGTATATCCCGGCGGGGGACAAGAAATGGTTGAGGCAGGTGTAATGGACGGTGTTGATTATGTAATAGGTTTACATGTTATGTCAGGACTTGAGAGCGGGAAGATAGGAATTGCATATGGGCCGATGATGGCGGCACCAGACGTATTTACAGTTGAAATTCAAGGGAAAGGGGGACATGCGGCGAGGCCGGAGGAAACGATAGATCCTATTGCTATCGGAGCGCAGATTATTACAAATCTACAACATATTGTATCAAGAAATACAAGTGCTTTCATGCAAAGAGTCGTTTCAGTTACGCAGTTTCATGGGGGAATGGCTGATAATATTATTCCTAGTGCAGCAACTTTAATGGGCACTGTTCGTTCATTTAATCAAGCATTAAGGGTGGAAGCAGAAGAGAAAATTGAAAAAATCGTGAAAGGCATTACAAAAGCACATGGAGGGGCGTATACATATACGTATCGATATGGATATGATCCAGTGATTAATGATGAATATATTACGAAAGTAGTAGAAGAAAGTGCAATACACTTGTTTGGGAATGAGCGTGTTGTGAAGCTTGAACCTTCTATGGGAGGAGAAGATTTTTCAGCATATTTAAGAAAAGCACCTGGTTGTTTTATTAAACTAGGAACTGGTAATGAAAAGATAAATACTTGCTATCCGCATCATCATCCAAAATTTGATGTAGATGAATCAGCGCTAATTAGTGGAGTGGAATTATTTTTAGAGACAACGATAAGACTACTAAAATCATAGAGAAATATAAAAAAAGGCAACTGCGCTCTATCGCAGTTGCTTTTATTTCTTTCCGTCAGAGAGGGCTGAGAAAGAACTATGCTCATTTATAGTATATGAATAGCTAACGGACAAGCTTGTACATTTTAATCATTTTTTTAAAAATAGTTGTTGACATTGATAATCAATGTCAATTAATCTAAATATAGTTGAAATTGATAATTATTATCAATAGGATGGATGCGACATGTTAATGAGAAAAAATTTTCACCTTCTGCGGAGGGGATTAAAAGATAAAAATAAAGATGTTGATCAGCATATGGAATGGCAACGAAATGTAATTCGGTCTGAATATGTAGATGAGAAGAAGAGCATTCAAACAGAAAAAGAGATACAAAGTAAAGGGAGAGGTTCAGTTGAGTAAGTTAGTAATGATTTTTGCGAGTATGAGTGGAAATACAGAGGAAATGGCTGATCATATTGCCGGTGCAATTCGTGAAACAGAAAATGAAATTGAAGTTATTGATATTATGGATTCACCAGAAGCTTCTATATTAGAAGAGTATGATGGAATTATTTTAGGTGCATACACTTGGGGAGATGGTGACCTTCCTGATGATTTCTTAGATTTTTATGACGCAATGGATTCTATTGATTTAACTGGAAAAAAAGCGGCAGTATTCGGATCATGTGATTCAGCTTATCCAAAATACGGCGTGGCGGTTGACATTTTAATAGAAAAGCTACAAGAACGCGGTGCAGCAGTTGTGTTAGAAGGACTAAAAGTAGAATTAACGCCAGAAGATGAAGATGTAGAAAAATGTTTACAGTTTGGAGCTGAATTTGTAAAACACCTTTCTTAATGGCAGAAGGGAGATGAAGAGTAAGTGCATGAGAAAATCGCGATCAAAACGATGACAGATTATCATTTGTATGATTTTATGCGTTGCCCGCATAAATTTTATTTTCGTCATATAAAAAGAAGAGAACCTTCTTCGTTTGAATGGCAACAAATCGCACAAATGATTGTGAATCAAATTATTAACGAATATTACACACTACCTGCGGGCCAACAGACGAAAATTGTACTTTTACTATTAATAGAAAAGTATTGGAAAAAAGTAAGGATTAATATGTTTGCTTCGAAGACGGAGTATTATATTGTGTTAGCAAAGCTAACAGATCACTTATTACAGTTTGTTGAAAGAGATGATAGTCAGACACCGCCGTTATTTTTATATGAAAAATTTCAAACATATATGGAAGAGTTAGGTGTGCACATGTCATTGACACTAGAAGTTGGTGAGTGGAGTACTGAGTCGTTTGTAATTAAAAAGTATGTTGTCGATGCGGATGAGGAAATGCTTGCTCTTTGTCAAAAGTTAATGACAGTATTTAGTTATAAAGCTTTCGGCATTCTTCCAGGGAAAATTGAAGTTATTAATTTAATAGAAGGAACTAAGTATGAGTACATTCCGAAACAAGAAGATATAACAACTGGAATGGCTGATTTATCTAGAATGAAAGAAATGTTGCAGCAACCTGAGCACTACACAGAGCGTCATTTTCGTTCTGAGTGTATAAGTTGTGCATTTCGTAGCGAATGCCAAGGGGAAGAAGTAAAGAAAGAAGCAAAGCAGAAGAAAAATATTGTACATTAAAGGATGCAAATTTGCATCCTTTTTTTGTTGTTGACATGAAAAGCTTTTCATCATTTACCGTATATTTGTAGCAGATTTTAATAAAGGGAGGAATAATCAATGAAAGATGAAACGAAAGTATTTCAATGGTTAAAAGAACAAAATGCTCCTTTTGGGATTCAACTGCAAATTTTACAAGCATTTCAACTATATAAAGTCATTATTGAAATGGATAAAAAGTTAATGATGTATGAGGAGAGGGAATATAGGGAGAGAATGTAATCTCATCCCTGCAGTATTACTTTCAGTTGTTCTATACTTGCTAGAAATTCAAGTTCATTCTTTGTTTCAAAGTTATAAATCATGTTATGTAGTAAAGGACTGTACTGATAAAAACTCGTGATGCGGTGAATGAGTAATGGGTCATGGTGTGAAGTAAGTGTACTATATTGTTCATATACTGATGTAGTAAATTCATGTCCGAAATTATAATATAGCCCAGCAAAATCAAAGGCAGGATCTCCAATTTGAGCATCACCAAAATCGATAATCCCTGAAATGGTTTTATTTTGTTTGTCAAATAAAATATGATGATGTGTAAAGTCAGCGTGAATGATTGCATTTGGAAATGCCGATGTAGCTATACAGGCAAAAAAATTCTCGAATAAACGGTTTAAGGTTGATTTCTGGAACGAAGTTAGACTGTTAGTAACATACTCATTTAATTTAGTTTGTAGCTCTTTCCAGTAGGTAAGTGTTTTTTCGGTAGGGAACCCTAACGCTGTAACACTTTTTAGAGGAATGCTATGTAGAGCCGCAAGGAAAGTAGCTAATTGTGTAGTAATTATTTTTCGTTCTTTTTCATCTAAGTTCGCAACTATTTCTGTTTTTAATGGTTCACCATGAATGAGAGTATAGTAACTACAAAGAGGCACCTCATCAGATTCATTTTCATAAATTAGGTGATATTGTGGAACTTCGATTTCTTGTAGTGATTGAGTGAGAATTGTGCACAGTTCTTTTTCTAACGGAATTCGCATTGCATATTCCTGTTTTCGCGGGAAACGAAACAATAGTTCATCATTTACAATAACCGCTACATTATCCCATCCTTCTTCATTTTGTTTATATGAGTGTATAGAAAGATTAGGCAAAGCTTCTTTTATATATTGTTTGTAAGAGTCCATAATTGTTCCTCGTTTCTGATTTAAGTTATTCTACTTTATGATATCAGAATTTTCTTTCTATATGTTAAAATATACCTATCATTATGGAGAAGGGTGAGAGTATTATGAAGAAAAGAATAGTAATCATTTCTCTATGTATCGTTTTTGGACTGTTTTGGTCATATAAAGAAGAAGTTTTTGCTAGCTATAAACCAATTGATCAGTACGGATTAAATAAGGAATTAAAGAACAAAAGTATAGAAACTTTAACTCATAATGAAATGAAAAAGGTAGGAGAACATTTTGTGACCGAGCAACTATCAGTTTTTGAGTTTACTAATAAAGAAGATGTGAAACGAAAAGGTGAAGAACTATTTTTAAATAGAGGGTATGAACAATTAATGAAAAATTATTATCCAAATCGCTTTCAGGATTTAGAGTATAAATTTACAAACGAGGAGATACGTGAAGTGACGGATGAAAGTTTTCTCTATCAAACTGTAGCGTACGTGACGGGTATTGAAAATGGTAAGAGAAGCGAAATGAAATTGAATTATGAAATGAAAATTGTAAAGGTTAATCATACATTTAAGGTGTTAGAACAAAAACAGTATGTACAATAAAGTGAAATATGAATTAGTATCATAAATAGCGGGATAAAAAAATCCCCCAGTTCTTTGAGGGATTCTAAAGATTTTCATTTTGTTGACCAATTTCTTTTTGAGCAATATATAAATTCCCTTGCTCAACTTGTTTTTGAGTAAGAACAGAATCACCTGCATACCCTTTTTCTGTTTTCACAGTTCTTTTTGAACGATTGGAATCTTGTTTCTTCATATAATAAATCACCTTCCATCAAAAATAAACGAAAATGATAAGCACAAGCAATACAGCAGCAAAAATGGTAATACCCATTAAAAACGAAGTGTTTTTATATTTAGGTGGCTTATGTACATCTTGCCGATATCCAGGTGAAATTTCAGGGGCGAATTCTTCGTCGAATGATTGCTTTTTTTCTTTTTCGTCCATATGTATCCACCTTTCTTTTTCATTATGTTATACGTTACAAGAAAAAATATGCATAAAGAAAACAACCGCTATATTATGAGCGGCTGTTTTGCGTTGTATATTTTCTCTGAACTTGAAAGAGACGGATGAGGAGGAAGGTTGCTCCAAATGCTAGACCGATAATAAGACCAATCCAATATCCTTTTGCTGCCCAGTCAGTATAAGTTGCTAATATGTAACCGAGAGGGAGACCTATTACCCAATAGGCGATTAATGTCATAATTAAGGCGACATTTACATCTTTATAACCACGTAGTGCCCCTTGTACAGGAGTTGCAATTGCATCTGAAATTTGAAATAAAATCGCAAATATAAGAAATTCTTTTGCTAAATGATGAACTTGTATATCTGTCGTATAAATAGAAGCAATTTCATCATCAAAGAAGTAAAGAAGAATGGAATACAATAGGGCGAATGCCAGTGCTAATCCAATCCCGATAAATCCATACTGTTTTGCGTTATTATATCGTTTCGCTCCAACTTCAAATCCAACAGCGATGGTCATTGCCATTGCTAAACTTAAAGGAGTCATATATAGCAAGGAAGCGAAGTTCATAGCTGCCTGATGAGCTGCAATTGTTGTCGTACTAAAATTACTCATCATAAGTGTTACCGCAGCAAAAATACTCGTTTCAAAAAAGATAGCAAATCCGATAGGGACGCCAAGTTTTAAGAATTCTTTCCAACTCGAAAGGGAAGGACGATATAATTGTTTAAAGATATTGAAAGATGCAAAAGGCTCTTTCGTACGAATAATCATAACGGTAATAATTAAAATGCACCAATAGGTTGCTGCAGAAGCAATTGCTGCTCCGACACCACCGAGTTTTGGAAAACCGAAGTTACCGAAAATTAATACATAATTTAATACTACGTTGATTGGTAATGATAGTAATGTAATAATCATCGTTGTGCGAGTTTTTCCTAATGCATCAATAAATCCGCGTAAAACTGTGTAAGTAAATAAAGGGATAATTCCAATTGCAATGATACTTAAAAATTGTGCCGCAATACGTTCTACAGGTTCTTCTAATCGCATGCCATTTAAAATAGGTGTAACAGTAAAGAAACCGATAAGGATAACAACGAGGCTAGCGAAAATGGCTAAATATACTGCTTGTATGACAACGTGAGGAACATCCTCTTTTTTCTTAGATCCAACGAGTTGTGCAACAATTGGAGTCGTAGCCATCAAAATTCCTGTTAATCCCGTACTAACTGGAATCCATATACTTGTTCCGATAGCAACACCTGCTAAATCAATAGGGCTTGCATGTCCTGACATGGTCGTATCGAAAAAACTCATTGCAAATAATGACATTTGCGTCACGAAAATCGGGAAAAATAGTAATACAAATTGCTTTAATTTTTGTGAGAATGAATTAGTTTCTTTCATAAAATCCCCTTTCCGCTAAAAAAACCAAACTCTTACTATCATACAATTTAATCAAAAAATAGAAAAGAAATACGCGCATACAGCATGTAAATTCAATAAAAAAAAGGATGCACTTTAAAAGGGGATAAGGTATTATGATAAGGTGTGAAAAATTACATATTTGTTATTAAGGAGGCACTACTTGTGGCTGATTGGTTAATTGGTATAATCATGGGTGCTGTTGAAGGGTTAACAGAGTTTTTACCAGTATCATCAACAGGGCATATGATTTTAACAGGACATCTAATTGGATTTGACGACGATAGAGCGAAAGTTTTCGAAGTTGTTATTCAATTGGGATCGATTTTAGCAGTTGTTGTTATATTTTGGAAACGTTTATGGTCTTTAGTAGGTATAGGGAAAGTAACAGATGGACCATCGTTAAATTTATTACATATTATTATCGGGATGATTCCAGCCGGCGTACTTGGCGTATTGTTCCATAGTGCGATTAAAGAAGTTTTATTTGGGCCAGGCCCAGTTGTTATTAGCTTAGTGGCTGGTGGTATTTTAATGATTGTTGCTGAGAAGTTTTCGAAACCAAGTACAGCAAGAACATTAGATGAAATCACATATAAACAAGCATTTACAATCGGAATGTTCCAATGTTTAGCGCTTTGGCCAGGCTTTTCTCGTTCTGGTTCTACAATAAGTGGTGGTTTATTAGCTCGCGTATCACATACAGCGGCAGCTGAATATACATTTATTTTAGCAGTACCAATGATGGTAGCTGCAAGTGGCTTAGATTTAATTAAAAGCTGGGATATATTAAGTACGGCTGATATACCGTTATTTGCAACAGGATTTATTACTGCATTCGTTGTTGCGATGCTTGCAATTGTTTCATTCTTAAAATTATTATCTCGTGTAAAACTAACACCGTTCGCTTACTACCGTTTCATTTTAGCTGCGGTATTCTATTTCTTCATTATGTAATAAAAAAACTGCCGAGTTCGGCAGTTTTTTTATTTTACTACTTTTTCTATCATGCTTTCCATTACATGTTCCCATAGAGAAGTATCATCAGCTAATGTAGCACGGAAATTAGCGTACATTTCTTTTTGTTTCTCTTCGAATGTTGGATCTTCTTTTTCAGGCAATGTAGCACGCATTGAAGTTACTAACTCCTGTACTTTTGGAGCGCGTGGTCCCCAAACGGCTTGTTCATTTCCATCTTTATCAATGAAAATAAAGATTGGAATCGCACGTGCTGTTCCGTTTGTTAAATATTGATCCATTAATTCTAAGTTTTCATCGCGAATTAATAATGACATATCAATATTTGCAACTTCAGAAATTCGTTTCATAACAGGTACGCATAAAAGAGCATCGCCACACCAATCAGCTGTTAATACGATAACACGCCAGCCATCATTTTGACGTTCTTCTAATACAGGAAGTAATTCATTTGGAATTAAAAAGTTATTGTAAATGTGCAGTAGTTCGTACTGATTTACTTTCATTTCATTCACATATGTATCAAAGGACATACCTTTATCAGCCCATTGTTGTAAGTTCACAAGTAACACCTCTTTAGTATGATTTATTTTCATTGTACCAATTTTTATATAGAAAAGCTTGTATTCTTACTCTTTCTTGTCACTTAATAATTTACTTAATAGGAAAAGGAATAATACGATACATAATTCAGCAAGATTGGACAGTTGTACGCTCTCTATCCAATCATCGGCAATATGAATGACGAACCAATCTAGCGTAATTTCAATGATTGCGAAAAGAGTAATAGAAAGCCAATTGGGCATGTTTTTTGTCATTGGATATAGAATGACCTTGAAGAAAATGAAGAAAAAGAATGTAATACCGTCTAAGAAAGTGATTAATAAAAAAAATAGAAGTAAAGCAGTGCGCGAACTATACTCTATACCAGTTATATGAAAGATTCCTACATATACAAAAAATATAAATGCAAAAACTATAATGAGAAAAAGAATAACAAAACCAATAATTAAAGTCTTATCTTTTAGATTAAGATTAGAAAATTTGTCTTCTTCGTTCACTACTCCAACTCCTTTTTCTGGAAATTCAATTTTATTGTATCATGAAATATATATTAAAAAACTACGAATTGTGGGAAAATAAGGTGACAAAAAGTAAGATTTCATGTAAAATTATTAATAAGGTTTTTATTTAACTAAATGAAGTAAAAGGGGCTGTCAAAGTTGTCTCAAAATCGAGAGCAATTAATGGAAGAACTATCGACAAATGTGTTTGCTATGTTCCGCACGTTGCGTAATGATATTGGAAAAATATTTGGTGGTTATATACCGTGGAATGAGTTCATCGTCCTTAGAATATTGAATCGTACGAATAAAGAAATGGTATCACGTGTAGCGAATGAGTTAAATGTGTCGAATAGTCATATTACAGCTGTTACAGAAAAATTAATTAATAAAGGTTTTGTCACTCGTTCACGTTCCACTTCAGATCGCCGCGTTGTATATTTAGAGATTACAGAACAAGGGAAAGATTTAGTTGCGAAAATGGAAGGTGCGAAAAAACAATATTTACAAGAAAGATTTTCTACGCTTTCAGAAGAAGAAATGAATATAATGATATCTATTTCTAAAAAGCTTATTTAAGTCATTACAAGTAAGAAAACGCTTACGTAATGAAAGAGGAGACCTTCCTTATATGAGGAAGGTCTCCTTTCGTTTGTAAAAGATTATAAAAAAGAAAATATGTAACATACTACTAATAAAGGAAGGGGGCAGAAATATGACAAATCGAAATGGTAGTAAAGGGAGCGGAAACCAAGGCTCACCGAAATCAGGACAATTTCAGCAAGAGTTTAGTGCAGAATTTGAAACTGGTGATGATAACAAAGGAAAAGAATATCGTTCGAAAAAGGGAAGTAAATCAAAAAAGGAGTGAATCATTTCACTCCTTTTTTTGATTTAAGATGCGGCAGATTGATCCGTATTATATTTTTCTTCTGATTTTGCGACAATCATTGCGCAAATTGCATCACCAGAAATATTTACAGCTGTTCTTGACATATCTAGAATACGGTCAATACCGATAATTAAGGCAATACCTTCTACCGGTAGGTTTACTTGATTTAAAACCATTGTAAGCATTACAAGCCCAACACCTGGTACACCAGCAGTGCCGATACTAGCTAGTACAGCAGTTAATACGACGACAGCTAATTGTGTCACTGTAAGTTCAACGCCGTACACTTGAGCGATAAATACAGTTGCTACACCTTGCATAATAGCAGTGCCATCCATATTAATTGTTGCACCTAGTGGTTGTACAAAAGAGCTGATTGCTTTTGGAACTCCAAGCTTCTCTTGTGCGGTTTTCATTGCGAATGGAAGAGATGCATTAGAGCTCGATGTACTAAATCCAATTGCCATTACCGGTCCGAAATGTTTAAAGAAACGGACAATACTTTCTTTTGCTAATACTTTTAATAAGCCGCCATATACGAAGACACCGTGAATAATGAGTACCAACATAACGACAATCATATACTTGAACATCGCAGCGACGCCTGCAAGACCCATTTTACCAACGGATGAAGCGAGCAAGCCAAATGTTCCGATTGGAGCCAATTTCATAACGAGATTAACGAGATACATCATTAATTCGTTGCCCTGTTCAAGTAATGAATGGATACCTTGAACTCGTTTTCCTAAAATAGCTATACCGAGTCCGATTAATACGGCGAAGGCAATAATTTGTAACATGTTTCCATCAGCCATCGCTTTTGCTGGATTATCTGGTACGATATTTAGCAATGTATCAACGAAAGATGTTTCGGTTTTTGCCCCCTCATATTTAAGCCCTTCGGTTTTAAAGTTACCGCCAGATCCTGGTTTTATAATAAGTGCAAATGTAACAGCAATAGAGATGGCAACAGCTGTTGTTAAGAGGAAGAATGAAATTGATTTTAAACCGATTCTTCCAAGTTGCTTCGGATCTCCAAGACCAGCAGCTCCAAGCACGATAGAAATAAACACGACAGGAACAACTAGCATTTTAATGAGTCGAATAAACAATTGACCAAGTGGATTGAACACATATTGATTTAATGGATCAAAAATGGATGGAGCAGCTAAATTTAAAGTGAGTCCGACAACTAAACCAAGAAATAATGCAATTAAGATTGCTTTTGTTTGTTTCAATAAAATCCCCCCTTATTTTTTGTGAAATAATTTTCTACATTAATTGTACCGAAAAAATACCTATTTTGACAATGTTTTCTGAATATTTTGTATAAAAATGTGTATTTTCATGTAGAGAGGATTATATTTTGTATTTGAAACACAAAATAGGCCATCACATATGATGGCCTAGGGAAGGGGACAATTTATGTCAATTTAATTAGGGATGGAAGTTGTTCAAGACACTGGGGAATGTCTTATAAATTAGGGAGGAACAACTTCGATACATACACTATAAAAGGTAGATGTGACCTCAGTGTGAACATAGAGTGAAAGAGAGAGGGAGTTTTAAATAGAAGATAGAGTAAACAAAAAAATAAGACCATCACACAGGATGGCCTAGGGAAGGGGACAATTTATGTCAATTTAATTAGGGATGGAAGCTATTCAAAGACACTGGGGAATGTCTTATAAATTAGGGAGGAATAGCTTCGATACATACACTATAAAAGGTAGATGTGACCTTGGTGTGAACATAGAGTGAAAGAGAGAGGGAGTTTTAAATAGAAGATAGAGTAAACAAAAAAATAAGACCATCACACAGGATGGCCGAAGGAAGGGGACAATTTATGTCAATTTAATTAGGGATGGAAGTTGTTCAAGACACTGGGGAATGCCTTATAAATTAGGGAGGAACAACTTCGATACATACACTATAAAAGGTAGATGTGACCCCCGTGTGAACATAGAGTGAAAGAGAGAGGGAATTTTAAATAGAAGATAGAGTAAATAAAAAAATAAGACCATCACACAGGATGGCCGAAGGAAGGGGACAATTTATGTCAATTTAATTAGGGATGGAAGTTGTTCAAGACACTGGGGAATGTCTTATAAATTAGGGAGGAACAACTTCGATACGTATACTATAAAAGATAGATGTGACCCTTATGTGAACATAGGGTGAAAGGTATGAGGATTTAAGAAATGATACATGTAAAATGATTGTTACGAGAGTTGTAGAGTAAGAATAAATATAATAGAAATTGTCTTGTCGTAAAATGAAGTGAAGTTCGAGTATAAATAAAAGTTGAAAACTATGAAAAAAAGGATTATGCTCAACTATATTATAAGAATATGAGGTTTATCCGACTATTTGAAGGCTCTTAAAAGCTTTTATTTATGAAGGAAAAGCTGCACTTTATTAAGGGAGTTAGTGAATATGGAAGTAACAAAAAGACAAAGGCTGTATAATCGTTTTATACGATTAAATCCACCACAAATATTAGCATTAGGTTTTTTCTGCTTAATTGTGGTTGGCGGTTTGTTATTAAAGTTACCATTCGCAACGAAAGTACATATTAGTTGGGTAGATGCTTTCTTTACGGCAACGTCAGCAGCAACTGTAACGGGATTGGGAGTAGTAGATACTGCAAGTACGTTTACGATGTTTGGTGAAATTGTTATTATGTTTTTAATTCAAACAGGTGGTCTAGGTCTTATGACGATTGCCATTTTAATTGTTTGGGTATTAGGTAAAAAAATTGGTTTACGCCATCGCTTATTAATTGGAGAGGCTTTTAATCAGACAAATATAGGTGGTCTCGTAAAATTAGTAAAACGTGTCTTTATATTTTCAATTTGTATTGAGTTTATTGGAGTTATCTTTTTATCGTTTCGCTTTATTCCGGAATTCGGTTTTGGGAAAGGGTTATATTATAGTATTTTCCATGTAATTGCATCCTATAATAATGCGGGATTTGCTCTATGGCCGGATAATTTAACGAGGTATGTAGGCGATCCTATTATTAATATTGGGATTTGCTCTTTAATCGTAATAGGTGGTCTCGGATTTACCGTATTAATTGATATATGGTATAGCCGTAGTTTTCGAAAATTATCACTGCATTCAAAAATCATGATTGTTGGAACAGTAGCGCTAAATGTAATAGCGATGATTGTGATTTTTATATTGGAGTATAATAATGTGAAGACGTTAGGGAATTTACCTTTAAATGAAAAATTATGGGCTTCTTTCTTCCAAGGTATTACTCCTCGTACTGCAGGATTTAATACAGTTGACTACGGAGGTATGGAAGAATCATCTATATTATTTACGATGGTTTTAATGTTTATTGGTGCAGGAAGTGTATCAACAGGTGGAGGGATTAAATTAACAACGTTTGTTATTTTAGTTACATCTGTCCTTTCTTTCTTTAGAAAGAAAGAGGAAATTGTTTTATTCCAGCGCACAATCAAAATGTCGACAGTAACGAGAGCTTTAGCCATAGCTGTTGCCAGTCAAATCCTCATTTTTGCAGCAGTATTTGTATTAATGCTTACAGAAAACTTCAGTTTTATTCAGTTACTATTTGAAACAATTTCAGCATTTGGAACAGTAGGGTTAACGATGGGGATTACTGCGAAGTTATCAGCGTTTGGAAAATGTATTATTATGTTTGTTATGTTTTGTGGATTAATCGGACCGTTAACACTTGTTTTTTCTTTAGCACGACCAGCAAAACAAAAAATTAAATATCCATCAGAAGATGTATTTACAGGATAAGGTATCTCGCATAAGCGAGATACCTTTTTCTTTTTAAAAAAGGGAGAATAATAAACCGATAAGTGCTACTCGGAATAAAATTGCAATGAGTGCTGCAATTCCGCCGACAATCGCAGCGATACCACCAGTTACAGTAGCTCCGCGATTATAAGCGTAAATACCCAGTAGTACAGAAACAAGACCAAATAATGTTGGGAAGGTAAATAGTGATAGGATAGATAAGGCAAGAGCGATGAAGCCAGCAGTTGATCCAGCGGCAGACGATCTTACATCATCTTTATGATCTTTCTCATCGTAATCATAATCAATGCGCTGTGGTGCGACTTCGGCTGCATATTCTTCTTTATAGTCACTATCTATTCTATCTCTTTTTTTATACTCATCAAATTTCTCAGTCAAAGTCATGACTCCTTTCATAACAAGGTTCAATAGTAGTATGTATCTCTTTTTCATTTTTATCCCGCTTTCATGGGCAGTAAGACCCCAACCTCAAAATTCAGTGAAAGCAAAGAAGTTAGGTGGGGGATGAAGAACCCCCCACTGATTAAAGTTTTACTTTATCCGAGTATGTACAGGGGGTAATATCCATCTAAAAGGAGGAAATTGTTTTTTTGAAATAGGAAAAGTTAGTATGACTTCCTCTATTTTGGAAAGTATAAAAAAGAATAATGAGGAAAGGGTGCAATACATAATGGAACATCCAATTGAAAATTTAATGAAAACAGCAATGACAAATTTAAAAGAGATGGTAGATGTAAATACGATTGTTGGAAGTCCAGTTTCAACAGCTGACGGAAATGTAGTATTAACAGTATCTCAAGTTGCTTTTGGTTTTGGTGCCGGCGGAAGTGATTTTAAAGGTGATTTTATTTCCGAAAAACATAGTAACGGACAAGGACAGCATAAAGAGAACAAGCAAAGTCATCCGTTTGGAGGCGGAAGCGGGGCTGGGGTTTCCATTAGCCCGGTTGCTTTTTTAGTAGTTGGTTCTAACGGTGTACAAGTATTACACCTCAATAGTAGTACACATTTAATTGAGAAGGCTTTAAATACTGTACCAAGTACTGTAGATAAATTTGTAAATAGTCGTCAAAAGTGAACTTGCATTTTTTAGGAATTATGATATATTAGAAAAAGTGTGCTTTATGATGATCGGAATAATTGAATTGTAAATATATATGATGTGTGGAATAAGGGAGAGGAATTTATGATTAATATCAAAAACTTAGTAGTTGGCTTATGTATGTTAGTAAGCGGCTTTGTAGTATATGTAGTAAAAGAAAAAGCTCCATTCTAAAACAGACAAACCGTTACTGTCTGTTTTTAATTTGCAAAAAATATTGACGAGTTGTTGTATTGGTGTTATAATTTTATTTCGTGTCTCGGTTACAGCTAGTGTAAAGTAAATAAATCTTATAAATATAATACGAAAAGTTTGCGAAAGATCGGGTAGTTTTACCAACAACTTTTGTGAACAAACCCTATAAATTATAATTGTAGGCTTTATAGGTATACTAGTGAATCAAGGAGCGGTCAGTGGAACCGTAATGATGAGAGAGAGGTAGGGCTTTCATCCAGTATATGTTACTTTCCCGTTAGGTGAATATAAACAAGAGGACTCCTTTTCAAAAGGAGTCCTCTTTCATTTTTTAAGTACGACTTTCAACTTGTTGACAAACTTCATCCGTTGTTAAACCGTGAGCTGTAATTACGGATCCCTTAATTGATGCATCTGCAATCCCCATCATATTGGAATCTTGCCCAGTTACCACACAACAATCGCAACCTTGTGCATCCTGTTCTGAATTAAGGGTAACAACTTCATGTCCTTGTTGCTTAAGAGCTTGCTGAACATCTGTTAATGAGTTTTCAACGCCGATTCTAGCCATAATTCTCACCTCCTACCATCTATTTGCTAGTATGCTCAAGTACATCACATATATTTATGCAAAGAAGATAGGAAGCATATATTTCTCTTGCTATTTATGGATAGGTTGATTAAAGTTTCACTTTATTTAGTCGTTATATACACCCGTAAGCATTTGACTTACGAATTGATCGTTTAGAGTATCTTGGGCGGAAGAAGTATTTGAATGAATGTCGATTGAAGCAATGAAATTGTTATGTTCTTTATTATTTGGTTCTACCTCTACATAATTATCAAATTTACAAAAACCTTTCGTATCCATTAGATCAAATAGTTGAAGCATCTCTACTACCTCTTGTCTCGTTCCTTTAATTTGTACACACGCCATATTGATTTCCTCCTTCATTTTGACAAATTGTTTTTTAAAAATAGGATTATGATTCCGAAATGAAAAATATGAATGTTATTTTTAGACAGCGTTATTTTTATTATTTTCCCCCTTTTTCAGCAAAAGTCGTTGTATATCCCTGAATTTATAAAAACGGACGTCCGTTTATTGAATACAATAGATTCGTATCAATTGATGAAAATCCTTCTTTTAAACAAATATTTTTTTTAGCGGAAATTGGTGAAAAAAATTTTTTGACTTTTTGTAAACGTTAACAATGTTGTTAAATCAATATAATTAAAGATGTACGTACGAATAAAAATTATAAATTTTCTAAAAATTCACTTGATTTATTTAGAAAGGATAGTAAACTAGGAAACAATAAAAAATTCATAGAACATAGGAGGCGCTTTCCAGTGAACGAGCAATGGATTTTCTTAAATGGAGAATTTGTTCCAAAAGACGAGGCAAAAGTATCAGTATATGATCATGGTTATTTATATGGCGATGGAGTATTTGAAGGAATTAGAGTTTATAGCGGTAATGTTTTCCGTTTGAGAGAGCATCTTGTCCGGTTATATGAATCAGCAAAATCCATCATGTTAGAAATTCCATATTCTTTAGATGAAATAACGAATATTGTTGTTGAGACGATCCGACAAAATAAATTATCTAATGGATACATTCGCCTAGTTGTATCGAGAGGAGCAGGAAATCTTGGGTTAGATCCTGATTCTTGTACGAAACCGAATGTAGTAGTAATTGCAGAGCAACTATCTTTATTCCCGCAAGAGTATTATGAAAAAGGGATTCCAGTTGTAACAGTTGCAACGCGCCGAAACCGCCCAGATGTATTGTCGCCTCAAGTAAAATCTTTAAATTACTTAAACAATATTTTAGTTCGCATCGAAGCGAAATTGGCTGGAGTACAAGAAGCGCTTATGTTAAATGATCAAGGATACGTAGCTGAAGGCTCAGGAGATAACGTGTTTATTGTAAAAGGAAATAAATTAATTACACCACCAAGTTCTGCTGGAGCGTTAGAAGGTATTACACGAAACGCTATTTTAGAAATCGGTGAAAAACTTGGATATGACGTTAAAGAAGAGTTATTTACAAGACATGATGTATATGTAGCTGATGAAGTATTTTTAACAGGAACGGCTGCGGAAGTAATTGCTGTTACGACAGTAGATGGTAGAACGATCGGTTTAGGGCAAACAGGTCCACATACGAATCGTTTATTAGAAGAATTCCGAAAGTTAGTTATAGAAGATGGAGAGAAAATTTACGAAGAAAATAAAGTTGGATAACAACTTTTTATAACATAAGAAAGCGTTGAGAGGGAGGAGTAGTTGATTGTGAAGCCTCACAGAGAGTCGGTGGTTGCTGGAAACCGATGGTTCACGTCGACGAACATCGCCCTTGAGTGCTAAGCTGAAGCATTTGTCTAGGCTTAGACGGTAGCTCCGTTATTAGCTAGACTCATTTATGGGTCACTGAGGCAAGAGTATTCTTGCAAAGAAGGGTGGTACCGCGAAATCTTTCGTCCCTTCAGCACATAGCTGGAGTGTGGACGTAGGATTTTTTTTATTGATAAAAGTTTTTAAAAGGGGGCTTATGAGAACAATGTCTTCAAAAACGGAAGAGAAACTGGCAACCGGTGCACAGCTATTGTTAGAAGCGCTAGAAAAGGAAGGAGTAGAAGTGATTTTTGGTTATCCTGGTGGTGCAGTTTTACCTCTTTATGATGCGCTCTATGACTGTGAAATTCCGCATATTTTAACAAGGCATGAACAAGGAGCTATTCACGCCGCGGAAGGGTATGCCAGAATTACTGGCAATCCAGGGGTTGTAATTGCAACGAGTGGACCAGGTGCTACGAATGTGATTACTGGTTTAGCAGATGCGATGATTGATTCATTGCCACTTGTTGTATTTACAGGGCAAGTAGCAACAACGTTAATTGGAAGCGATGCTTTCCAAGAAGCGGATATTATGGGGCTTACGATGCCAGTGACAAAACATAACTATCAAGTGCGAAAAGCTTCAGATTTACCTCGAATTATTAAAGAAGCATTTCATATTGCTAGAACAGGAAGACCAGGCCCAGTCGTTATTGACCTTCCGAAAGATATGGTAGTAGAGCAAGGCGAACGATGTAGTGATGTGCAAATGGATTTACCAGGATACAACCCTAATTATGAACCGAATCTACTGCAAATAAACAAATTATTACAAGCAATTCAGGTTGCAAACAAGCCATTAATTTTAGCTGGAGCAGGTGTATTGCATGCGAAAGCTTCAAAAGAATTAACAAGTTTTGCTCGTAAATATGAAATTCCTGTTGTGCATACATTACTTGGTCTTGGTGGGTTTCCACCAGATGATGAACTATTTCTAGGGATGGGAGGAATGCATGGTTCTTACACAGCTAATATGGCGTTATATGAATGCGACTTACTCATTAATATAGGCGCGAGATTCGATGATCGTCTTACTGGAAATTTAGCTTATTTTGCGAAAGAGGCGACTGTCGCGCATATCGATATTGATCCAGCAGAAATCGGAAAAAATGTACCGACTGAAATTCCTATTGTTGCAAGTGCTAAGCAAGCGCTCCAAGTATTGCTTCAACCAGAAGGAAGGAAAGAAAATCATCATGAGTGGATCTCTTTATTAAAGAATAGAAAAGAAAAGTATCCATTCTCTTATAAACGAAATTCTGAAAGTATTAAGCCTCAATATGCAATTGATATGTTATATGAAATTACGAAGGGAGAAGCGATTGTAACAACAGATGTGGGGCAACATCAAATGTGGGCAGCCCAATATTATCCGCTCAAAACTCCAGATAAATGGGTAACTTCAGGAGGACTAGGAACGATGGGATTTGGATTTCCGGCAGCAATTGGTGCACAAATTGCAAAGCCTAATGAACTAGTTATTGCAATTGTCGGTGATGCTGGATTTCAAATGACTCTGCAAGAATTAAGTGTGTTAAAAGAACACTCTTTACCTGTTAAAGTATTTATTTTAAATAATGAAGCTTTAGGAATGGTAAGACAATGGCAAGATGAATTTTATAACCAAAGATATTCGCACTCTTTACTATCGTGTCAACCAGATTTCGTTGCTCTTGCAAATGCGTACGGCATAAAAGGGGTTCGCATAGATGATCCACTTCTTGCGAAGAAACAATTGCAGCATGCAATTGAATTACAAGAACCAGTCGTAATTGATTGCCGTGTACTTCAATCAGAAAAGGTAATGCCGATGGTTGCGCCAGGGAAAGGTGTTCACCAAATGGAGGGAGTGGAAAAAAGGTGAAGAGAATTGTTACAGCAACAGTTCGAAATCAAAGTGGTGTGTTAAACCGAATTACAGGTGTTATGACACGAAGACATTTTAATATTGAAAGTATTTCAGTAGGTCATACGGAATCATCAGACATATCGCGGATGACGATTGTTGTACACGTTGAAAATGAACAGCAAGTTGAGCAGTTAATTAAACAACTTCATAAGCAAATTGATGTTTTGAAAGTATCAGATATTACAGAGGAAGCGATGATTGCAAGAGAACTTGCACTTATTAAAGTAGCAACTTCAGTAGCAAGAGCGGAATTATACAGTTTAATTGAACCGTTTCGAGCCGCTGTAATAGATGTTGGGAAGGATTCCATAGTGGTGCAAGTAACAGGTACGCAGGAGAAAGTAGAAGCATTAATTGAATTACTTCGTCCATACGGTTTGAAAGAAATTGCAAGAACAGGTGTAACAGCCTTTACGCGTAGTATGAAAAAACAAGATAAGCAAGTTATGTTAATTCAATAATCATTTAAATATAGGGGGAAATGAAAATGGCTAAAGTTTATTATGAAAAAGATGTAACGGTAAATGTATTAAAGGAAAAGAAAGTAGCAATCATTGGATATGGTTCGCAAGGTCATGCGCATGCACAAAACTTACGTGATAACGGATTTGATGTAGTAGTAGGTTTAAGAAAAGGGAAGTCTTGGGATAAAGCGAAAGAAGATCGATTTTCTGTATATACAGTAGCGGAAGCAGCAAAGCAGGCTGATGTAGTAATGATTTTGCTGCCAGATGAACTGCAACCAGAAGTATATGAAACGGAAATTGCACCAAATTTACAGGCAGGAAATTCTCTCGTTTTTGCACACGGATTTAATGTTCACTTTGATCAAGTGAAACCACCAGCGAATGTAGATGTATTTCTAGTAGCACCAAAAGGTCCAGGACATCTTGTACGCCGTACATTTAGTGAGGGCGGTGCTGTTCCAGCATTATTTGCAGTATACCAAGATGCAACAGGGGTTGCGACTGAAAAGGCACTTTCTTATGCCGATGGAATTGGAGCGACGAGAGCTGGTGTATTAGAAACGACATTTAAAGAAGAAACGGAAACAGATTTATTTGGAGAGCAAGCTGTACTTTGCGGTGGAGTAACTGCGCTAGTAAAAGCTGGATTTGAAACGTTAGTTGATGCCGGATATCAGCCGGAACTTGCATATTTTGAATGTTTACATGAACTGAAACTTATTGTTGATCTTATGTATGAAGGTGGACTTGAAAATATGAGATATTCAGTTTCAGATACAGCGCAGTGGGGCGACTTCGTATCAGGACCACGCGTTGTAACAGAAGATACGAAAAAAGCGATGGGTACAGTGCTAGCAGAAATTCAAGATGGTACATTTGCAAGAGGTTGGATTGCAGAGCATAAAGCAGGAAGACCGAATTTCCATGCGACAAATGAGAAAGAAAATGAACATGAAATCGAAGTAGTTGGACGTAAATTACGTGAAATGATGCCTTTCGTACAGCCGCGAGTAAAGGCAGGGGTCAAATAATATGAAGCAAATTTTGTTCATGGATACGACGCTACGTGATGGCGAACAATCACCAGGAGTAAATTTAAATGAACAAGAGAAATTGCAAATTGCAAGGCAATTAGAGAGACTAGGGATTCATGTCATGGAAGCTGGCTTTGCAGCAGCTTCCGAAGGGGATTTTCAATCGGTAAAACGTATCGCAAATACAATTCAAAATGCTACAGTTATGAGTTTAGCTAGAGCGAAAGAAGGCGACATTCGAAGAGCATATGAAGCTGTGAAAGGTGCGGTATCTCCTCGTTTACACGTATTTTTAGCTACGAGTGATATTCATATGAAATATAAACTTTGTATGTCAAAAGAAGATGTATTAGATAGTATTTATCGATCGGTTACACTTGGGAAATCGTTATTTCCGACAGTACAATTTTCAGCAGAAGATGCAACAAGAACAGCAAGAGATTTTTTAGCTGAAGCGGTAGAAGTTGCGATTCGTGCAGGAGCGAATGTAATTAATATTCCAGATACAGTTGGGTATACGAATCCAGAAGAATATTATTCTCTTTTTAAATATTTACACGAATCCGTTCCTTCATATGAAAAAGCAATTTTCTCTTGTCATTGTCATGATGATCTTGGGATGGCGGTAGCAAATTCATTAGCTGCAGTTGAAGGCGGAGCGTTGCAAGTAGAAGGAACAATTAATGGGATTGGAGAAAGAGCAGGGAATGCGGCGTTAGAAGAGGTTGCAGTTGCTCTTCATATTAGAAAAGATTTCTATAAAGCAGAGCCTTCTATGACGCTAAAAGAAATTAAAGCAACAAGTACATTAGTAAGCAGATTAACAGGTATGGTTGTACCGAAAAATAAAGCGATTGTTGGAGCGAATGCATTCGCTCATGAATCAGGCATTCATCAAGATGGTGTATTAAAAGAAGTGACAACATATGAAATTATTGAACCCGCGCTAGTAGGCGAATCTCAAAATCTATTTGTACTTGGAAAACATTCTGGGCGTCACGCGTTTACAGAAAAAATGAAAGAACTTGGCTATGAATTTACAAACGACGAGCGGGATGCAGTATTTGAAGCATTTAAAAAATTAGCTGATCGTAAGAAGGAAATTACGGAGGAAGATTTACGAGCACTTATGCTTGGTGAAGCAGCATTTGCGGCTCAGCAATATAACATTACGCAATTGCAAGTACATTTCGTATCAAATAGTACACAATGTGCGACAGTTGTACTAAAAGATGAGGAAGGAAATGTATTCGAAGATGCAGCTACTGGCTCTGGTAGTATTGAAGCGATTTATAATGCAATCCAAAGAATTTTAGGATTGGAATGTGAATTGGCGGATTATCGCATACAATCTATTACACAAGGTCAAGATGCACTGGCTCATGTTCATGTTGAATTAAAAGAAGGAGCACATCAAGTATCAGGTTTTGGTGTTGCACAAGACGTATTGGAAGCGTCGGCAAGAGCATATGTCCACGCAGCGGGGAAATTGAAATCTTTTATCCAGCTTGTGAAATAAGTGTTTGATAGGTGAGAGGAGCTATTCTCACCTATCAAATTAAAGTTCTGAAAATTCGGTTAAAAGGAGTGTTGAAATTGGAAAAACGTATCGTTTGTTTAGCTGGTGATGGTGTTGGCCCAGAAGTTATGGAAAGTGCGAAGGAAGTATTGCATATGGTAGAGAGGCTATATGGACATCATTTTCATTTGCAAGATGAGCATTTTGGTGGTGTTGCTATCGATTTAACGGGGCAGCCATTACCACAACGAACACTTGCAGCTTGTTTAGCAAGTGATGCGGTTTTACTAGGCGCAGTTGGTGGACCAAGGTGGGATGGTGCGAAAGAAAGACCAGAGAAAGGATTATTAGCTTTAAGAAAAGGGCTTGGTGTATTTGCGAACGTTCGCCCTGTCACGGTAGAAAGTGCAACGGCACATTTATCACCATTAAAAAAGGCTGATGAAATTGATTTCGTTGTCGTTCGTGAATTAACAGGTGGAATTTATTTTTCTTATCCGAAAGAACGAACGGACGAAGTAGCAACAGATACACTTACGTATCATCGCCATGAAATTGAACGTATCGTTTCTTACGCCTTTCAATTAGCGAGTAAGCGGAAGAAAAAAGTAACATCTATTGATAAGGCGAATGTTTTAGAATCTAGTAAACTATGGAGAACTGTAACAGAAGAAGTAGCACTTCGTTATCCAGATGTTGAACTAGAACATATTTTAGTAGATGCGGCCGCTATGGAGCTAATTCGGAATCCAGGACGGTTTGATGTAATTGTAACAGAAAATTTATTTGGGGATATTTTAAGTGACGAAGCTTCCGTATTAGCTGGATCATTAGGGATGCTTCCGTCAGCAAGTCACGCGGAAAAGGGTCCTTCCTTATATGAGCCTATTCACGGATCGGCACCGGATATTGCCGGGAAAAATAAGGCGAATCCAATTGCTATGATGCGCTCTGTTGCCATGATGCTTGGGCAATCGTTTGGATTAACGAGGGAAGGGTGTGCAATTGAAGAAGCGATTTCAGCAGTCCTTAAATCAGGAAAATGTACAGCAGATATCGGGGGGACTGAAACGACAACTTCATTTACAAAAGCAGTTATGCAAGAAATGGAAGAGCAAGCGCTAGTAGGGAGAGGAAAATAATGGGGCAAAGGTTGCTAGATAAGCTTTGGGAAAGACACGTAGTTACGACCAACGAAAGTGGATTGGATTTATTATATATCGATCTGCATCTTGTTCATGAAGTAACGTCACCGCAAGCCTTTGAAGGCTTGCGGCTTACAAATCGAAAGGTACGCAGACCAGATTTAACATTCGCAACGATGGATCATAATATTCCAACGAAAGATGTTTGGAATATTACTGATCGCATTGCGAAGCAGCAACTAGATACACTTCGGGCAAACTGTAAACAATTTCAGGTGCCGTTAGCGGATATCGGAGATGAAGAGCAAGGGATCGTTCATGTTATCGGACCAGAACTTGGGCTCACGCAGCCAGGAAAAACAATTGTTTGTGGTGATAGTCATACAGCAACGCACGGTGCGTTTGGCGCGCTAGCATTTGGCATTGGTACGAGTGAAGTGGAACATGTATTGGCAACGCAAACGTTGTGGCAAAGAAAACCGAAAGCGATGGGAATTGAGTTAAAAGGAAAATTACAGAAAGGCGTTTACGCAAAAGATATTATTTTGCATCTCCTTTCAAAGTACGGTGTAGCAGTTGGAACTGGATACGTAATGGAATTTTACGGAGAGACGATTGGGACCATGGAGATGGAAGAGAGAATGACGCTTTGTAATATGGCGATTGAAGGAGGAGCAAAAGCGGGTATTATCGCACCGGATGAAAAAACATTTGCTTATGTAAAAGGACGTAAATATGCACCGAGAGACTATGAAACTTTCGAGAAGAAATGGTTTGAACTGTATACAGATGCAGATGCAATTTATGATTTACATATTTCGATAGATGTTACGGATTTAGCGCCGTACGTTACGTGGGGAACGAACCCGAGTATGGGAGTTCGTATTGATGAGAAATTGCCAGAAAAGCATGATGTAAATGACGAAAGAGCATTCTCTTATATGGGATTAATCCCTGGACAAAGTACGTATGACATTCCAGTTCAGCATGTCTTCATTGGATCTTGTACAAATTCTAGATTATCTGATTTAGAAATTGCTGCATCTGTTGTGAAAGGGAGAAAGGTAAAAGAAGGTGTGCGAGCACTCGTTGTACCTGGATCGAAAAGAGTAAGGGATGCGGCGATGCAAAAAGGACTACATCACATATTTGAAGAAGCTGGATTTGAATGGAGAGAACCTGGATGTTCCATGTGTCTTGGAATGAATCCAGATCAAGTACCTGAAGGAGAGCATTGTGCTTCAACTTCAAATCGTAATTTTGAAGGAAGACAAGGAAAAGGAGCACGAACGCATTTAGTTAGCCCAGCAATGGCGGCAGCAGCTGCGTTATATGGTCATTTTGTTGATATTAGAAAGGAGAGTTATGATGGAGCCATTTCGTATTCATAAAGGTACTGCCGCAGTACTAATGAATGATAACATTGATACGGATCAAATTATTCCGAAGCAATATTTAAAGAGAATTGAAAGAACTGGGTTTGGAAAGTTTTTATTTGATGAGTGGCGATATGATAATGAGCGACACGAAAACCCTAATTTCCCACTAAATGCACCAGATAGAAAAGGGGCAAGTATATTAATTACAGGTAATAATTTTGGATGTGGTTCTTCAAGAGAACATGCACCTTGGGCACTTGCTGATTATGGTTTCCGCGTAATTATCGCCGGAGGATTTGCAGATATTTTTTATATGAATTGTATGAAAAATGGTATGTTACCAATTGTAATGGATAAAGAAATGCGAGAGAAGCTTGTCAAAACGGATGCGAGAGAACAAATAGAAGTAGATTTAGAGAATGAAGTCATTACAACGAGTACCCACAGATTCCATTTTATAATCGAGAAAATGTGGAAAGAGAAATTATTAAATGGTTTAGATGAAATTAGTATTACAATGCAATATGAACAAGAAATAAAAGAGTATGAAAGAAGGGTAGCTGCATATTGAGATATGACGGAATATTTAAAATGTATTTACATTCAGAATTATGTGTTATATACTATGTAAAAATTAGAGGAGAAAGGGAGTAAGTATTATGAATATCATGCAATCTATTAAAATGCTTACACAACTACATCATCATACGTAAAGCCCTTGAACCTAGCGTGAAAACGTGTAGGTGCAAGGGTTATTCCCGTTGTACCTACACGCTACGAAAGAGCCTTGTAGGTATATTTTATCTACAAGGCTCTTTTTATTTTCGGTTTAGATGCATGAAATAAGCATACATTAGAAAAGGAAAGGTGTGAGAATTTAGATGACAAAATGGAAACGGGCAAATCCAAATGGAACGAGAGATTATTTATTTGAAGAGTGTACGTTAATTGAAGAAGTGGAGCAAAAATTAAGGCGTACTTTTTTAGAGAGAGGTTATGAAGAAATAAGAACACCAACAATTGAATTTTATGATGTGTTCGCCTTTCAAAGCAGGCCGATAGATGAAGAAAAGATGTATAAATTTTTTGATGAAAAGGGACGGATTATCGTATTGCGTCCAGATATGACAATTCCTTTAGCGAGAGTGACGGGAACGCAGAGGTGTGATACGCCACTTAAAGTGACGTATAGCGGAAATGTATTTCGAGCGAATGAGTCTCTTGCTGGAAAATATAATGAGATTGTACAAAGTGGTATTGAAATTATCGGTATTGATAATGTAAGAGCTGAAATTGAATGTGTTATAAGCGTCATTCAATCACTTCAAAAGTTGAAGGTGCAATCTTTTACAATCGAGATTGGGCAAGTACAGTTATATAAATGTATTGTCAAAAAGCTCTCCATTCATGAGGAAGAAGAGAAAATTCTTAGAACATATATTGAAAGTAAAAATTATGCCGCTTTATCCAATTTTATTAGAGATAAGAAATTAGATCGATGTGATGAAACAGTAAAGTTACTGGAGAAATTACCGAGGTTATTTGGGAATTTAGAAGTGATTGAGGAAGCAGAAAAACTCGCCTCAAGTAATGAAATGAAAATGGCTATTACAAGAGTAAAGGAAATATATGAAGCAATTGAAAAACTAGGCTATGGATCTTACATATCAATTGATTTAGGAATGATTCAACATTTGGACTATTATACAGGCGTTATTTTCAAAGGGTATATATATGAAATTGGAGAAGAAATTGTTAGTGGAGGAAGATATGATGAGTTAATTGGAAATTTTGGAGAAATGTTACCGGCTGTTGGACTCGCGGTGCAAGTTAATCAAATTGTAAAGGCGCTGCAAGAGCAGCAAGAGCCATATGAACGAAAGAGAATAGATATTATGATTCATTACGAGTTAAATAGATTAGCAGAAGCGGAACGATTACGAAATTTACTTCAAAAGGACGGGAAAAAAGTAGCGCTATCTTTATTCTCTAATTTAAATGATACTTTTCAATTTGCTAGAAAAAATCAAATCGTAACGGTCGTTGAGGCAAAGAACGAATCATTAGTGGAATATGTATGGAAAGAGAAATGGGTCGTCCAGAAAGAAGGAGAAACTTCATGCGTAACATTCAAATTGCGTTAACGAAAGGGAGATTAGAAAAACATGTGATTCCGCTCTTTGAGCAAATTGGAATTGATTGTTCAGAGCTCAAAAATAAAGGAAGAAAACTTGTCTTTCAAAGTAAAAATACGGATATCTCATTTATTTTAGTGAAAGCAGTAGATGTTGCTACTTATGTAGAACATGGAGTAGCGGATATCGGAGTCGTTGGAAAAGATATTTTAATGGAAAACGAGAAAGATATTTATGAAATGTTAGATTTAGGAGTAGGCGTGTGTAAGTTTTGTGTCGCTTCTATTCCTACGTATAATCCGAAGAGCTACCGGAAGAAATGCATTGCGACGAAATATCCACATATTACTTCTAACTATTTTCATAATAAAGGAGAGGATGTAGAAATTATTAAAATAGAAGGTTCTGTAGAAATTGCTCCTATTCTTGGATTGGCAGATGCGATTGTTGATATTGTTGAAACAGGAAAAACATTACAAGAAAATGGACTCATTGTATTTGAGGAAATGTATTCTATATCTGCTCGAATGATTGTAAATAAGGCTGCCTTAAAAACTAAAAAAGACGAAATATTCAGTATTATAAATATGATGGAGCAAGAAATTTTGTCAGGAAAATAGGGGGACTTGTAATGGAGATAGTTTGCGAGGATTTTCAAAAGGCGTTAACGAAAATAAAACTGTTACGAGAAAACGCTAATATAATAGAAGAAACTGTTCAAAGAAGTGTCAGGGAAATCGTTCAGAACGTAAGAGAGAGTAGAGATGAGGCGTTATCTTTCTATACAAAAAAGTTTGATGGTGTAGAGATTAAAGATGTTCGTGTAAGTGAAGAAGAAATAAAACAAGCGAGTATGTTTGTAGAGAGTTCATTTTTAGAAGCGTTACAAGAGGCGAAGAAAAACATTATTTCGTACCATGAAAAGCAAAAAAGACAATCGATGTTTGATTGCACGAGTAAAGGCATCATAAGGGGACAAATCATTCGGCCGTTAGAAAATATAGGGGTATATGTGCCAGGCGGAACTGCTTCGTATCCTTCGTCAGTATTAATGAATGTATTGCCAGCAAAGCTCGCGGGTGTGAAAAAGATTGTAATGGTAACACCGCCAAGAGCAGGAGGAATTGATCCGCATATTTTAGTTGCTGCAAGCCTTGCAGGAGTAGATGAAATTTATATGATAGGTGGTGCGCAAGCAATTGCTGCTTTAGCATACGGGACGGAATCGATTCCGAAAGTGGATAAAATAGTTGGACCAGGAAATTTGTACGTCGCTCTAGCGAAACGAGAAGTATACGGAATAGTAAATATCGATATGATTGCTGGACCGTCAGAAATAGTAGTTATTGCTGATGAAACTGGCAATGCAAAATATATTGCTGCTGATTTATTATCACAAGCAGAACATGATGAGAGAGCGACAGCAATTTGTATTACAACGAATATAGAATTAGCAAAAGAAGTAGAAAAAGAGATAGAAAGGCAGTTAGAAACATTACCAAGAAGCGAAATTGCACGTGAATCAATAAATAGAAATGGAGCCATTTTTATCGTTCCTTCTATAGATGAGGCACTACAGTTATCGAATGAAATCGCCCCGGAACATTTAGAGTTACATATAAAAGAACCGATGAATGCTCTAGCTTATGTGAAACATGCAGGATCTATCTTTCTTGGACCGTATGCACCAGAACCGCTCGGTGATTATTTAGCGGGACCGAATCACGTATTACCGACAAGTGGAACGGCAAGGTTTTTCTCGCCGTTATCAGTCGATGATTTCGTGAAAAAATCAAGTTTTCTATCTTATACGGAGGAAGCATTAAGAGATGTAAAACATCATATTGTAGAACTTGCCAATAAAGAAGGGCTACATGCGCATGCGAGAGCAATTCAAATAAGATTTGGGGAGGAAGAATAATGCGGGAGTTTAGTCAAATACGTGAGACGACAGAAACAAAAATAAAATTAAGTTTGCAGCTTGATGAAGGAAAGAACGTTTCTGTACAAACGGGAGTTGGTTTTTTTGATCATATGCTAACTTTATTTGCAAGGCATGGAAGATTCGGTTTGCAAGTGGAGGCGGAAGGCGATGTATTCGTTGATGCGCATCATACAGTTGAAGATGTTGGGATTGTACTCGGAAATTGTTTAAAAGAAGCATTGCAAAATAAAGAGGGGATTAACCGTTACGGCTCGGCATATGTGCCGATGGACGAATCTTTAGGCTTTGTCGCAATTGATATTAGTGGGCGCTCATATATTGTATTTCAAGGAGAATTAACGAATCCGAAACTTGGGGATTTTGATACAGAACTAACAGAAGAATTTTTTAGAGCAGTTGCTCATGCCGCTAATATTACATTACATGCTCGTATTTTATATGGAAGCAATACACATCACAAAATTGAAGCATTATTTAAAGCGTTTGGTAGAGCGCTTAGAGAAGCAGTCGAAAGAAATGCCCACATTACTGGTGTAAATTCAACGAAAGGGATGTTGTAATTGATTGCCATTATAGATTATGGAATGGGAAATATTCGTAGTGTAGAACAAGCATTAAAATACATTGGAGCAGCGTACATCGTAACGAGTGATAAAGAAGAGATTTTTAGAAGTGATGGAGTGATTTTACCAGGAGTAGGTGCATTTCCAAAAGCGATGGATATATTGGAAGAAAAAGATTTAGTTCGTGTGTTACAAGAAATTGGGCGTTCAAGAAAACCACTTCTAGGCATTTGCTTAGGAATGCAGCTTTTATTTGAAAAAAGTGAGGAACTCCAAGATTGTAACGGATTAAGTTTATTGCCAGGTGTTATTCGAAAGTTAAAAGTTCCTTATAAAATTCCTCATATGGGATGGAATGAGTTAAAGAAAGAAGGAGAAATAGCGCTTTGGAATGGAGTAGAGGACGGTTCTTTCGTATATTATGTCCACTCTTATTACGCAGATTGTCCAAATGAAATTGTGTGTGGAATAAGTGATTATGGAGTGAAAGTACCTGGTTTTGTAGCAAAAGGAAATATATATGGTGCGCAGTTTCATCCTGAAAAAAGTGGTGACATTGGCATGCAAATGTTGAAAAATTTTAAAGGAGTGGTAGAAACATGGAAATCTTCCCAGCTATCGATTTAAAAGAAGGGCGATGCGTTAGACTGTATCAAGGAGAGTTTAGTAAAGAAACTGTAATGAATGAGGATCCGGTTGCGCAAGCGATTATATTTGAAAAATTTGGAGCGAAAAGGTTGCACATTGTTGATTTAGATGGAGCAGTTGCTGGCGAGTCGTTAAACTTGTCCGTCATTGAAAGAATTTGCAAGGCAGTACGTATTCCTGTGCAAGTTGGAGGAGGAATTCGATCACTTGTAGCGGTAGAGAAGTTATTTTCAGTAGGGGTAGATAAAGTGATTTTAGGAACAGCTGCTCTTTATGATAAGACATTTTTAGAAGAAGCAGTTCTTCTATATAAAGAAAAAATCATCGTTGGAATTGATGCGAAAAATGGTTTCGTAGCAACGAGAGGTTGGCTTGATGTGTCTGAAATTTCTTACATTGATTTAGCAAAGCAAATGGAGAATATAGGTGTTCAAACAATTGTATTTACAGACATTTCGAAAGACGGGACACTTGCAGGGCCGAATATAGAGCAATTGGAGTTACTACAAAAAAGCGTTGCTATTCGTCTTATTGCTTCTGGAGGAGTTGCATCTATACAAGATGTGAAAAAGTTAAATGATATGAACATATACGGCGTCATAATTGGTAAGGCTCTTTACGAGAAAACGATTGATTTAGAAGAAGTGCTAGAGGTAACAAAGTTATGTTAGCGAAACGCATTATTCCATGTCTAGATGTGAAAGAAGGGCGAGTCGTAAAGGGGGTAAATTTTATAGGGTTACAAGATGTCGGTGATCCTGTTGAAATAGCAGCTTTATATAATGATGCGGGAGCAGATGAAATAGTATTTTTAGATATTACGGCAACGCATGAAGGACGAAAAACAATTATAGATGTTGTAGAAAAAACGGCTTCAAAAGTATTTATTCCTCTTACAGTTGGCGGAGGAATTTCAAGTGTGAAAGATATGTACAATTTACTAAGAGCGGGAGCAGATAAAGTTTCAATTAACTCAGCAGCAGTGCGAAATCCAAAATTAATCGAAGAAGGGGCACAGCACTTTGGTTCACAATGTATTGTCGTAGCAATTGATGCTAGAAAAGTAGCAGAAGGTAAGTGGAATGTATATGTGAACGGCGGAAGAGTTGATACGGGAATGGATGCAATTGGATGGGCAAAGCGCGTTGTTATGCTTGGTGCCGGCGAAATTTTGTTAACGAGTATGGATGCAGATGGAACGAAAAACGGATATGACCTTCGTTTAACAGAAGAAATTTCAAAAAGTGTTTCCGTACCAGTCATCGCGTCGGGTGGATGTGGTCATGCTGATCACATTATAGAAGTGTTTCAAAAGACAACAGTAGATGCAGCGTTAGCGGCATCAATCTTTCATTACGGTGAGGCGACAATAGGGGACGTAAAGAGAAAATTAAGAAATGCAAACGTCGAGGTGCGGTTATGAAACCTAACTTTTCAAAAGGACTATTACCGGCAGTTGTAATTGAAGAAGGTACAAAAGAAGTTTTAATGCTAGCTTATATGAATGAAGAAGCATATGAAAAAACGCTAAAAACGAAAAGAACATGGTTTTATTCTCGCTCAAGAAGGTCGTTATGGAATAAAGGGGAAACATCCGGACATGTCCAACATGTGCAATCGCTTTATTTAGATTGTGATCAAGATGCAATCGTTGTTTTCGTAAAACAAGTAGGACCTGCTTGCCATACGGGAGAAAAAACATGTTTTCATTACAAAATTATATAGGGGGATACATATGGAAAATACCTTCAAATTACTATTCGAAACAATTGAAGAACGAAAGAGAAATCCACTTCCTGAATCATATACAAATTATTTGTTTTCAAAAGGAGAAGATAAAATTTTAAAGAAAATTGGTGAGGAATGTTCCGAAGTAATCATCGCATCTAAAAATAATGATAAAGAAGAGCTAGTAAAAGAAATGGTTGATGTATTGTATCACTGCTTCGTGTTATTAGCCGAAAAAAATATACCATTAGAAGATATTATGGAGGAAGTGACAGAAAGAAATGGGAAGCTTTCAAGAGTAGGGGACAGAAGAGAAATAGATACATTATAGGGGGAATAGGTATGAAAGTGGATTATCACATTCATTTAGAAGAAGGGCCATATTCAATAGGATGGCTAGCTAAAATAAATGAAGCACTGCAACATTATGAACCGCTAAAAGAAGAAAAACATTCTATGGAATGGCTTGTGAAAACACAAGAACGCCTGCAAAGACGTGTGAATGAAGGGCCATTTACAACGAAATGGATTGATTTATATTTAGAAGAAGCTTTGCGAAAAGGGATAAAAGAAGTTGGTATTGTCGATCATTTATACCGTTTTTATGAAGCGAAAGAATACTATGAAAAATATGTTGATATTAGTGATTCAGGGCTTGGATGTTTACAAAAGGAATGGTTAGACCAAGTAAGGATAGCTTCAATACATGATTTTACAAAGGCAATTGAAGAGGCGAAAGAACGGTGGAGTAAAAGAGGTGTTACGCTTAAACTTGGAATTGAAGCGGATTATTTTATTGGTGGTGAACAAGAATTACAATCTTTACTCGCATTAGGAGACTTTGATTATGTAATTGGTTCTGTTCATTTTTTAAATGGCTGGGGATTTGATAATCCAGATACGAAAGAATATTTCAAGGAACATGACTTATACTCTTTATATGATACGTTTTTCAAAACGGTTGAGTGCGCAGTTCGTTCTGAGTTATTTGATATTATTGCTCATCTTGACAACATAAAAGTATTTAATTATCGGTTAGATGAGAATGAACAACTTTCTTATTACAAGGAAATTGCGCGTGCATTAGTAGAAACAAATACGGCAACGGAAATAAATGCAGGATTGTATTATCGTTATCCTGTGCGCGAAATGTGCCCGAGTCCGCTCTATTTACAAGTATTAGCTAAACACGAAGTTCCGATTACACTTTCTTCAGATGCTCATTATCCAAACGATTTAGGAAAATATGTGGAAGAGAATGTAAAGACGTTACGTAATCATGATATTTCTCACTTAGCTACATTTACGAAACGAGTCAGAACGATGAGATTACTAGAAGAAGTAACAATTTCAAAATGATCACGATTTTTTGATGAAAACCGTTCTTTTTGTTCAAAATAAGAAAGAATAAAAAGGAGGGTAAGAAATGGCGAAACAACAAAATAAACAAAATGTACAAGGTGTACAGCAACAATCGTATACTTCTGAAACAACGAATACTGCTCAGTCAGTTATTGAGGAGCAAATTAGCGATACAGTTGCAGAAGGAACAATTGATGTGAAGCTCGGAAAAGCATCGCAAGAAAAAGCGTAAAAAGAGGGGAGACTTGCATCTCCTCTTTTTTCATGGAAAAGTGTCGATTTTTAAAACTATAATCAAATTCCTTGGTTTTTATATGTGGATTTCTTACAATGAAAGATAAGAGATATCCTATTTTGTATAGAAGAGGTGTTAGTATAGTGGCAAAAATATTAGTAGCAGGAAAAATTCCCGAAATCGGATTAGAACTATTAAAAGATCATGATGTGGAAATGTACGATAAAGAGGAGTTAATTTCTTTAGATGAATTAACAGAGCGTGTAAAAGATAAAGATGCATTGCTAAGTCTACTTTCTACAAAGGTGACAAAAGAAGTGATTGATGCGGCATCTAATTTGAAGATTGTTGCAAACTACGGTGCTGGTTACGATAATATTGATTACACGTATGCTGGAGAAAAAGGGATTGCGGTAACGAATACACCGAAAGTATCAACGGAAGCGACAGCAGAATTAACATTTGCACTTCTTTTAGCAGCTGCACGTAGAATTCCTGAAGGTGATACGCTATGCCGTACAACGGGATTTAACGGATGGGCACCGTTATTTTTCTTAGGCCGAGAAGTACATGGTAAAACAATTGGAATTATTGGCCTTGGAGAAATCGGAAAGGCAGTTGCAAAACGTGCGAAAGCATTTGGAATGAATATTTTATATACAGGACCAAATCGAAAACCTGAAGCTGAAAGTGAATTGGAAGCAACATATGTAACATTGGAAGAATTATTACAAACAGCAGACTTTATTACAATTAACTCTGCGTATAATCCGAAATTGCATCATATGATTGATGAAGAACAGTTTAAAATGATGAAGAAAACAGCATATATTGTAAATGCTTCACGTGGACCAATTATGCATGAAGCGGCACTTGCTCATGCGTTAAAAACGAATGAAATTGAAGGAGCAGCTCTTGACGTGTTCGAATTTGAGCCGAAAATTACTGAAGAGTTAAAAGGATTAAAGAATGTAGTACTTGCTCCTCACGTAGGAAATGCAACATTTGAAACGCGTGATGCGATGGCTGAAATGGCAGTAAGAAATATTTTAGCTGTATTAAATGGTGAAGAACCTGTAACACCTGTAAATCAAAAAGTATTCGTTACAAAATAAAAAGAAACCTTCCGGAACCGGAAGGTTTCTTTTTATTTTTCTTTATTTGCTCTTTTTGATGGTCTTTGTCTAAGGAATTGAGATAGCATGTACAAAATATATAGTGGAATAGCAATGAATAAGAAAACAGAAAAATTACCGAACCCTGTTTGATACATTGTGATAATGATTCCAACTAAAAATAGTGTAATAATGATGCTATATCGTGGAATTGGTACATCTTTTAAACTTGGGATACGAATGCGGCTCACCATTAAAAATGCGAACGTTACAAATACTGTAATAAGAACGATTTTTGGAATGGTATGTGAAAATAATGTTAAGAAAGCAACAAGCCCTCCCGCTGCTGTAATCGGTACCCCAGTGAAATATTTCATTGAAGTAGAAGATGGTGTTACATTAAATCGTGCTAAACGATATGCTCCGAAAAGAGGGAATAGCCCCGCTATGTATAGTCCGATGATTCCATAATTAGAGAAAGATGTGTAATACATAAGAACAGCAGGTGCTGCACCAAATGTTACGACATCCGCAAGCGAGTCAAGCTCTTTTCCCATTTGTGAATCAACACGTAATAAACGAGCAACACGCCCATCAAGACTATCTAACATCATCCCGATAAGTACTAAAATAGCAGCTGATTTATAATATCCTAAAGATGCATAGCCGATTGACAAGAATCCACTATATAAATTTCCGAGCGTAAATAAGTTTGGAATAGCTGCTCTATACAAAATCTGATCCCTTGCTTTCTGTAATAAATTCTTAATTAGTGTATGAAAGTTTACTTATTTTATCATACCATAAATTTATTCCTCATACGAAAGAAATTCCCAATTTGTGAAAGATTTCATAGAAGAATGATTTGAAAAACAAGTAAAAAAAGAAGCAACTTTTATAAAGCTGCTTCTTTTACTATTCAAATTTCGTTGTCATCGTTCCGGTTTTATACTGATTCGTAGGATCGAAACGTAATAAATCTCCATAAATGAGTTTGTCGGAGAGTTTTAATTCAGTTTTTGCTTTTTCAATATTCGGTTGACATAATGAGATGTCTGCTTCTTCGCCCGTACTTCTTTTATAGCACATGTTTTTTGTATACACATAATCTTCCGAAACGAAGCTACCATCACGCATTACCATAAGTGGATCTTCTTCTTTAATAAATAGGTCAGTTCCAAATTCAACTGATTTATTTGTTTTAATACCAAGTAAATGAAGTAGCGTTGGTTTAATATCAATTTGACCAGACACTTTAGAAATGACTTTTCCTTCTTGGCCAGGTACATGAATAATGAGAGGGACGCGTTGTAATTGCATAGAATCAAATGGTGTAATAGCGTCTTTCCCAAGGAACTGAGCCATAGCTGCGTTATGGTTTTCAGAAATACCGTAATGATCTCCGTAAATGACAATAACAGAGTTGTCATACAGTCCTTCTGCTTTTAATTGTTTAATAAATTGTTTAAGAGCTTCATCCGTATAACGAACGGTTGGGAAGTAACGGTTTACAACGCCACTTTCCGAATTAAACTCATCAACATATTGATCTTCTGGATTTAGAAGAAATGGAAAATGATTTGTTAAAGTAATGAATTTTGTATAGAACGGCTGTGGTAAAGATTTTAACTTTGGAATAGATTGTTCAAAGAACTCCTTATCTTTTAATCCCCAACCGACTGACATTTGTTCTGTGCCTACGTAATCATTTAAATTAAAGTAACGATCATATCCAAGTGCAGGATACATTACATCCCGATTCCAAAACGCTTTATCATTTGAATGGAAGACAGCAGAAGAATATCCGTATTTTTTTAATTGTTCTGGTGTAGCTGTATATTCATTTGTTGCGTGAGTAAAGAATACAGAACCGCGGTCTAACGGATAAAGTGAATTTTCAACGATAAATTCAGCATCAGAAGTTTTACCTTGTCCTGTTTGATGATAAAAGTTATCGAAATAAAAACTATCTTTAATAAATTCGTTTAAAAATGGAGTAATTTCTTTTCCATTTATTTTTTTATTAATAACAAAACTTTGTGTAGATTCCATTGAAATCAAAATGACATTTTTACCTTTTGCAGCTCCAAATAAGTTCTTATCAACTTGCTTATCTTTTGAGTCTGTATAGTTTTTAATTTCAGAGAACCCGTCCCCACTTGCAAATACACGTTCAGCTGAAGATTTTGATTGCAGTGTAATATCAAATAGATGATATGTGTATAAACCTAAATTTTTCACGACAGTTTGACGATCGAATGAGCGTGAGAACATTTGTGGTTTATAAATAACAGAAACAACAATTTGTAGTGCTAATAGAGCTGTTACACCGCTAAAGAAAGTTCGCTTCTCAGAGCGAGAAAGCGGCGTCTTGTCACAAAATGCCGGGAATTTACGTGAAAGAAACATTAAAATAATCGCATCTGCAAATAAAAGTAATGTTTTGTACGTAAAGAGTTCTTTTATACTTGTCCCTAAATCAGCCATATTATTTGTTTGAAATAACACCGGGAACGTAACGAAATCGTTATAAAATCCATAGAACATTGCATTTCCAAATAAAATGAATGATAGTATAAAACTAATCCCAACTATAATGCGGTTTCGGTGTTTAGATGCAAATAAAGCAAAACCGAAAAATAAAAGTAACGCAGCTAGTGGATTAATAAAAAGCATAAATTCTTCAAAGAAATTATCAATTTTAATATCAAATGCTAGCTTGTACACAATATATGTTTTTATCCATAGTAAAACGACCGCAACGAGTGCAAATCGCAGTTTTGGAAACAGACGTTGTAGCATAATATACTCCTCTCCTAAAAAGCATGACAGTTCTTGTGAGCCGATTTGATTAACGCCTCATTTTATATATACGAACAGTCCTTTGTTATTATGTTTATTATACTATGAGTATCATTATACGAAAATAAAAGAGAGTTGTGGACTTTTTTATAATAATTGAGTAGAAAAAGGACAGTAGGAGACAATAAAATGGAGTTTCTATGTATGATTATTATCGTGTGCAGAAAGAATCGTGTAACAATAGGGAGGTTATAATGCGAAAATTATTATATTTTATAGTATGCAGTAGTGTTATACTTTTTGCTTCACCGAGTGTGTCGGTAGCTCAATATGAGGCACCTCTTATGGAAGATGCCCTTTATTCTGTGTTATTCCCGAAAATAAATAAAGCGATTGAAAAACAATATGGGAGCTTGAAGCCGTATCAATGTCCTAAAATTATTAGTTTAAAAAAAGTGTATAGCGGTACATATTTATTTCAAGCGAGTATTGAAGTGACAAAGTATGAACGAGTCGCTGGGAAAATTGCTCCACCATTTGAGAAGGTAACAATTACATTTAATAACGACGAAGGCGAATGGGAAGTGACGAAGGTTTTAGTAAAGCGCTTACCAAATGATACGAAACTAAACTGTAAAAAAACAATATAAAAAATTGTTTGACAAATAAAATGGTCCTTTGGTATTGTTAATAGCAACAATTAGATGTTTGAAAATTAAATAGACTTACCTCATCTACTCTCAAAGGTAGAGGCCGCGATAGGAAAGAGTAAGCTATGGGAGATTGAATGGAATCTGTGATCATAGGTTGAAAGGGACTATTGCCGAAATGTAAGAATAACCATCTTATTCATATATTGGGACTGCATTGAATAAATGTAGTACTGTCATAAGATTTATTTTATGGAGAGCTATTTGGAGATGTTGATGCGGTTTCTTATTTTGAGGAGATAACAACTCGTTTATTTTTTCAATATATATTTTTCCTAATAAGAAACGCGTGTGAACATTGTTCCGCGCGTTTTTTGTCTATCTAAAAGCGTGCTGCAATGAATAGAAGATTGGGGTTATGAGTTTTAGAGGAAATAAGGGAGGAATTCAAATGTATTTACAAGGCACAAGCCGAATCAATGGGCAAGGACACTTAGAAATTGGAGGGTGCGATACGACGCAGCTAGCAAAACAATACGGAACACCGCTTTATGTATACGATGAAGAGTCAATTCGAGGAAAGTGCCGCGCATTTCATCGTGCTTTTAAAGAAAGTGGGTTCTCTTATCAAGTAGCATATGCAAGCAAGGCGTTCTTGTGCATGGAGATGTGCCGAGTAGCTCGTGAAGAGAATATGTCATTAGACGTTGTTTCTGGAGGGGAATTATATACTGCGCTTCAAGCAGGATTTCCGGCATCACGCATTCATTTTCACGGCAATAATAAAACAGAAGAAGAAATCGTGATGGCTCTTCAGGCGAATATTGGTTGTTTTGTTGTAGATAATTTCTTGGAATTAGAAATTTTGCATGATTTAGCAGTGCAACATGGGAAATTTGTGAACATATTAATTCGTGTAACACCTGGAGTAGAGGCGCACACACATGAATATATTACAACAGGTCAAGATGATTCAAAATTTGGATTTGGCGTGTCAAATGGTCAAGCAATGCAGGCGATTGAGCTTGCTTTACAAAAATCAAATTATAACGTGTTAGGGATTCATTCACATATCGGATCACAAATATTTGAAACGGCTGGCTTTGTGCGAGCGATCGAAGTTCTTCATCAATTTTTAGAAGAAGTGAGAGAGCGAACAAACTATGTAGTAAAAGTGCTAAATGTGGGCGGAGGATTTGGAATACGCTACACAGAGTCAGATACACCATTAACTCTTGAGACATACGTGCGAGCTGTAACAAGTGCAGTGAGAGAACAATTTACAGTATGTAATTATCCATTGCCAGAAATATGGGTTGAGCCAGGTCGTAGCATTGTAGGGGATGCTGGAACGACACTTTATACAGTCGGATCTGTGAAAGACATTCCTGGTATTCGGAAATATGTATCAGTGGATGGTGGAATGACTGATAATTTAAGACCTGCTTTATATAACGCTCGTTATGAAGCAATGTTAGCAAATCGAGGGAATGATGAGAATGAGGAGACTGTTTCGATTGCAGGCAAATGTTGTGAGAGCGGAGATATGTTAATTTGGGATATTACTTTACCGAAAGTTGCTTCTGCCGATTTACTAGCGATTTCTTGTACAGGGGCATACGGGTACTCGATGGCGAATAATTATAATCGGATTCGTAGACCAGCTGTCGTCTTCGTGAAAGGTGGTACATCACAAATTGTTGTAGAGCGCGAAACATATGAAAATATTATTGGGAACGATCGCATACGTATTAAAGAACTTGTTTAAGAGAGAAAAAGGAGTTGTTCGGATGGGCAATTCCTTTTTTGTAAAATAAAATAATTAAAATATATCGGAAAACTAGGATTGAAAAAAATCAGAATTGTGATAAAATACAAATACAAAGCTTATCAAGAGAAGCGGAGGGAACTGGCCCGGCGAAGCTCGGCAACCTGCTTATAGAAAGCAAGGTGCTAAATCCAGCAAAATGGAATCCATTTTGAAAGATAAGGTAAAATATATTACCGAACAGTCTTTTCGAAATGGGAAAGATTTTTTTTATGAATAAAAAGGGGGGCTGTTCGCGTGAGCGTACGGGAACATTTTGAGGAAGTATCTGAGAGAATTCAAGCGATGCTTGCTGATATGAAATATGGTTCAATTACAATTGTTGTACAAGATGGAAAAGTCATTCAACTAGAGAAAAGTGAAAAAGTACGTTTAAAGTAAAAAGCGCTGACTAGAAAAACTAGAGGCGGTTTTAACCTATTTCATTAGGTTAAAACCGTCTTTTTGCTTTTACAGGGGGAAAAAACATGTTGACGTATGAAACGTGGGAAGAAAATGATGTTTCATTTTCAGAAGAAGATGAAACGAAAGGCGCGCTATCAGTATTAAGTTGGGCGTATAAAGAATATAAAAGTGAAATTGTATACGCATGTAGCTTCGGAGTGGAAGGGATGGTACTACTGCATCTTATTAACCAAGTAAATCCATCTGCTAAAGTTGTATTTTTGGATACAAACGTACATTTTCAAGAAACGTATGAATTAATTCAAAAAGTGCGGGAACGATTTCCTTCATTGAATATTATAGAAAAACAGCCAAAACTTACACTTGATGAACAAGACAAATTGCATGGTGACAAGCTATGGGAAAGCAATCCTAATCTCTGTTGTAAGATTAGAAAAATTTTACCGTTAGAAGAATCATTAGCGAATGAAAAAGCGTGGATATCAGGGTTGAGGAGAGAACAATCAGAAACGCGTAAGCATACAAAGTTTATAAATCAAGATCATCGTTTTCAATCTATTAAAGTTTGTCCGCTCATTCATTGGACGTGGAAAGAAGTATGGCGATATGTATACAAGCATAGCTTGCCGTATAACCCATTACATGATATTGGATATCCAAGTATTGGGTGTGAGAAGTGTACGTTGCCTGTAGGAGAGGGTGGCGATTCGAGAGATGGTAGATGGGCTGGGAAAGTGAAAACTGAATGTGGTCTTCATTATCAATAAGATGAATCTTGAAATAAAACAAAGAGGAGATATAGAAAATGAGTACAGTAAACGAATTGGTAAACCTTGTAGACGAGACATATGACGTATCACAAATTGAAAAAGAAATTGGGCTAGATAACATTGCGTTAAGTGATTTAGAACTATTAGCGACAGGGGGATATAGCCCGCTTACTGGTTTTTTAGGAAAGAAAGATTATGATTCAGTTGTAGAAACGCTTCGTTTAGATAATGGGAGCGTTTGGAGTATACCAATTACATTACCAGTAACAGAAGAAGTGGCAAAGAGTCTAAAATCTGGAGAGGAAGTAAAGCTTGTTAACGGTGGAAATGTATATGGTGTCATTCAAATAGAAGATATTTTTGTGCCTAATAAGGAAAAAGAAGCGTTACTAGTATATAAAACGACGGATGAGGCTCATCCGGGAGTGAAAAAATTATATGAACGACCGAACGTTTATGTCGGTGGGGCTATTGTTCTTACGAAACGCTTTGAAAATAATCCGTTTCCTTCTTATCATTTAGATCCAATTGAAACGAGAGAAGAATTTAAAAAACGCGGTTGGAAAACAGTAGTAGGATTTCAAACGAGGAACCCGGTACATCGTGCCCATGAGTATATTCAAAAATCTGCTCTTGAAATTGTAGATGGACTCTTTTTAAATCCGCTCGTTGGGGAAACAAAATCGGACGATATTCCAGCTGATGTAAGGATGGAAAGCTACGAAGTATTACTTCAAAACTATTATCCGAAAGATCGTGTCTTTTTAAGTGTATTTCCTGCGGCAATGCGTTACGCAGGACCGAGGGAAGCAATATTCCATGCATTAGTTAGAAAGAATTTTGGATGTACCCACTTTATCGTAGGGCGCGATCATGCTGGGGTAGGAGATTATTACGGAACTTATGAAGCGCAAGAAATTTTTACAAACTTTACAGTGGAAGAGTTAGGGATTACACCGTTATTTTTTGAGCATAGTTTTTACTGTACGAAATGTGAAGCAATGGCTTCGACAAAAACATGCCCGCACGGAAAAGAAGATCATGTTATTTTATCGGGTACGAAAGTAAGAGAACTATTACGAAACGGTGAGATTCCGCCAAGTACATTTAGTCGTAAAGAGGTAGTAGAGGTACTAATTAAAGGTTTGAAAAAAGAAGTAGTAACAGAATAGGGAGAGAATGAGATGGATACGAATATTACTTGGCATACAGCTTCTGTTTCAAAAGATGAGAGAAGAGTGAAGAATGGGCATCATAGTTTTGTAATTTGGTTTACTGGTTTATCAGCTTCGGGTAAATCTACAGTAGCGAACGCGGTTGCTCGTAAACTATTTGAAAAGAATATTGGAAACTATGTACTTGATGGAGATAATATACGCCACGGTTTAAATAAAGATTTAGGTTTTTCTGAAAGTGATCGTATGGAAAATATAAGACGTATTGGCGAAGTGGCGAAGCTATTTGTCGATCAAGGTACTGTTGTTCTTACAGCGTTTATTTCACCGTTTCGAGTAGACCGAAAACAAGTTAGAGATCTATTAGCTGTAGATGAATTTATAGAAGTGTTTGTAAAATGTCCAATTGAAGAGTGTGAGAAACGTGATCCGAAAGGGCTTTATAAAAAAGCAAGAAAAGGTGATATTAAAGAGTTTACAGGTATCGATTCACCGTATGAGGAACCAGAGAAAGCGGAATTAATTGTAGAAACGCATAAGTATTCTATTGAAGAATGTGCAGAACAAATCGTGAAGTACTTACAAGAGCGTAGTTTGATATAGGGGGATAAAAAATGAGTTATGAAAAAGTATGGGCTAACAATGAAAAATTAAATCAAACTGAGAAAAATAAATTAAAAAAAGATGGATTGGAAATCTTTAATGATATTCCTTACTATGCAGAGAATGGCTTCGAATCTATTCCGAAAGAAGAGTGGGACGCATTCAAATGGGCAGGGTTGTATTTACAAAGACCGAAAGAAGCTGGTTATTTTATGATGCGCGTAAATATTCCTTCTGGGATTATTACGAATGCACAGGCAGAAGTGCTTGCTTCTATCGCTGAGGATTATGGACGTGACGTAATCGATATTACGACAAGACAGGCGATTCAGTTTCATTGGTTAGAAATTCATCAAATTCCAGATATTTTTAAAAGATTAGCAAGAGTTGGGTTATCTTCAGCTGGAGCGTGTGGTGATATAACGCGTAATATTACAGGAAATCCACTTGCTGGTATTGATGCAAATGAATTATTTGATACAACGCATATTGTGAAAGAGGTATATGACTACTTCCAACATAATGAAGAGTTTTCTAACTTACCACGTAAATTTAAAATGTCTATTAGTTCTAACATTTATAACGCAGCAAATGCAGAGATTAACTGTGTTGCATTTACACCTGCTACGAAAGAGATAGATGGTGAGAAAAAAGTTGGTTTTCATATAAAAGTAGGTGGTGGGTTATCAGCTCGTCCACATTTAGCTGATGAATTAGATGTATTCGTTTTACCAGAAGAAGTGAAGGCGGTAGCGATTGCGATTGCTACGATATTCCGTGATTTTGGATATCGCGAAAAACGTCATTTAGCTCGTTTGAAATTTCTTGTTGCAGACTGGGGAGCAGAGAAGTTTAAAGAGAAACTAATAGAGTATACAGGACCATTACAAAGTAAAGGGGAAAGTGCTCTCAAAGGCTGGAATGCGGGATACTTTTATGGTGTCCAAGATCAAAAACAAGAGGGACTAAAATATGTAGGTTTTAATGTGCCGGTAGGGCGCCTACATGCAGAAGAAATGTTTGAGATTGCAAGAATTGCAAAACAATATGGAAATGGACAAATTCGTACATGTAATTCGCAAAACTTCATTATTCCGAATGTTCCGCCGGAAAATGTAACTGGCTTACTAACTGAGCCGTTGTTTGAAGCGATATCAGCGAATCCGAAATCGTTTATTGGTCACGCGGTTTCTTGTACTGGTATTGAATATTGCAATCTTGCTTTAGTAGAAACGAAAGAAAGATTACGAAAAATTGCCGAATACTTAGATACACAAATTGCACTCGATGTTCCGGTTCGTATTCATATGGTAGGATGTCCGAATTCGTGTGGTCAACGTCAAATTGCGGACATTGGATTACAAGGTGTGAAAATGAAAACGAAGGAAAAAGGAATTGTTGAAGCATTTGAAATATATGTAGGTGGAACATTGTTAGATGGTGGTGCTTATAATCAAAAGTTAAAAGGAAAAATAGATGGTGAGGATCTACCTGATGTACTCGCATCATTTATAAGTTATTTCAAAGAAAATAAGTTACCGGCTGAAACATTTTATGATTTTGTAGGCCGCGTTGGTGTAGAGACATTACAAATAGCGTTAAATAACGTGTTAGAAGAAGTAATAGCGTCTTAGGAGGGGCAATATGGATTTATATCGATTTGAAGCGGTATTAGTGAGTAGCATTGTTCCAATTGTTGTTGTTGCTGAAAGTGAAGAACAGGCATTTAAGATGGCGGAGATTGAGCTTGAAAAACATTTTTTACCGTTACCAGAGGTAAAGGAGATTGCTTTATTTGAAAAAAAGAAGATTCGAAAAAGCGCGGCCTTTGTTATTCATGAGTAAAGAACATTGAAATATGAAGAAATGAAAACTTCCATTCATATATAAGGATGGAAGTTTCACTTTAATAGTAGAAATGAGGAGAGATGATGGGAAAAGTATATATCGTTGGGGCGGGCCCTGGGGATCCAGATTTAATTACTGTGAAAGGATTGAAATGTATTGAGAAGGCAGATGTTATTTTGTACGACCGTCTCGTAAATAAAGAATTGCTTTCCTATGCAAAGCCTGAAGCGGATTTAATTTATTGCGGAAAACTACCAAATTATCACACGATGAAGCAAGAGACAATTAACACGTTTCTTATTAAATATGTGAAAAAAGGAAAAATTGTAACGAGACTTAAGGGTGGGGATCCATTTGTATTTGGTAGAGGGGGAGAAGAGGCCGAAGCGTTAGCAAAGCAAGGTGTACCATTTGAAATTGTTCCTGGTATTTCAGCTGGAATAGCTGCACCTGCTTATGCGGGTATCCCAGTGACACATCGTGATGCAAGTGCAAGCTTTGCTATTGTGACAGGGCATCGAAAAGAAGATGCTGCAGAGGAAGTGAAATGGGAAAATTTAGCGAAAGGTGTAGAGACTTTAGCGGTATATATGGGGGTTAGCAATTTACCCTACATATGTGAACAACTGATGAAGCATGGAAAAGATAAAAGTACGCCTGCCGCTATTATTGAGCGGGGAACTACATCTATGCAGCGCACAGTTGTTGGGACGTTAGGGACAATTGTAGATGTTGCGAAAAAAGAACAAATTCAAAATCCGAGCATGATTGTAATTGGAGAAGTCGTTCGTTTTAGAGAAAAAATCCATTGGTTTGAAAAGCAGACAGAAAGTACGTATCAAGTAAGTGGAGTGTTATAAAATGAAAGCCATCTTATATATATGTCATGGAAGTCGCTTGAAAGCAGCTAAAGAAGAAGCGGTTGCATTTATTACGTCATGTATGAACCGTGTAGAGGCAAGTATTCAAGAAATTTGTTTTTTAGAGTTAGCGAGTCCAACTATTGATGAAGGGTTCCGTACATGTGTGAAGCGTGGTGCTACAGAGATTATCGTTATTCCAGTTTTTTTATTAGCAGCAGGTCATGTGAAAAAAGATATTCCGTTTGAATTGGAAAAGTTAAATAATCAATATCCAAGTATTAAAGTGACCTATGGTAATCCATTTGGCGTATCAGAAGCACTTATAAAATCAGTGTATAGCGGAAGTGGCATTGAACAGGAAAATAAGAATGAAGTGACGTTACTTCTCGTTGCAAGAGGGAGCAGTGATCCTGAAGTATTAAGAGATATAAACTGGATTGCTTCTTTATTTCAAACGGAAGAGAAGATTAAGAAAGTAGAAGTTTGTTACTTAGCGGCTGCCGAGCCGAAATTTGAGGAGAAGTTAAAGGAAGTTGTAGAACGAAAAGAAAAGAATATCGTTGTGCTGCCTTACTTGTTATTTACAGGTTTACTTATGAAACATATTGAAAAAGAAGTGCGCCAATATGAGCTAGATGAGATAAAAATAAGTCCGTATTTAGGAAAGAATGAAGCGTTTCAGTATATGTTAATTCAGAAAACGAAGAAATTATTGAAGGGAGATCAATATGTATCCACTTACAGTACGAGTTGAGAAGAAACGTGTTGTTGTCATTGGTGGAGGAAAAGTTGCGGGATTTAAAATTATTCCTTTACTAAAACAAGGTGCAGATATAGTTGTGGTAAGTCCTGAATTGGATGCGAATTTAGTGAAACTTGTAGAAGAAAAGAAAATTCGTTGGTATCAAAGGGAGTATGAAAAAAATGATATTAATGGTGCTTTTTTAGTTGTAGCAGCGAGTAGTGATGCCATATTGAATGAAAAGGTTGCTGAAGATACGGCAGAAAATCAGCTGGTAAACGTCATTACGAATCCGGAAAGTGGAAATGTTCATTTTCCGGCGGCGTTTCATCGCGGGCTACTTAATATAGCTGTTTCTACCGGGGGAGCGAGTCCGAAACTTGCAAAAAAAATTCGAGATGATATCGCAAATAAATATGATGAGACGTATGAATCGTATCTTGATTTTTTATACGAAGTTAGAATAAAGGTGAAAGAATTACAAATAGAGAAAAGAGAGAGAAATTTATTGTTGCAAGAGGTATTGAAGTCAATATATGTTCAAAATGAACAAAAAAGAGAATTGTTTTTACAAGAATTAGAGAGAAGAGTTCATATAGGATGATGAATAAATTGTACTTTACAACTATAAAAATATAATTTATAATCACAAGTAACTTCAATAGATGAAATCGATGAGCAAGAAGAGTATGTATATTTGATACGTTCAGAGAGCTGGGGGAAGGTGTGAGCCCGGTACGATAAAATATACAGAATGGGCTTGCGAGAGGTATGTTGAACATTGTAGTAGGCAACCCGGGTTCCGCCGTTAAAAGGATAGAGTATCGGAGTTATCCCTGTACTTGAACAAGTGGGATTTATCAATCCAATTGAGGTGGTACCACGGTATTAACATTACATATATCGTCCTCTACATGCATATTTGCGTGTAGGGGACTTTTTTATTTTCTAAAGGAGGTGTGCGAGTATGAAATGAAAGTGTATAATTAATAAAAGTTTAAATATTCAGAAAAGGAGAATTTATGATGAAAGAAACACAGCAATGGACGTCGAAAATAGGCTTTGTACTCGCAGCAGCCGGAGCCGCAGTAGGTCTTGGTGCGATATGGAAATTTCCATATGTTGCAGGTAATGGCGGGGGAGGCGCATTCTTCCTTGTATTTTTACTATTAACTTTATTTATAGGTATGCCACTTCTTTTGGCCGAATTTGTTATTGGACGTAGTACACAAAAAGAGGCAGTTACAGCTTATAAAGTATTAGTACCAAATAGTAAAGTATACCCTTGGATTGGTCGTATGGGAGTGGTAACTTGTTTTAGTGTACTATCTTTCTATAGTGTCGTAGGTGGATGGATTTTACTGTACTTATACTATAGTGTTACAGGAAGCTTTTGGAATGGTGTTGTTGATTATGGGAAATTGTTTGGTGAAACGATTTCAAATCCGCTAAGTGCGATTGGAGCACAATTTATCTTTATGCTTTGTACGATTTTTGTTGTAAGTAAAGGTGTAGAGAAAGGGATAGAAAAAGCGAGTAAGTATATGATGCCGCTATTATTTATTTTATTTATTGCGATCATTGTTCGTGCATTAACACTTGATGGTGCTTTTGCAGGAGTAGAGTTCTTTTTAAAACCTGATTTTTCAAAACTAACAGCAGATACGGTTTTATACGCGATGGGACAATCTTTCTTCTCGCTCACAGTAGGTGCCTCAGTAATGGTAACGTATAGTTCGTATTTGAAGAAAGAAGAACATTTAGCGAAATCAGCAACATCTATTGTAAGTTTAACTGTTTTTATTACAGTACTTGCAGGATTAGCGATTTTCCCAGCGATTTTCGCATTAGGAGTTAAGCCAACTGAAGGACCAGGACTACTGTTTATCGTACTTCCAGCAGTGTTTGCGAAAATACCATTTGGGCAATTTTTCTTCATTATGTTTTTAGTTTTATTCTTCTTTGCAACGTTAACATCTGCGATTTCCATGCTTGAAATTGTAGTAGCATCTGTTGCGAAAGATAATGAGAAAAAACGTCCGTCAGCATCATTATTAATCGGTATTCTTATTTTTGCAGTCGGAATTCCGTCAGCATTATCGTTTGGCATTATGAGTGATGTGAAAATATTTGGGAAAACATTCTTTGACTTAGTCGATTTCTCAGTAAGTAACGTATTGCTGCCGCTAGGAGTACTAGCTATTTCGTTATTTGTACCAAATAAAATGAGTAAAGAAATGTTAATGAAAGAATTAGAAGTTACGGAAACGAAAGGAAAAACATTATTTAATATTTGGTTCTTCTTGCTTCGTTATGTTATTCCAGTAACTGTAATTATTGTATTTTTAAATGCGATAGGCGTATTTAAAATGTTTGCATAATAAAAAGACGGAGAAAGCTCCGTCTTTTTATTATGTGGTAGGTATATTTAATAAGTGATTATATGCTTTATAAGCTGTGATGATTGCAAGGAATAATCTGATTAAAAATAACGCTGAATCGCCAAATGTAAATTTCTCTAGCTTCTTCTATTTTTTGCTGTAATTGTGTATTCATATGATTCCCCCCGTAAAATATAGGTAGTTAGTTGTAGTCTATATTTTACGGGGGAAAGAAAAAACTCGGTATGCACCGAGTTTTTTCTATAATCCGATATAAGGAGATGGATCAACTGCGTTTGTCTTGCCGACGTTCCATTCTCCAAGGTGAAGTTCGAAGTGTAAATGCTGTCCGTATGATTGACCAGTGTTCCCCATAAATCCAAGTTGTGTTCCTTGTTTTACAGTTTGTCCATTTGATACAGAACGGCTACTCATATGAGCATATACTGTTGTGTATGTTTTCCCGTTAATACGGTGAGATAAGTACACAACATTTCCATAACTAGAAGATAATTCTGAGCGAATAACAACGCCATCTGCAGCGGCAATAATCGGAACGGTTCCTGAAGCTGCGATATCGATTCCTTTATGGTTATCTATAGAACGCACGCCAAACCCAGAAGTTTTTGATCCGGCTGCTGGTTTAATAAAGCCGCCAATATTTGTATCGTGTGGTGTTGGAGCTGCTTGAGCTTTTTGAGCAGATGTAGTAGCTTGTTTACGAGCTTCTTCTGCCTTGCGGGCTTCCTCAGCTTTACGAGCTTCTTCTGCACGTTTTTCTTCTTCAATTGCTTTTTGAACAGCTTGACGCTGATTTTCTAAAATACCTTTAGATTCTTCTAATCCTTCAATCTCTGAATCTACTTTTGCTACTTTCGTATGTAGATCGCTAATAAAGGTTTGCTGCTGTTGCTGATTCGTTTGCAACTCTTGTTGTTTGTGAACTAATTTCTGTTCAGCTTCTTTTAATTCTTGCTCTTTTTTCTCAACCGCCTCTTTTTCTTTCGTTACAGCATTTTGGTCAGTTGTTTGTTTTTTCACGATATCGGTATCGTTGTTTAAAATTAAACTTACAGAGTACATATTATCAACAAGATCAGCGATGTTTGTAGAAGTTGTTAATACCTCTGTAATAATATTTGTGCGAGGTTTTTCTTGCATAGATTGCAAACGTTGCTTAATAACTTCCTGGCGTGTATCTATGTTTGTTTGTAATTGCTCTATATGTTTCTTTTTTTCAGCGATTACTTGTTGTGTTTTACTAATTTCTTTTTTTGTATCGTTTAATTCAGCCTCGTTTTTATTAATAGAAGTAGTTAAATCGTCGATTTTCTTTTGTAATTCTTGAATTTCCTTTTCTATTTGTTCTTTCTCGGCTGATTTATTTTGTAAGTCATTTTGTTTTCCTTCTAATTCAGATTGAATATTAGATAATTTATCTTGATTCGTTTCAGCGTATGCGGGTGATAGTAATGGAGAAACAAAAATTGTTCCTGCTGCTAAAACGCTGAACGCTGCAAATTTCTTTTTCATGGTTGTCTGGCTCCTTTCCCTATGAATGTTATATATCATAAGAAGAAGAGTGTCTATCGTTGTAACCATAATGTAAAGAAAATTTCATAAAATTGCTAAGTTTTGTCGGAATTTATCATCTTTCGACGATAATTTTCACTGTTGATGCATTTTTTATATTTGTGTAACAAGGATTTATTTTTAGGTTTTTTGTAAAATAAAGGAAAATTGAGTTTATTTTATGTAGTGAAATATTAGTTAGGAATCCAATAAAATACTAGTGAGGAATCGTTCTCATGTGAGGTTTTCTAACATGGGTTTTGTTTTTGTCAAGAAAATTATTTGCGTTCGGGAAAAGTTATTTTGTTGTCAGATTTTAAATTTTGATTTATGATTTTTAACAGGGACAAAATGTAGTGAATTGTCGAATAATATGTAATACTCTTAATTTCAAGTTTTATAGAGATAGAATGAAAGGTAGAGTGACACATCGAAGAGGGGGTTACAACAAGTATGAAAAGGATAGGACTTGCATGGCAAATATTAATAGGACTTGCGCTTGGTATTGCAGTTGGGGCGATTTTCTTTGATAATCCAGCGGTTGTGAAATATTTACAACCAATTGGTGATATTTTCATCCGATTAATTAAAATGATCGTTGTACCGATTGTTGTAGCAAGTATTGTTGTTGGGGTTGCTGGTGTTGGCGATGTAAAAAAATTAGGCCGACTAGGCGGAAAAACAATTATTTACTTTGAAATTATTACAACAATTGCAATTATTGTCGGTCTATTAATTGCGAATATTTTCCAACCGGGAAAAGGCGTAAATATGGAGCAGTTAACAAAGACAGACATTTCGAAATATACACATACGACAGAGCAAGTACAAAGTCATTCATTTGCAGATACATTTGTAAATATTGTTCCAACGAACATTATGAAGTCATTAGCTGACGGAGATATGCTTGCTATTATCTTCTTCTCAGTATTATTTGGTTTAGGTGTAGCAGCAATTGGTGAAAGAGGAAGACCGGTTCTTCAATTTTTCCAAGGTGTAGCTGATGCAATGTTTTACGTAACGAACCAAGTTATGAAATTTGCACCATTTGGTGTGTTCGCATTGATTGGTGTTACAGTATCTACATTCGGTTTAGCTTCATTAATTCCGTTAGGGAAATTATTAATTGTAGTATACGGGGCAATGATTTTCTTCGTTGTAGTTGTCTTAGGACTTACAGCGAAAATATTTGGAATTAACATTTTCCAATTCTTTAAAATTTTAAAAGACGAACTGATCTTAGCGTATTCAACAGCAAGTTCAGAAACAGTTTTACCGAAAATTATGGAGAAAATGGAGAAGTTCGGTTGTCCGAAAGCAATTACATCTTTCGTTATTCCGACAGGTTATTCATTTAACTTAGATGGATCAACTTTATATCAAGCAATTGCGGCTATTTTCTTGGCGCAAATGTACGGTATTGATTTATCTATTACACAACAAATTACATTATTACTTGTATTAATGGTTACATCAAAAGGTATTGCAGGTGTACCGGGCGTATCATTCGTTGTATTATTAGCGACACTTGGTACAGTAGGTATTCCACCTGAAGGTTTAGCATTTATCGCCGGTATTGACCGTATTTTAGATATGGCTCGTACAGCAGTTAACGTTGTGGGTAACTCTTTAGCAGCTGTAGTTATGTCTAAGTGGGAAGGTCAATATGACGCTGAAAAAGGACAAGCTTATTTGAAAGAGATTTCTAATAAGCAAGCAGCTTAATTATAATTTGAACAAGCTCTCACATAATATGTGGGGGCTTTTCTATATAGAAGGGAAGCGGACGTAATGAAACGTAAATATGGTGACGGTTCTTCGTGGAAGCGACTAATAGAAAGGAATTATACGGTTAAGCAAATAGAAGAGGGAATGCTAGGAATACTGGAAATAAAAAAGGTGAGAGAACCTAGTTATAAAGAATATGATGGTAAGGAACTTTGTATTGCTGGTAATCAGTATACGTGGATTCAATATTTCATAGATGGGAAAAACTTTACGATTACCGCTATGTTAGATAATCAGAAAAAATTAGTGCAATATTATATCGATGTGGCGAAAGAATATGAAATAGACGATCGTGGTTTACCGTATTTTGATGATTTATATTTAGATGTAGTATTATTACCGAATGGTAAAATGTATGTATTGGATGAAGATGAGCTAGAGGATGCTTATAAAAGTGGCGATGTTACAAAAGAAGAGTATGAGTTAGCTTGGTACACTACAAAGTGGATTATAGCTGCAATAAAAAATAGTGAATTTTATTGGATTTCAATATTGGAAGAAGAAATCAAAAAGTTAAAATGATTATTTTATTCAAATTTTTGTATAATTACCAAAAAAATCTATACAAAAAATAATTGACTTTTGTTTTGTAAGCGAGTAAAGTTAGGGAAGAAATTATTATTAAAAAATAAATATGAAACCTTCTTATAAAGAGAGGCGGAGGGACTGGCCCTACGATGCCTCGGCAGCGGACTCGATTTTAGAGTGCTGTGCCAAATCCAGCAAGCATGTGCTTGAAAGATGAGAAGAGCGTTTCTTATAGATGTATAAGACCTCTTCTCGTTGGAAGAGGTCTTTTGTTATTCATTAGAAAAAAAGGTTGAAACTAGGGAGAGATGGTACTTTGAAAGAAACGAGAGGAAATGGTTTGGCTTTATTACCACTTGGGATATTTTTGGCGCTATTTATAGGTTCTGGAATTATTACAGGTGATTTCTATAAATTGCCGATACTTGTAGCAATTTCAGTTGCTGTAGGAGTCGCTTTAGCAATGAATCGTAAAGAAAGCTTTAATGTCAAAGTAGAACGCTTTGCTAAAGGTGCAGGAAACCCAGATATTATGATTATGGTTCTGATCTTTGTACTTGCAGGAGCATTTTCTGAAACGGCAAAAGGGATGGGCGGCGTTGATTCTACAGTTAACTTAGCGTTATCAATTTTACCGCAAGGATTTATTATAGCTGGGATTTTTGTTATAGGGGCATTTATTTCATTAGCAATGGGAACTTCAATGGGAACAATTGCCGCATTAGCACCGATTGCTGTAGGGATTAGTGGGCAAACTGATATCTCAATTGCGCTTGCAATGGCTACCGTTGTTGGCGGGGCGATGTTTGGTGATAATTTATCATTTATTTCAGATACAACAATCGCAGCTGTACGTTCACAAGGAACAGAAATGAAAGATAAGTTTAAAACGAACTTTTTAATTGTATTACCAGCAGCTATTATTACAATTGTACTATTAGTAATTCTTACTTTAGGAAGCGACACGCAAGTTAAAGCGCATAGCTTTGACTTGATAAAGATTTTACCGTATGCAGGAGTACTTATTACAGCGCTACTTGGTTGGAATGTACTTATTGTATTAACTGGTGGAACTGTACTATCTGGGGTTATCGGTCTTTTAGATGGAAGTTACACGTTAGAGAGCTTCTTTAAAAGTGTAACGACTGGAATGGGCGGCATGATGGAGTTAGTATTACTCGCTATTTTAATTGGCGGTATGGTTGAATTGATCCAATATAATGGTGGTATTCAATATTTAATGAATCTTTTAACGCGTAACATTCGTTCTAAAAAAGGAGCAGAGTTCGGTATCGCTGGTTTAGTAGGGATGACGAATATGTGTACAGCAAATAATACGATTTCTATTATCTTTACAGGTCCACTTGCAAAAAACATTGCAGATCAATATGAAATTGATCCTCGTAAATCAGCGAGTGTATTAGATCTTTTCTCATGCTGTGTGCAAGGATTAATTCCGTATGGTGCACAAATGTTAACAGCAGCAGGATTTGCGGCGTTATCTCCAATTGAATTGTTACCATATGCGTTTTATCCGATCTTAGTTGGAGTATGTGGAATCATTTCTATATTAATTGGTTTCCCGAGGTTTTCTAAAGTAACGGAAAAGAAAGAGTATCATAAAACAGCATAATGAAAATGAAGTTTATTAAAAGTAACGAAAGCCGTTCAGAGAATGTTCTCTGTGCGGCTTTTTTTGTGCGATAAAAGAGTGAATAATCTCATGCTACCTTATGTTTTTACAAAAGGCTGAATGTAACTCGGTCTTAAGTCTGAGTTGAAAACGGTTCTTAAGCTCGTTATGGAAAAAAGAAAAAATAGTTAAGATAAGAGTATCAAATCGAAGGGAGGCAAGCACAAGATGAAACAATTTCTAGCGTTTATCGCGGCTGGTATTTTAGCTTTAATTGCTCTTGGCAGTCTTGCTGGTATTATAGGATTCGCAATTGGAGCAGGAGTTGTGTACTGGAGCTATAAATCATTTGTGCGAGCACAATCATTTTTTGGAAAGTTAGCTTGGGGTATTGTTGGTTTAATCGGCTTGTCCATCGCCCTTTCTCATTCCCCAGCATTAATCGGTATTGCCGCATTAGTAGTTTTATACTACGGATACCGTGAGTGGAAAAAAGAAAAAGATGTAGTTGTTGATTCTGCTCCAGAAAGTTCTAAACCATATAGCAACTTTGAAGATGAGTGGAACAAGTTAATGAAAAACTAATAAAAAATAAATCAAATCAAATTTATAAAGTAGAAGAGAGGAAGATTATAATGAAACAATCTTTATTCGGACGTGTACGCGATGCAATTTTAGCAGATTTTCATAATGTATTAGATGAGAAAGAAAGAAAAAATCCAATTGCTATGTTAAACCAATATTTACGCGATAGTGAGCGTGAAATAACAAAAATTGAGAAGTTAATTCAGCGTCATAAAACATTAAAATCGAACTTTGCTCGTGAACTTGAGCAAGCTCGTTATTTCGTAAATAAAAGATCAAAGCAAGCGCTTATCGCGCAAGAAGCAGGCGAATTACAACTACATGAGCGTGCATTAGAAGAAGTAGCTTACTATGAAGGGCAAGTAACTCGATTAGAAGAAATGTATGCAGGTGTTGTAGAGCAAATCGATGAGTTAGAGCGTCGTCTTTCTGAAATGAAAAATAAATTAAAAGAAATGCACGCAAAACGTATGGAATTAATGGCACGTGAAAATATGGCACATGCAAATCGTCGTATGAATACTGCGATGCATAAAATGGATGAAAATAATCCATTCTTACGCTTTGAGGAAATTGAAGAGCATATTCGTGACTTAGAAACTCGTATGAATGAGGAGCATGAACGTGACACATTTGATATGAAAATTGCAAAGCTTGAGCGTGAAATGAAAGAAAAGAATGATGTATCGTTAACGAAAGAGTTAACAAAATAATAGTAGTATATTATAAAACAGGCTTATGATATAGTGATAGGAGAAAAGGTGTTGGAAAGCAATGCCTTTTCTTCTATGTATATGTGACAAGAAGGGGGGAGCTGAAATGAAGAAGCACTTTTCAAAAACACAATTAATGGGGATGCTCCTCATCATATTTGGATTCGGTCTTTTTCTTGATATGATACTTGGACATTTTGAACCAGGTGGTCTTATTTTTGCATTTATTATGCTTATGTTTGGAAGGCATTATCGTAAAAAGAATCGTTATGTACGGGGAAATGTATTTTTATTTGTTGGTGGTATCGTATTTTTATTCTTCTTATTTTCATCAGCAGCATTTGTTCTTGTCGTATTTGCTTGTTTAGCTTTAATTGGTTATCAATTGATTCAACAAGGACATAAGCAAAAGGCAATGAAGGTTGAAATTAAAGAAAAAGGGATTATAGACGAAGAGAAGCAAATATATCGCACAGAACCATATTTAAAAAATATGTTTGTAGGCAATGTACGAATGATGGATCATATTTATGAACTTGAGGATATTAATGTTCAATATGGTGCTTGTGATGTGGAAATAGATTTAACAACTGCTATGATTCCTGAAGGGGAGACGGTAATTGTTATTCGGGGTGTCGTTGGTAATATTCGTTTATATGTGCCATATGATATTGAACTGTCTTTAAATCATTCTGTTATTGTCGGACGTGTGCTCTTGCCAGGTCATGAGGAGACAGGGTTTAACCGTAATGTTACATTTAGAACAGAGCAGTATAAAGAGGCTCCTCGTCGTATTAAAATTATTTCTTCGCTTGTCGTAGGCGATACGGAAGTGAGGAAAGTATAATGAAGAAACAAAAAAATATTTCGTGGATGTATATTCGTTATTCTATGTTGTCCTCTGTTAGTATCGCACTCATTTGTACAATTGTATATGTATGGAAAAGCGAGCAACAAGTATATGATTTATTATGGAAGGAATCCATCGCTTCTGTTCCAATTGGCTTGTTTATTATGACTACAAGTTTACTTATCGGGGGGATTGTAGGATATGCAATCGGTTACTATATAGAGCAGCGTATACAAGGGTTAAATACGTTTCTATTTGAAGTAGAGCGAGGGAATTTTCCGAGTGATGTTTCGTTTACTGCAGATGATGAATTTCATGAAGTGGAACGAAAAGTAATCGGTCTGGCTCGTCGATTAGAGGAGCAAGCTGGACTCTTTCAAAAAGTAACGAATGAACGAGCTCATTGGAATGAAGAGATGAGACAAGAAGCGATTTCCCAAGAAAGGCATCGCTTGGCGAGGGAGCTGCATGATTCTGTAAGTCAGCAGCTTTTTGCAATGTCGATGATGATGTCGGCTATTAATGAACAAGTAGCTGAAATTCCAGAAACGACGAAAAAGCAGTTGCAGCTTGTTGAAAATATGGTTGTAAATGCACAATCAGAGATGAGAGCGTTACTTCTTCATTTACGCCCAGTACAGTTAGAAGGTAAGAAACTAACAGAGGGTATAGAAGAATTATTAACAGAACTGTCTAGAAAGCAACATATGAAAATTGAATGGTTAATTGAACCGATTCAATTAAAAAAAGGTGTAGAAGATCACTTATTCCGCATTGTACAAGAAGCGCTGTCTAATACTTTACGGCATGCGAAAGCAAAGAAAACGGAAGTACGTTTACGCAAAATTGAGCAATATGCAATATTGAAAATTATTGATGATGGTGTAGGTTTTAAAGTAGGAGTGAATAAGGCTGGTTCTTACGGATTAAGATCAATGCAAGAGCGAGTTCATGAAATTGGTGGTACATTAAAAGTGCTAAGTTTTCCAAATAAAGGTACACAAATAGAAGTAAAAGTACCGATTATGATTGAGAGAGGGGGAGAATCATGATAAAAGTATTACTAGTGGATGATCATGAAATGGTTCGAATGGGTGTATCAGCATATTTATCAACGCAGCCAGATATTGAAGTAGTTGGAGAAGCTGAAAATGGAAGAAAAGGTTCAGAGTTAGCACTGCAATTAAGACCGGATATTATTTTAATGGATCTTGTCATGGACGAGATGGATGGTGTTGAAGCAACACGTGCTATTATTCAGGAATGGCCAGAAGCGAAAATTGTAGTTGTAACGAGCTTTTTAGATGATGAGAAATTGTACCCCGTTATTGAGGCCGGAGCGACAAGTTATTTATTAAAAACATCAAGAGCGAGTGATATTGCAGATGCTGTACGAGCTACTTATGATGGAGAAACGGTATTAGAGCCAAAAGTTACTGGTAAAATGATGTCTCGTATGCGTCAGAAGAAAGAACAGCCTTTGCATGAGGAGTTAACAGAAAGAGAGTCTGAAATTTTGTTATTAATTGCAGAGGGGAAAAGTAATCAAGAGATTGCAGATGAATTGTTTATTGCTCTTAAAACAGTAAAGACACATGTGAGTAATATATTAAATAAACTAAATGTAAGTGACCGGACACAGGCGGTTATTTATGCGTTTAGACATCAATTGACGAAATGATACAGTGAAACTTTAATCAGTGGGGAGCTATTCCCACTGATTATTAGTTTGCACCGAATCTTTTTATTGACGCTAATATATGTAAGCGTTATCATTAAGTTGTTAACAGTACATACAAAGGGGAGAATGTATATGTTAGTTCAAACGATATTTGGCATGGATAAATCAAAAAAATTAGGGGATTATGTGAACGCATTACAAGCGCTTTGTGAACAATATAATGTTGAAACAGATAAAATTGCAATTGTTGAGGCGACAGAAGAGTACTATTTATTTTTAGTAAAGCAAGAAGATTGCTACGACGTTGTCAAAGTAGAAACAGTGGATACAAATATCGACTATTATACGAAAGCGTATAAAATAAGCAGTTTTAATCATACTGCTTATCAAAAGTAAAAAAACTCCCTTTTGGGAGTTTTTTTAGGATGCTTTTACTTCACGAGATTCGGTTAGTAAAGGAACTTTTTTCGCACCGCTTAGTTTAGCGATTGTAAGGCCGATAAGAGCTCCGGCTAATGCAGGTACTAGCCAGCCTATTCCTTCATTATATAAAGGGATAAGTTCAAAATATGATGTGATAAATGAAACTGAAATACCCCCTTGTTTTAATCCATCAAATACGCTCACTATAGCTGCTCCAATTAAAGCACCTACATAAACAGAACGATATCCCCCGAAGTATTTATGCAGTAACGATAGTAGAACAAGTACGATTGCAATTGGATATACAACAAGTAGAATTGGAACAGAGATGGCAATGATTTTTGTTAAACCTAAGTTAGCAACTAGTAACCCTAAAGCACAAATGATACTTGCAAATGTTTTGTATGAAAATTTAGTCAATAATGTTGAGAAATATTGACTACATGCAGATACGAGTCCAACACATGTCGTTAAGCAAGCGAGTGTAACGATTAGAGCTAGTAGAAGTAAGCCGTATGGACCGAATAATTGTTGTACGATAACAGTAAGTAACTGTCCGCCATTTTTTGCATATCCGAGCGAGACGCTAGTTGTACCGAGCCAGCCAAGCGCACCATATACAAGTACGAGACCAGTAGCGGCAATAAGTCCTGCTTTTGCTGTTGCGATAGCAATGGATTTACGATCATTCACACCTTTAGAGCGAATAGCATTTACAACGATAATTCCAAATGCAAGTGCTGAAATGGTATCCATCGTTAAGTATCCTTCCATAAAGCCTTTGAAGATCGGAGAAGTTTGATACTCTTGCATCGCTGGTCCTGATTGCCCGAGTGGTGTAAATACACTTTTAACAAACAATAAGAAAATAGAGAGTAATAAAATAGGTGTTAATATATTTCCAATACGGTCGACAAGTTTAGATGGATTCAAACTCAGCCAATATACGATAGCAAAGAATATGATTGTATATACAAATAGCACTAGGCTGCTAGAACGGATTGTTTCTGGTAAGAAAGAACTAACGCCCATTTCGTAAGCGACATTTGCAACGCGTGGAATACCCATAGAAGGACCGATGGCAATGTATACAACTACCGTAAAGAATATTCCGAATAATGGGTGAACATGACTTGCAAGTTGTTGCATACCATTTCCTGATAGAGAAATTGCGATAACAGTTAGTAGTGGTAAACCGACTCCTGTTAGTAAAAATCCAATCATTGCCGGCCAAAAGTTTTCACCTGCATTTTGTCCAAGCATGGGAGGGAAAATTAAATTACCTGCCCCAAAAAATAAAGAAAATAGCATAAGACCCGTGAAAAAAATATGTTTTTTTGATACAGTGTTCATTGTTTTTTCCTCCTTTTTTACATTCACTTGTAAGAACACAAAAAACTCGTCCCTAAAGAAAGGGACGAGTTATATTTACCCGCGATACCACCCTAATTTATACATGTAGAAATGATTCTATATGTATACGGCTCTGCAACGTACAACATGATACGTGTTCCTTGTAACGGGGGACAGCCGGTAAGAACTTACTGCAACATTCGGTTCTACTTCTCGGAGATGATTTTCGGCTACGCACTGAACGTTGGCTTTCAGCAAATCGCCAACTCTCTGGGGGACAGTTCTATAACGTACTCGTTCTCGTCAATGAATTTTTATTCAAGTATTCTGACAGTATTGTTACATGTTTTTTTTTGAAAGTCAATATTTTTTTGAAAAAGATATATTTATATACGGAATTATTTGAGGTAATATTCTTTTTTGAAGTAAAGGGGGATGTAAATTGGATTGTAAAATGGGAGTAAAAATTTGTAGAGAATTGTAAAGTTTGTGGAGAAAGTTGATATTTATAGGAGTAAAGAAGGTATTATTTGAATTTACAGAGAATAATACAACAATCCACTTGATGGAAAGAACAAACCAAAAGAGGTGACTGAAATGCTTGCGATGGGAGTATTATTTGGCATTATTGCTATAATTGGTTTTATGTGGTTATATTATTCGCGTTCGTTTAAACAAGCAGAAGTTTTACTCTTTCAAAAAGGTAGTTTGTTGACAAATCAGTCTAGATATTTAGTATGTCCGAAGTGTGGAAGTGCACAGGCCAGAAGTGGAGGATATCAAGAGTGTTGCAAAATTAGATTATGAAAGAAGGAAGCCTCACATTATTTTGTGAGGCTTCCTTCCTTACAATTTCATGGCGCTCCAAATGGTCCACCGATCTCTTTCGATAATAGGAGAGACGTTTTGTAAGGCAGTCTGTACTTGTTGTAGAAGTTGAGAAAGTTCATAATCTGTTAATTCGTATAGAATGGATCGGCCTGTTCGGGGGGATAAATCCTGCAATAATGCTTCTACAGAATCATGTATTTTTCGTACCTCCCATTGTGTTTGAGTGGGAAACACGTGGAGAAAGTATTTTTGTAATTCTTGTTGTATCGTGGTGGTTTTTGGACGTCTTTTTGATTCTATTTCAATGAGTTTTGGAAATGTAGAGAAAAAATATCCACGGATGTGTTCAGGGCTTCCAGGAATTGTACAATCTTCAATGGTTCGGTCTTGTACAATAAGGACACCGTTTTTCTTTAATATACGAGAAGCTTCACGTAGAAATGTAGGAATGTCTTGCAAATGATGAATAACCGCACGAGAAATAACAATGTCGAATGTATCGTTAGGATATGGAGTACTATGTGCATCACCGTGAATGAATGAAATATTTGAAAATCCACTACAGTTTTCTTTTGCAGCTTGTAATATTTCTTTTGAAAAATCAAGCCCAACAACACTTTTTGCTCCCATAAGAGCAAGTTCTTTCGTATAAATCCCGCCACCACAGCCGATATCAACTATTCGCTTATTTTGTATGCTTGTAATACTTTTTATCATTTCCCTCCAAGAAATATGGGCGTTTCGCTGTGCGTATGTGTATTTATTATTTGCATCGTGAAAATTAATGGACATGAAAAAGACCCTCCTTTCAATGTTTAGTATAGCGTATTTTATAGTGTGTCACGTTTTTGTTTTTTATATGAAGATTATAAGAGTTTCTTATTGTAAAAGGGGGATTTAGGTGAAAAGGAAATATGTAGTGCTGTTATTTGCTATGTTACTAGCATCTTGTAGTCAAGTTGAGCAAAAAAAAGAAACAAAAAAAGTGGAAGAGACGGTGAATGAAGTGAAAGAAACAATAGAGGTAACCGTTATACAAAAAAAAGATAAAGAGAAAAAGTTACAGGAATCTGAAGCTAATGTAGTAATAGACATTATCGATAAAGCTGAGAAACAAGAAATAACAGGTAGCTTCGGTGAACCTGAATATGAAATACAAATTAGTAGAGATGGGAAAAAGGAAACATATTATGCATGGCTAAGAGGAGAAGACAGAAAAGGATGGATACAACATAAGAAAGCTATGTATATGCTGAATAAAAAAGATACAGAAAAGCTTTTGGCTATATTTCCAAATGTATCAAAACAAAAAGAAGATGAGATACAGGTAGGTCCTTTAACGGAAGTAACGAAAAAAGATTTGCAGATTACCGCGTTTCATATTAAAGCAGGTGATCAAAAAGTGAATTATACGGTACGGTATAAGATTTCACAATCACTATACAACAAGTTAGAGAAGGAACAAGAATACTATTTGCAGGTCATTTTTCCAGAAAAAGTTCAAAAATTAATTGGAGCAAAAGAGAGTGGGAAATTTTCAGGTGAAAAGGTAAAGGAAGGATATAAACAGTATGAATTGCATGCTACTGTTCCGATACAAGGTGCTTCAGAATCACAATTAAAGTCATTAGAAACATATTATGAAAATTATGATTTGAAAATATTAAATAGTAAACAAGAAAAAATAGGTGTTTTTCAAAATATTATTCAAATTGTGAAAGATTATGGTGAAAAAATGAATTTACAAAGATAAAGTGAAATTTTAATTAGCCCATGCGAATCAGGATGAATGTAAATTCTGTATGACCTTTCCTAGGAAATGATAATAGAGAGGGGGCCCCCTCTCCATTACTTTGCTTTTGCAGATGGCTCATTCATTGATTTTCGTGTAATAAGAAAAGAAATCATAAGAGCGGAAAGGATGATAAGAGCAATAAATATATGATTGGGCAACAAATCTAATAATAATACGTAACTAACGGTATAAAAAATAAGAGTTGAAGCTAAAAACGATAGAACGCCTATTATGAGAGATTGTAAGTTCATTCGTATACACCTCCTTTTATTTATATTTTTGGCTAAAAATGGATTATATAAACATTATTTCTAACAATAGAAAAAAATATGTCATAATAGAGAAAAGAGTAAGCTTTGATGAATGTATATGATTCATTAATGAAAGATAAAGGAGAGGAATATGAAAAATAATAAAAAAGGATTATGGGGAATTATTGTTGCAATAGGGCTATTTTTACTTTCTAAGTTAAAGTGGGTATTTGCAATTTTTAAATTAGCAAAGTTTTCAACAGTATTTAGTATGTTTCTATCACTTGGTGCATACGCAGTTATATATGGTTGGAAGTTTGGGGTAGCGCTCATTTATTTGTTGTTTATTCATGAAATGGGTCATTTATGGGCTGCGAAAAGAAAAGGTATACCGACATCACCAGCAATATTTATTCCATTTATGGGCGCTCTTATTGGGATGAAAGAGATGCCAAAAAATGCAAAAGATGAAGCATATATTGCCTATATGGGTCCTCTTTTCGGATTACTTTCATTTTTACCGGCTATTCCACTTTACATGATAACGAAAGAGCCGTTTTGGGCGCTCATTATTTTACTTGGAAGCATGATTAATTTCTTTAATTTAATTCCAGTTTCCCCGTTAGATGGAGGAAGAATTATTTCAGTTGTAAGTACGAAAATTTGGGGAGCGGGGCTTGTTTTATTACTTGGTTATTCAATTTATTTTAAAAGTATTTTGGGAGGATTTATTGTTATTATCGGCTGTATGGAATTGTATAGAGTAATAAAAAGAGATGAGCCAATTAAGGAATTAGGATATAGAATTGATGGAATGAAAGAATATATTGCAAGGCTTGAAGAGGAGTTAAAAGAAACTGGTGCTGTGCATCGAAATATATATATGATGCAACATGAAATAAATGTATTAAGGCAAAAAGAAAAAGAGAAAGAATTAAAAACAGGAGAATTTCAAAAGATTGAAGTGTTAGAGTATTTGTTACCGAAGTTTGAGCCACTGGATTACGTCCCATATGAAGATGAAAAAGAAACACATACCATTCATATAAGAGAAGCATTTGAAATGTCAGAAAGAAAATTAGAGGAATGGGATGCGGAAAAGAGACAACAGGAAAACTATTATAAAGTGGATACAAAAACGAAATGGACGGTATTTGCTTGTTATATCGGATTAATGGCTATACTTGGTTACGCAGCTTATGAAGGATATATTGTTTTACAAGAACATTTGCCAACGAGAAATGTATAAAAGAATATTGTCGAAATGATAGGAAGAATTTATACAGGAATTATATTTCTACGAGAGAATGTTACAAGTATAGTCATACATTGTAATATCTTTAGTAGAGAAGGAGTTCTGTATATGAAGAAATTGTTAAATGTATTCGTGATTATTATCGTAATGATCATTGCGAGCTATAGTCTTATGAAAGTATTATTACATTATGCGAATAAGCCCGCTGGGGTAAGTACAACAGCTGAAATAGAAGATGTGCAAGAAGAGACAAAAGTACTAGATTTTATTCGTATGACACATGAAAGTTATAATAATTTCTTAAATTATGGTAAAGCAGAGAATTATACAGAAGGGGACTGGAACCAATTTAAACAATGGTTTCAACAACAAGAATCATCGTTAAAAAATATACATACAGACATAAAGAAGGAAAAAATAAAACGTGATGTAAATAGAAGCTATGAAATTGCAAAAAAAGGTGTGGAGCTCCAAAATATTGAGTATGTAGTGTATGCACATCGCGTATACCATGACTTAGATATTATTGTAAATAAATATAGAGGTGAAACGAACATCTGGGGGTATACAGAATTTGGAGATGGGAAAGATATAAGGGTAATTGAACAAGCGATACAGTCTAAATAATAAGCGAGCTAGCATTCTAGTTGGCTTATTTTCTTTTGTAAGTGCAATGTTCATATATTTTTCACAAAAACACCGTGTTAATAGTGATTAAAATCACAATCTGTATTATACAATTCAGTTAAACTAAAAACAGTTAAGGAAATAGAGGAGTGGGATACAATGTTAAGTGAAAAAACAATTGAAATCGTAAAGTCAACAGTACCATTATTACAGGAAAAAGGCGTTGAAATTACAACGAGATTTTATGAAATTTTATTTTCGGAACATCCGGAGCTATTGAATATTTTCAACCATACAAATCAGAAAAAGGGAAGACAACAACAAGCGTTAGCGAATGCTGTTTATGCAGCTGCAATGTACATTGATAATTTAGAAGCTATTATTCCAGTTGTAAAACAAATTGGTCATAAGCATAGAAGTTTAGGTATTAAAGCAGAGCATTATCCGATTGTAGGTACATGTTTATTACGTGCAATTAAAGAGGTCGCAGGTGCACCGGATGAAGTATTAAACGCATGGGGAGAAGCGTATGGTGTCATTGCTGATGCATTCATTAGCATTGAAGCAGAGATGTATGAAGAAGCGGCACATAAAGAAGGTGGATGGAAAGATTTCCGTAACTTTGTGGTTGTTAAAAAAGTGAAGGAAAGCGATGTTATCACTTCATTTTATTTAAAACCTGAAGATGGAGGGAAAGTTTCTTCATTCATTCCAGGACAATATGTAACGGTTCAAATAAATATCGAAGGTGAAACATATACACATAATCGTCAATATAGCTTATCAGATGCTCCTGGAAAAGAATATTATCGTATTAGTGTCAAGAAAGAAAAAGGTGTAGATACGCCGGATGGTAAAGTATCTAATTACTTACATGAACATGTAAAAGAAGGTGATATGTTACCAGTAAGTGCACCAGCAGGAGATTTCGTATTAAATATGGATTCAACTTTACCAGCTGTCTTAATTAGTGGTGGAGTAGGTATTACACCAATGATGAGTATGCTAAATACGTTAATTGAACAAGATTCAAAACGTAATGTATGTTTTGTTCATGCAGCGATAAATAGTAATACACATGCAATGAAAGAACACGTTGAGGCAGTAGATAATGAATACGAACAAGTTAAAGCATATACTTGTTATTCTGCACCAACTGAAAAAGATTTAGAAATGAAGAACTTTGATAAAGAAGGTTTTGTGGAAAGAGAATGGTTACAAACTATTATTCCGACAACTGAAGCAGAGTTTTATTTCTGTGGTCCAGTACCATTTATGAAACATATAAATGCTGTACTAACTGATTTAGGTGTGAAACAAGAACATATTCATTATGAATTTTTCGGCCCAGCAGCAAGCTTACAATAAATTGAGCTTTAATAAGCAAAAAACGAGGTGTTATTTCACCTCGTTTTTTATTTGTTCTCGTAATAGTCGATTTACCGTTTCACGGCGTATACCGATCAGTTGACCAATTTCAGTTTGCGTTAATATTTCATATATAGGAATGTCACCTAAATATAGTGTGAACCATTCTTGTAAGCGATGAAGGCGTTCTTTCGGAGAGACGGTTGTCAATTGATCGATACGTTGCTGCATCATTCTTAATTTTGATTGTAATTGCATAGCGATATTTGCATATGATGCAGGATTTGCTTGAAGTTGATCATACCATTCATTACTCATTATAGGTTCAACTTCTGTTTTCATTAAAGCAATTGCTGTACCGTGATATTCCTTCGGTGAGATTAAAGAATGGTGAGGTATCGTTTCTCCTGGAACGATAATATTGAATAGAAATGGTGTTCCATCTTCTTCTAACCTTACTACTTTTAATAAACCTGTTTTTATAAAATATAAAGGACCGTCCTCACCTTGACGGAATAGTACATCTCCTTTGTGTAAAATCAATGTTAGCCCCCCATTTAAACATTTCTATTTCTTTTATTTTAGCGTATATGTATAAAGATAATATGCTTTACAACAGCAATTTCATTGACGAAATATATGCTATTACAGTAGTATACTATTTAGTGTGTAATAGTACTAGCAATGAATACGCTGTAGGGGGTTTAGTATATTGTTAGATGCGATAAAAATGACGGATATGAGAATTCCGGCGAATGCTATCATTCATGTAGAAGAGATGAAAGGTGGAGTCGTGTTATCCGTTGAAGTAGACGGCCAAATTATTTATACGATGGCTTATGATGAAGAAACAGATAGTTATGCTGAATTATATGATCGAAACGATAAGAGGGCGTGCCAAGTACATGAAGATTTTATGGGATGGTCACTTCTTCATTAAAAAAGATGTCAATATGACATCTTTTTTTATTAAACCGATAGAATATACAAAGAAATGAAATATAAGGATAAAATTTGTAATAAATGATTTTGCATTGTTAGCACTTTGTAACTGCAACTGAATTATTTTTTCGCTATCATAAAGATAACAGTCGCAGTTATAGGAGTGGTCAACTTGAAGAAAGTACATATTTCCAATTATATGTTATTAAGTGTTTGTTTAATTTTATTCGTTTTATTAGGAAGTTTTTTATATTCATGCGTATAAGAAAAACGCATTCTAAAAAGAACGCGTTATAAAAAAGAAGTAATGATTAATCTAGTACCAAGAATAATTAATGTGATACGTAATAAATTAATTACGGCTTTACCACTTAATTTTGTATTAATATAAGCCCCGATTTTTCCACCGATCCATGCGCCCGGAATAAGAATTAATGCGTAAATCCAGCTAACATTTCCAAGGGAGATGTGAGTTGCAGAACTTACAATTGCTGATAGAAATACGATAAACATCGAAGTTGCTACAGCAATATGTGCTGGGAATGCAAAAAGTAACATCATTGCTGGAACGAGTAAGGCACCGCCACCAATTCCAAATAATCCAGATATAAAACCAACTATAAAGGCGATAAAGATAGCGAGAAGCGGTGGGAATTGATAGTGTACAGTGTTTCCTTCGTTATCTGTAAAAGAACGTTTAATTACAGTCATATTTGATAAAGAAAGAGGCTTTAATTTGTCTCGTAACATAAGAAGAATGGAGACGAAAATAAGGAAAATCCCAAAATATAAAGAAAATGTATCTTGGTTTAAAAATTTATTTGCCCATGAGCCGATAATACCACCAGGGCCACTCCCGATAAATAAAATAAGTCCACTTTTGTAATCTACTCGTTTATGCTTCATATAAGTAAGGGTGGAAGATAGTCCCGTAAAAACGACTGTTACCATTGAAGTTCCTACTGCAAGTTGTGGTGACAGGCTATGTAATCCGATTAATAACGGAACAATAATAATTCCCCCACCAAGACCGACTAGACTCCCGACTGTCCCGGCGATTAGCCCGATGAAAAGTAACATGATGTATTCCAAAATTGACAACTCCTCTATATAACTTATCCACCAATTATTATACACGCTTTTTCATGAGAAAAAGCTTTGTTCACAAAAAAGTCGTCTTCCTAGAAAAATAAGGAAGACGACTTTTTATTAAAAGATTAAGTGTAATAAAGAGTAAAATAAAGCAGCTAATGAAGCTGAAATAGGAAGTGTGATAACCCAAGTAATTAACATGCGTTTTGCAGTTCCCCATTTTACACCTTTTACACGATGAGAAGCACCAACCCCTAAAATAGAAGAGGAGATAACGTGCGTCGTACTAACTGGTAAGTGAATAAATGTTGCCCCGAAAATAACAAGAGATGATGATAAATCAGCAGCTACACCATTTACAGGACGAATTTTCATGATTTGTCCACCGACAGTTTTAATAATTTTCCATCCGCCGACAGAAGTACCAAGACCCATTGCAATTGCACAAGATAATTGTACCCAGAACGGGATGTCGCTAGAAGTATGATAGTTATTGGCCATAAGAGCCATCGTAATGATTCCCATTGCTTTTTGCGCATCATTCGTACCATGTGTATAAGCCTGTAATGCAGCAGTGAAAATCTGGAATATACGGAAATTCTTATTCGTTTTCGTTAAGTTAAAGTTTTTAAATACTACTTTAAAAATACTGTATACGGTATAACCGATAACGAAAGCGATAATTGGTGAAATGATTAAAGCTTCAATAATTTTAATGAATCCTTTAAGATTTAGCGAGCTAATCCCAGCGGCAGCAATTGCTGCACCTGCGATTGAGCCGATAATTGCATGCGAAGAACTACTTGGAATACCGTAGTACCAAGTAATTAAGTTCCAAGCTATTGCTGCAAGCAAAGCAGCTAAAATTACAAGAGAACCATTTTGTAAGGCGAATGGATCAACGATATCTTTTGTAATCGTTTTTGCTACACCTGTAAATGTCATTGCACCTAAAAAGTTCATAATAGCCGCCATAACAATGGCATGTCTAGGCTTTAGGGCTTTCGTTGAAACAGCCGTTGCAATAGCGTTTGCTGTATCGTGAAAACCATTGATAAAGTCAAAAGCTAAAGCGCAAATGACTACTAAAACGGTCAGTATCAAGAGTGTATCCATGATCAAACTCCTTACGCGTTCTTCATAATAATTGTTTCTAATACGTTTGCAACGCTTTGGCAGCTATCCGCTACTTCTTCAAGCTCTTCGTAAATCTCTTTGTATTGAATGATCTTAATCGGATCTTTTTCACGAGAGAATAAGTGCTTAATCGCATGACGGCGAATATCATCACATTGTGATTCGTAATCCTTAATCTTAATCGCATTTGTACGAATGTCGACTAATTTTTTGTTAGACATTAATTCAACAGAGTTTGCAATTTCAATCGCACATTGATTAATTGCTTCTACGAATTTAATCATGTATTCATCAGCTTCTGTAATAGAATACATTTCGAATAGACCAGCACTATGATCTAATCCGTCTAATACATCATCCATACTCATTGCAAGCTGTAGGATGTCCTCACGTTCAATAGGAGTAATAAACGCTTTGTTTAGCTCCATAATGATTTCGTGAATAAATGAGTCGCCTTTTGACTCATAATCTTTCATGCGCATAGAAAACTCTTTTAAATCGCTAGCATTTTTAATTTTATACTCCACGAAAAACTGCGCGCCTTCTTTTAAATTTTCGGAAACATTCATTAACATTTCAGAAAATTTATCTTTTTTTGATTTAAAGACCATTATTAGTTACCCCCACAAAAGTAATATATGTAAAATATATTGGCTAGTCAATTCTAACAAAAAACTGTCGTTTTTTAAAACATTTTATCGAAAAGTTTACAAAAACTTAACATAACTCTCGTTGTTGTATTAATAATATTAATAATCAAGATTGAATATCTTACTTGTAGAATGTCCTTTTCGTGCAAAAAGTATGAATGGGAAAGAAAAGCTTTACACTACAGGAAAGACTACGTTATTATAATAAATTTAAAAGGAGGTATAATCTTCCTTTTAAAAAGAAGAGTGTAAACAAACAAAGGAAGTGAACGAATGAAATTGAAGAACACTCACTTAAAAAAAATGCAGGAGTGGTTCAACAAGAGAAAGAAGCTTCGTAATTCATTAATTATATTAGGAAGTTTACTCGCTACTCTATTTATTGCTATAAATATAATAATTTCCATTCAAGACATATCGGAATTAAAGCAAGCTGTTCCGCAACCGACTTTAATTTATGATGCAAATAATGAAGTTGCGACTAAATTAGCTTCTTCTAAAACAGAAGGTGTGAAAAGAAAAGGTATTCCTGATATTATGGTTCAAGCAATTGTTGCAGTAGAAGATAAGGAATTTTTTAACCATCACGGTATTTATTATAGTGGAATTATAAGTGCAGTTTTTAAAAATATTACAGCAGGAGAAGTTGTAGCAGGGGGAAGTACAATTACACAACAACTTGCGAAAAATGTATTTCTGACACAAGACCGCACATACTCTCGAAAAATAAAGGAATATTTTTTAACAAAAAAAATAGAGCGTACGTATACGAAAGATGAAATCATTGAAATGTATATGAACCAAATTTATTTTGGTGAAGGTGCTTGGGGTATAAAAAGGGCAGCTAAATCTTATTTTGATAAAGATGTAAAAGATTTAACAATTTCAGAAGCTGCAACGATCGCAGGCTTGATTAAAGCACCATCTGCGTATTCACCTTATAAAAACTTTAACAAGTCAATTGAAAGACGTAATGTCGTATTAAGTTTAATGAAAGAGCAAGGGTATATTTCTGACGAACAGTATAATAAAGAAAAAGAGAGTGGACTTGTGTTAAAACGTGGCGTTGATGATAAATACAAGGGAAAATACTCTCAATATGTAGACTATATTGTTAGAGAAGCGATGGACAAGTACGAATTAACACAAAATGAAATTTTAGCAGGTGGTTATCGTATTTATACAGAGCTTGATCCGAAAAAACAACAGGCTGTAGAAGATGTTGTGAATAATGATAGTTATTTCAAAGATAGTGGCTCAGACCAACTTATGCAAACGGGTGTAGTTCTTATGAATCCAAAAACAGGTGGTGTACCAGCTCTAGTAGGAGGCAGAGGGCCCTATCAGTTTTTACAGTTTAACCATGCAACACAATTAAAAAGACAACCTGGCTCAACGCTAAAGCCTTTGGCTGTATATGTACCAGCGTTAGAACAAGGATATGAAGTATACGATATATTAAAAGATGAACCATTTAACATTAAAGAATATAAACCACAAAATAGCGATCATACTTTTCACGGTGATGTGACAATGTATGAAGCTGTGGCAAAATCGTATAATGTTTCGGCTGTGTGGCTATTAGAACAAATTGGATTAGATAAAGGATTGAAATCTTTAGAGCGATTTGGTATTCCATTAGTACCAGAAGATCGTACGTATCCGATTGCTTTAGGCGGTATGCATGTGGGGACATCTCCATTTGTAATGGCTCAAGCATACAGTACATTTGCAAATGACGGTGTCCAAGTGGAAGCTCATGCAATTAGAGAGATACAAAATGCTGAAGGTGAAACGATTGGAAAGTGGTATAAGAAAGAGACACGAGTGACGAGCGAGAAAACTTCTCAAAAGATGACATATTTATTAAAAGGTGTTGTCGAAAAGGGGACGGGTGAAAAGGCAAAAGTTACTAATGTTGATACAGCAGGTAAGACAGGAACTACTCAAATTGTAAATGGCCCGAGCACCGGTGCAAAGGATTCATGGTTTGTTGGATACACACCAGATTTGGTAGGTGCGATTTGGGTAGGATATGATAAAACAGATAGCGATCATTATGTTCCAGGTGGTAGTCAAATTACGACGACAATGTTCCGGGATATTATGAAAAAAGCGAACGCAAATCCAGCTCAAAAAGCATTCCAGTTATCACTCATATCTGAGGCTGATTATAAAAAACAATTGACTACAATAGAAGAGGAAAAACGAAGAAAAGAAGAAGAGAAGAGAAGAAAAGAAGAAGAACAACAACGAAAACAAGAGCAACAAGAGTGGCTTGATAAAGTGAAAGAATGGATTCCTTCATTTTGGTAAAAGAAAGAGGCGAATAAAGAAATTCGCCTCTTTTTTGTATGAAAACAAAATGAAATTTTAATTGGTAGAGATTTTTGTCTATCTTAATTAGCTATTAATTCATATGAGATATATGAATTTACTCGTTAAGTATAATGTTCGTACTGCCAAAAGATTCGGAATCGTATGTGACGATTATTTTGCCTTTACTAATAGGTTCGTAAGGTAATTCTTCTTCGTAATTACCGTTATTTTCATTGTGGATAGAAAGTGTAATTTCATCGATTTTTTTATTTGTATACTGATCTTTAATCGTTTCAGCAATCTGGAGCAACGCCTCGGAACTAGAAGCTTTTGTAATAAGCATTCCTTTTATAACTTTTTTTTCATTCTTTGTGGCGTTGGAATAAGGGATGTTACTTTGTTTCGTATATAGAAGTTTGTATGGAGTAGTTTTTTTCTCTGCTTTTGATATAGTGGAATATTTTAGAGTTAAGAAAAATCCTACACATAAAATAATGCATACCATAAGTGCAAACCAAATACGTATTAGTGACATAACTCTCATTTTCATCCCTCTTTCATATCTTTGACTTCACTATTTATCATACAAAATAAGGATTAAGATAGAGTAAATTTGAGGTAAAGAAACGTAAAGAAGGAGCACTTATCCTCCCAAATAAGTGCTCCTTTCTATATAAAGAGAGATTTAATGCACGGTTAAACGATACATATTATTATAAATATACTTTTTAAGCGAAAATTAGTAAATTCGGAATACAGATAGTGTTGCTGTTGTATCGCCTGTGTTAGGAATAGAAATAGTGTTTGCTGTAGGCTGTATAGAAATCGTTGTACCAGCTTGTAAAGTAACAATTGTAGAGAAAGAAACAGCACTACCGATAACGTTAGTTGAGAAATTACGAGTAGGTGGTTGACCATTGAATGAAATACCGAATCCAAATGGTGAAGACCCTGGGAAAGTTGTAGACGCTGAGAAACTAATATCATATACGCCTGTTTCTAAAATTGTTAAAGTATCTGCAGTATCATTGAAAGAGATATTAGTTAATTCAAACACTTGATTGAATTGAAGGTTTGTTCCAGGTGATATAGTTTGTGGATTTGAGTTTCCGATTGCCGCGATTGTTACAGGAATTGGTGTACCCGCTGGTCCAGTAGCGCCAGTAGCACCCGCTGGTCCTTGAATACCTTGAGGCCCTTGAGGTCCAGTAGCACCCGCCGGTCCTTGAGCACCTTGCGCACCAGTAGCGCCAGTAGCACCTGCTGGCCCTTGAGCACCTTGTGCACCAGTAGCGCCAGTAGCCCCTGCTGGCCCTTGAGCACCTTGCGCACCAGTAGCGCCAGTAGCACCCGCTGGCCCTTGAGCACCTTGCGCACCTTGCGCACCAGTAGCGCCAGT
>NZ_JBSSFA010000016.1:0-112450 GCF_054062215.1 Bacillus sp. TE9106W
CGGGTCACCACTTTTGGAGGATTAGCTCAGCTGGGAGAGCACCTGCCTTACAAGCAGGGGGTCGGCGGTTCGATCCCGTCATCCTCCACCATATATATTTAAAATGTCGGAGGGGTAGCGAAGTGGCTAAACGCGGCGGACTGTAAATCCGCTCCTTCGGGTTCGGCAGTTCGAATCTGCCCCCCTCCACCATTTTCTTTAAAATAACCTGAGAGGGTTTATTTTTTTGAAAAGATAACCATACTAGTAAATATTAATGGGCTATAGCCAAGCGGTAAGGCAACGGACTTTGACTCCGTCATGCGCTGGTTCGAATCCAGCTAGCCCAGCCATTTACGAGCCATTAGCTCAGTTGGTAGAGCATCTGACTTTTAATCAGAGGGTCGAAGGTTCGAGTCCTTCATGGCTCACCATTTTCGCGGAAGTAGTTCAGTGGTAGAATACAACCTTGCCAAGGTTGGGGTCGCGGGTTCGAATCCCGTCTTCCGCTTAATTACTAAGGGGCCTTAGCTCAGCTGGGAGAGCGCCTGCCTTGCACGCAGGAGGTCAGCGGTTCGATCCCGCTAGGCTCCATCTAATAGAGAAAGCTTACATCATATGATGTAAGCTTTTTTTGTGTTTAAAAAGACAACTTTCATACTTGTCATTTAAAATGGAGAAGACGTGAAAATAAAGGATGGAGATAATTATGAAAGTTGTTATTGCATCTGATTCATATAAAGAAAGCTTAAAAGCTATAGAAGTATGTGAGGCTATTGAAAGAGGTTTTGAAGCAATTTTCCCTAAAGCAGAGTATGTAAAAATACCAATTGGAGATGGAGGAGAAGGAACGGTTGATTCACTTGTTGATGCCGCAAGGGGGAGAATTATATCACTTCATGTAACAGGGCCGCTTAGAGAACGTGTACAAGCCTTTTACGGTATGTCTAAAGATAAAAAGACAGCGTTTATTGAAATGGCAGCAGCATCAGGATTACAACATGTTCCGGTTAAAAAACGAAATCCACTTGTTACAACGACGAAAGGAACAGGAGAACTTATACTACATGCGCTAGACGAAGGCGCTGAGCATATCATTTTAGGACTTGGAGGAAGTGCTACAAATGATGGAGGAGCGGGGATGTTGTCAGCTTTAGGAGTCAGGTTTATAAATGGAAAAGGAGAAGTAATAGAGCCATCTGGTGGAACGCTACATTCGATTGTCTCTATTGATTTTTCACAAATGGATTCACGCTTAAAGCATATAAAGATAGAAGCAGCATGTGATGTAGATAATCCGTTAGTTGGAATAAGGGGAGCATCTTTCGTGTTTGGGCGACAAAAGGGTGCGGATGAAGAGATGATGAAAGAGCTGGATGAGAATTTAAAGCATTATGCGCATATTCTTAAACAATACCTATATTGCGACGTATCTAAAATACCTGGTGCAGGAGCTGCGGGAGGTATGGGAGCAGCTGTTATTGCAGTGCTAAAGGGAAACTTGCGTAGAGGAATTGAAATTGTATTAGATTATACAAATTTTGATAAGCATATAGAAGGTGCAGATTTAATTATAACTGGTGAAGGAAGAATAGATGAACAAACAGCATATGGAAAGGCCCCAGTAGGTGTTGCGGAGCGTGCAAAGCATTTTCACATTCCTGTCATTGCTATTGGAGGATCTGTATCTCCGAATTACACCGCTGTTCATGAAAAAGGAATTGACGCAGTATTTAGTATTACAACAAGTCCGATGACATTAGAGGAGGCATATAAAGTAGCAGAAGAGAATATCGAAATGACAGCGAAGAATATTGCAGCAGTGTGGAAAATAGCATCAGAAAAACACTTCTAAATGGGGGAGTGTTTTTTATTATTATTTAATAATAATGATGGTAGTTGCTTCATTAAGTTAACTTTATACATAGAATAGTCTTAACATTTGGATTTTTAAGCGGATATAAGTGAATAATTTGTATATCCATACAGAAAAATGTCGAGTTGAGTCAGACTATATAAAAGATTTAAAATATTTAGTGAAGGCACAGAAGGGGGATACTATCTATGAAAAAAGAAATTTCGGTTATTGGAGTTCCAATGGATTTAGGGCAGATGCGTCGTGGAGTTGATATGGGACCGAGCGCAATCCGTTATGCAGGTGTAATTGAAAGAATTGAAGAAATTGGATATGACGTTAAAGATATGGGAGATATATGTATAGAGAGAGAAAAAGAAGTAGATGTAAATACAAGCTTAAGAAACCTTACACAAGTTGCAACTGTATGTAACGAATTAGCAAGTAAGGTAGATCATATTATAGAAGAAGGGCGTTTTCCACTTGTATTAGGTGGCGATCATAGTATCGCTATTGGTACATTAGCTGGTGTGGCGAAACATTATAAAAACCTAGGTGTTATTTGGTACGATGCACATGGTGATTTAAATACAGAAGAAACTTCACCATCTGGGAATATTCACGGTATGTCACTTGCAGCAAGTTTAGGGTATGGACATCCCACGCTTGTAGATTTATACGGGGCATATCCAAAGGTGAAAAAAGAGAATGTTGTCATTATCGGTGCACGTGCGTTAGATGAAGGAGAAAAAGACTTTATTCGCAATGAAGGTATTAAAGTATTCACAATGCACGAGATTGATCGTATGGGTATGACGGCTGTTATGGAAGAAACAATTGCATATTTATCTCATACTGACGGTGTGCATTTATCATTAGATTTAGATGGTCTTGATCCTCATGATGCACCAGGAGTTGGAACACCTGTAATTGGTGGCCTATCTTATCGTGAGAGCCATTTAGCAATGGAGATGTTAGCGGAAGCTGATATTGTTACATCTGCGGAGTTTGTTGAGGTAAATACGATTTTAGATGAGCGAAATAGAACGGCAACAACAGCGGTTGCTTTAATGGGTTCTTTATTCGGTGAAAAACTAAAATAAATGTAAGAAAAGCAACTGAGAAGTTGCTTTTTTTATTTGAAAATAGGCGTATAATAATGATTTATATTATACTGTACGATAAGAATGTTTGACATCTTACCAATTTAGACTAAAGGGGGTTGTTTGTAATTGTCGTTTGTTTCATGTATGGTATAATTAACTAGTTGTTGGAAATACATACAGATAGAGCATAAAACAATATTTCAATATATGGATAGAATTGCTCGTAAGTAGGAGGAAGGGTTAGCATGCCTTTTGAAGATACGACCATTTTGAAATATCTTAGTACGGCATTAGATATTGCCGTTGTATGGTTTATTATATATAAGCTAATTCTCATAATCCGAGGGACGAAAGCTGTTCAACTTTTAAAAGGGATTACAGTTATTATTGTCGTTCGGATGATCAGTATTTTCCTTGAATTGCGAACGCTATATTGGCTAACTGAACAAGTATTAACGTGGGGATTTTTAGCCGTTATTATTATTTTCCAGCCAGAATTGCGAAGAGCACTTGAGCAGTTAGGACGCGGGAGTTTATTTTCGCGTACTGGAACTCATGAGGATGATGAGCCTGAAATGGTTGCAACAGCGATAGCGAAAGCAACGGAATATATGGGTAAACGTAGAATTGGTGCGTTAATTACTTTGTCAAAAGAGACAGGTATGGGGGATTATGTAGAAACGGGTATTCCGCTAAATGCAAACGTATCATCGGAATTACTCATTAATATTTTCATTCCAAATACACCTCTTCATGATGGAGCAGTAATTATGCAAGGAAGTACGATTAAAGCAGCAGCTTGTTACCTTCCGTTGTCGGAAAGTCCATTTATTTCTAAAGAGTTAGGAACTAGGCATCGCGCTGCAATGGGGGTTAGTGAAGTTACTGATAGTATTACAGTAGTTGTGTCGGAAGAAACAGGCCAAATTTCTCTAACGAAAAATGGTAAGTTGCATCGTGATTTGAAGACAGAACAACTGAAAGATATGTTGTTAGCTGAATTTAGTGCGAACGAAAAAACGACTTCTTCGTCTTTATGGAATTGGAGGAGAAAGCGTCATGGATAAGTTAATGGAGAATCATTGGTTTTTAAAAGGAATCTCATTACTATTGGCGTGTATGCTTTTTATGTCAGCGACTTTAACTGAAAAAAATACGACATCGGGGATACTACCTTTTGCAAATGATGCGAAAGAAACACTAACTAATTATGCTATTAACGTTAAGTATGATGAAGAGAAATATATTGTAAGTGGTATTCCGGCAGAGGGCGTTAAGGTGAAGTTAGAGGGTCCAAAAGCAGCAGTTGCTACAGCAAAGGCAAAAAAACAATTTGATATACCAGTTGATTTGAGAGATAGCGAAAAAGGAACTTATGAAGTTTCTTTGAAAACGAACGGACTTCCAGATGATGTGAAAGGAACAGTTCAGCCATCAACAATTAAAGTTACTCTTCATGAAAAGGCGAGAAAATATGTTCATGTAGATCTGAAATTATCAAATGAGGATCAGATGCCAGCGGGGGCTACTCTCGAAAAATCAAGCCTTAAACCGGATACTGTTGAGGTAGTTGGGACGAAAGAAGAAATTGAAAGTATTTCATCTGCCAAAGCGTATGTTGATTTAAAAGGTGTTAATAAAACTGTTACAAAAACGCCCGAAGTTACATTATACAATAAAGAAGGAAAACGTTTAAATGTAAGAACGAGTCCATCTAAGATTAGTGTAACGTTGAATGTGGCGACGCAAGCTACGGCCAATAATACTGAAAAAACTGTTCCTATAGCATATACGAAAAAGGGGAGTTTACCGGAAGGATTGGCCGTTACAAATATTAGCGTTGAGCCGAGAGAAGTAACGATAGCAGGTCCAAAAGATATATTGGATAATATACAATCGATAGAGGGGGTCGAAGTAGATCTTAGTCAATTGACAGAGTCTACAACATTCGATACCTCTGTTTTATTACCAAAGGGTGTAACAAGTGCGAAACCAAATCAAGTGAAGGTTTCAGTAGGCGTACAAAAAACAAAACAAACGAAAACAAGAACGATTGATGGTATATCAATTCAAAAAAATGGACTTTCGAAAGACGTTACGGCTCAGTTACTTTCGCCGCAAGATGGGAAGATAAGCGTTGATATTTCAGGAGAAACAAGTATAGTAGATAAAATAACAGCTAATCAAATAACAGCAGTGATTAATCTACAAAATGTGTCTCCTGGGACGAAGGATGTTGCCATTCAAGTGAGTGGCCCTAGTAATATTTCAATAGAGCCAAAACAAAAAAGTGCTAAAGTCACAATTGTGAAGAAAGAAAATCCCGATAAAGAAGTACAGGGTAATGGTGAACAACCAAATTCAAATAATAATCAAGATAATCAAACTGAAAAACCAAAAAATCCTGAACCAGAACCTAATCCTGATCCTGATCCGGAAAAGGAGAAGGAACCGGAACAAAATAAAGATAAAGAAACTAGCCAAGAGCCAACAGTAGATAATCAAAAAGAGCCAGAAAAAGGAGCGAATCATAATGGGTAAATATTTTGGTACAGATGGAGTACGCGGGGTTGCGAATAAGGAGTTAACACCTGAATTAGCGTTCAAAATTGGACGTTTCGGTGGTTATGTATTAACAAAAGATACAGATCGTCCAAAAGTAATTATTGGCCGTGATACACGTATATCAGGACATATGCTAGAAGGAGCTTTAGTAGCAGGTCTATTATCAACTGGAGCAGAAGTAATGCGTCTTGGTGTTATTTCTACACCAGGTGTTGCTTATTTAACAAAAGCGTTAGATGCACAAGCAGGTGTTATGATTTCTGCATCTCATAATCCAGTACAAGATAACGGAATTAAATTCTTCGGTTCAGACGGTTTCAAATTAACAGATGAGCAGGAAGCAGAAATTGAAACTTTATTAGACAAAGAAGTTGATGAATTACCACGTCCAACGGGTACTAACCTTGGACAAGTGAGTGATTATTTTGAAGGTGGACAAAAATATTTACAATACATTAAACAAACTGTAGAGGAAGATTTCTCTGGTTTACATATCGCTTTAGATTGTGCGCATGGTGCTACGTCTTCTTTAGCTCCGTACTTATTTGCTGATTTAGAAGCTGATATCTCAACAATGGGAACTTCACCAAACGGTATGAACATTAACGATGGAGTAGGTTCTACACATCCAGAAGTATTAGCTGAATTAGTAAAAGAAAAAGGTGCTGATATTGGTCTTGCTTTCGATGGTGATGGTGACCGTTTAATCGCTGTAGATGAAAAAGGAAACATCGTTGATGGCGATCAAATTATGTTTATTTGTGCAAAGTACATGAAAGAAACTGGTCAACTAAAGCACAATACAGTTGTTTCAACAGTTATGAGTAACTTAGGTTTCTACAAAGCACTTGAAGCTAACGGTATTACAAGTGATAAAACAGCAGTTGGTGACCGCTACGTAATGGAAGAGATGAAACGCGGGGGATATAACCTAGGCGGAGAACAATCAGGTCACATTATCTTACTTGATTACATTACAACTGGTGATGGAATGTTAAGTGCACTTCAACTTGTAAACATCATGAAAATGACGAAAAAACCATTATCTGAGCTTGCAGGAGAAATGACAAAATTCCCACAATTACTAGTAAACGTTCGTGTAACAGATAAAAAACTAGCATTAGAAAACGAAAAAATTAAAGAAATTATTCGTGTTGTAGAGGAAGAAATGAACGGTGATGGCCGCATTCTTGTTCGTCCATCTGGAACAGAACCACTTATTCGTGTAATGGCAGAAGCACCAACACAAGAAGTTTGTGATGCATATGTACATCGCATTGTAGAAGTTGTGAAAGCGGAAGTTGGCGCTGAATAATTTGATAAATTTATTGAAAAAGGAGCACAAGAAGTGCTCCTTTTTCATATGTTTTATAGATGATGAAAAAAATTTCATTGACGGTTTATCTATGTTTGTTATAAGATGGTCTTGTTCTTTTTCTCAAAGGAAATATTGTAAATTATAGAAGCGCCAGAACTACAAGTAGTGTAGTTGACGAGGTGGGGTTTATCGAGATTTCGGCGGATGACTCCCGGTTGTTCATCACAACCGCAAGCTTTTACTTAAATCATTAAGGTGACTTAGTGGACAAAGGTGAAAGTGTGATGAGAGAAAAGGAACGGATACAAACTAGCTGTATAAGTATATACGGACTTAAACCCAATCGAGAGGAAGGTGAAAGCCGTTACAAGCTTACAGGGCTAGCAATATGTAATCCGTTTTTTAGTATAAATAAAAATGGTATCGGACTATGTCGTTACATGTTCGCAGAGCAGTGTAAGCATTTGTAACGGCGACTAAACATGTGTGGAATCGTAGGATTTATTGGAGAGCAAGATGCAAAGGAAATTTTATTAAAAGGTTTAGAAAAGCTAGAATATCGTGGATATGATTCAGCAGGTATTGCAGTACAAGCAGAGAACGGTGTTGTTGTATACAAAGAAAAAGGCCGTATTGCAAAACTTCGCGAAATCGTAGATGAGAACGTAGCAGCAAGCGTGGGAATCGGTCACACACGCTGGGCTACACATGGTGTTCCAAGCAAAGTAAACGCGCATCCGCATCAAAGTACATCAAAACGTTTTACACTAGTTCATAACGGTGTAATTGAGAACTATGAATTAGTGAAAAAGGAATATTTACAAGATGTAACGTTCGTAAGTGAAACGGATACAGAGATTATCGTACAGCTTATGGAACAACAAGTGAGCACAGGACTAAGTGTAGAAGAAGCGTTCCGTAATACGCTATCTCTTTTACATGGCTCTTATGCAATCGGATTACTTGATGCTGAAAATCCAAACATGATTTATGTTGCTAAAAACAAAAGCCCGCTATTAGTAGGTGTTGGTGACAACTTTAATGTTGTGGCGAGCGACGCTATGGCGATGTTACAAGTTACAGATCAATTTATTGAATTGATGGATAAAGAAATCGTAATTGTAACGAAAGAAAGTATTACAATTAAAAACTTACAAGGTGAAACGATTGAACGTGCACCGTTTACAGCGGAATTAGACGCAAGTGATATTGAAAAAGGAACATATCCTCATTTCATGCTTAAAGAAATCGATGAGCAACCACTTGTAATCCGTAATATAATTCAAAAGTATCAAGATGAAAATGGCGAAATTGAATTAGATCAAGACATTCGCAATGCGATTTTAGATAGCGATCGTATTTACATTATTGCATGTGGAACAAGTTATCATGCAGGTCTTGTTGGAAAACAATTTATCGAGAAGTTTGCAAAAATGCCAGTTGAAGTGCACGTAGCAAGTGAATTCTCTTATAACATGCCATTATTAACAGAAAGACCATTCTTCATTTACATTTCACAAAGTGGTGAAACAGCTGATAGCCGTGCAGTACTTGTACAAACGAATGAAATGGGTCATAAAGCATTAACGATTACAAACGTACCTGGTTCTACGCTTTCTCGTGAAGCTGATTATACACTTCCGTTATACGCGGGACCAGAAATCGCAGTTGCATCAACGAAAGCTTACACAGCACAGCTTGCAGTACTTTCAATTTTAGCAGCGGATATTGCTAAAGCAAAAGGTGAAGTTCTTAATTTCGATTTAACACACGAATTAGGACTTGTAGCAAATGCAATGGTACAACTTTGCGATCAAAAAGAAGAAATGGACGCATTAGCAAAACAATTTTTAGCAACAACTCGTAACTGTTTCTTCATCGGACGTAGCGTAGACTTCTACGTAGGATTAGAAGGCGCGTTAAAGCTAAAAGAAATCTCTTACATCCAAGCAGAAGGATTTGCTGGAGGAGAATTAAAACACGGTACAATCGCCTTAATCGAAAACGGTACACCAGTTATCGCACTTGCTACACAAGAACACGTAAACCTTGGAATTCGTGGTAACGTGAAAGAAGTAGTAGCACGCGGAGCTAACCCATGTATCATCTCAATGAAAGGCTTAGAAATGGAAGGTGACAGCTTCGTATTACCAGCTGTACATGAAGCCCTAGCACCGTTAGTAGCAGTTATTCCATTACAACTTATCTCATACTACGCAGCACTTCACCGCGAGTGTGACGTTGATAAGCCACGTAACTTAGCTAAGTCTGTTACGGTTGAGTAGGAGATTAGTAGGTTAGTAAATATAGTGTAGATTTGAAATAAAGTCGTACCGTTTATAAAAAAGATGTACCGTTTTGAATAAAGTTATACCGTTTATAAAAAAGTTGCACCGTTTTACCCCTTTAGATATGATTGTCTAAAGGGGTGTTTTTATGTCCAAAAGAAAAAGAACATCTGAAATTGAAAAGTGGATTAAACAAGGTCGAGGTTCAGGGATAGGCGCAGATTATAAACCGTGGCTAAAGATTCAAGATGTATCTTCTGAAGGTCGTTCAACTCGTTTAAAAGGAATAAAAACGAGTAGGCAACATGAATTTTTATCGGATTTAGAACGAAACTACTTTTATTTAACTGAACATTCCGATTTTATTATTGATATTCGGGAGCAATTTCCTTTACTACCGTTGGAAGAAACAATTGTCATTGCAGATGAGTTAGGTATTAAGCATCCTACTGACCCTAAAACTGGTGAATCGATTGTGATGACAACGGATTTTTTATTAACAGTGGATAAAGGACAAGGTGTGTTTGAGGTGGCTCGTACAGTCAAAATGAAGGATGAATTATTGAAGGAGCGTGTACTTGAAAAATTTGAGATTGAGCGTGAGTATTGGCAGAGACGAGACATTGATTGGGGTATTGTTACAGAGGAAGAGATTCATAAAATAATGGCACGGAATATTAGCTATATTCATGATTATTACGATATTCGAGATTACGATGCATTTCAGGAAATGAGTTCACAGCTTATCGAGGATTTATCTTTATCATTGATGCAAAGATTACTAAATGATTCACGTAGTGTCCGTACTATTACAAGTGAATTTGATGCAGATACACATTTGCCTTTTGGTAGTAGTGTGACCCTTTTTTATCATTTACTTGCACGGAAAATTATTGTGATAGATATGCTTAAACCACTAAATTTAGAAGAGCCTGTTGATATTAAGTCAATTGATGAAAGTAAGATGAAGAAGGTGAAGTATGGATGATTTATATTAATCAAGTACTTCAATATGTAAAGGATTTTAAGCGAATCCGTGTTGTTGAAATAGAAGGTTCGTATGTTTTTATTGTGGATATTGATGCACATACATCTATGCCTAAAAAAGAGTTATATACCACATTAGTTACAGAAATCGAACAAAAGGAATTATTGGTGATAGCAGATCCTTTCGCAAGAGTTGTAGTCAATAGTGACTTAACAGAAGTGCAAATTCAAAAGCGTGAAGATGATTGGGATACTATTCAAAAATACTGTTTGAAACATATAGATATACTGCTGAAAAAACGTGGAAGAGAGACAAAAATAAAGGAAATTGCAGAAGAGTTAAATGTAACTCCTACTAAGGTGAAAAAGCTCATCAGTCGATATTGGCAGCGTGGTATGAATAAAAATGCTATGCTACCAGACTATGCAAATTCAGGTGGTAAAGGAAGAACGAAAGCTTTAACAAATAATAAGGTAGGCCGTCCGAGAAGGGTAAATATCAGCGGGAATTATCAAACTGGTATCAATATAACAGGTGAAGTGAAGTTACAGTTCGAGCATGCCATTAATAAGTACTACCGCAAGATAAATAACTATTCATTAAAAGACGTATATCATTTTATTCTGCGTGACTTTTATTCAGATCGCTATAAAGAAAATGGTGAAATACAGTATCTAGTATGGGAAACAAATCGAATACCGTCTTATCATCAGTTTTATTATTGGTTTAAAAAATTGGAAGACCCGAAAAAAGATATTCAATTCCGTAAAAGTGCGAAAGAATTTGAACTAAAGCATCGACCAATTTTAAGTGATTCTAAATCTGAGACAAATGGTCCGGGAACTCGCTTTCAAATTGATGCGACAATTGCGGATATTTACTTAGTCAGTTCGTTTGATGTGAATAAAGTGATTGGTCGCCCAGTTATTTACGCTTTAATTGATGTGTATTCACGAACCATTACTGGATTATATGTGGGTTTGGAAGGTCCGTCATGGTTAGGTGCGATGATGACTCTAGATAATATGGTGGCAAATAAAGTTGAGTTTTGTAAAGAATATGGAATTGATATTACAGAAGAACAGTGGCCTACAAAACATTTACCTGAAATCATTATTGCCGATCGAGGTGAGTTTGAAGGCTACTCTGTCGAAAACTTAATCAATAATTTAAATATCAAAATTGAAAATACAACCGCTTATCGAGGGGATTTAAAGGGGATTGTAGAACGTAAATTTCGTACATTGAATGGCAAGGTGAAACAAAAGGCGCCAGGTGCTATTCAAAAAGAATACCGTGAACGTGGAGATAGAGATTATCGCTTGGATGCGACTCTAAGCCTTAAAGAATTTACAGCAATAATTATTACGCTGGTGCTTCATCATAATCATAAAATTATTGATAAATACCCAATGGAAAAAGAAATGATTACAGATGGCTTAGTACCAACTCCAATCAAATTATGGAACTGGGGGATTCAAAATCGTAAAGGAAGACTAAGAGCTGTTGATAGAAATATTCTAAGGCTAAATGTTTTGCCACGAGGAAACGCTACCATTTCTAGAGCTGGTATTAAATTTAAAAATCTATTATATGGTTCAAAACAAGCTGTTGAAGAGCAATGGTACCTAAAACTAAGAAATACGAGTATCGAAATAGTTTACGATCCACGTAACATAGAGAAAATTTATATTCCGCATGATAATGGGATGGATTTCGAGTCTTGTATTTTACTTGAGCCAAGTCAACAATATCGCAACGACCTCTTAGAAGAAATTATTTTCCAACAACAATTACGAAGTGAATTGGAAGAGACCGAACGTTCCAATCAAATACAACTAACGATTAATACAGATGCAAAGATGGATGAAATTATTAAAAAGGCAAAGAACAAAAAACATCAATTTTTAAACGCATCTACTAGCAAAAGAGAAAAAATTTCATCTATTAGAGAAAATAAAAGTACGGAAAAGCAGTTAAATAGACAGCAAGAAAAGTTTGATTTGTCACCAGCGGCTGTTAGTGAGAAAGCAGAAGTAATTGATTTTTCTACAAAAGAAAAGGTACAAAGTGAGCTATCTAAAAAGTCTAGCTCTCGCCTAATGGAAAAATTAAAGAAAAAGCGAGATGAGAAGTTTGGAAAAGACGAATAATCTTGTTCTTAAAGGTGATTTTGAGAAAGCGCATTATAAAGCGCAGGATTTATCTGAGTATCATAATAATCCCTTTATTGAAGTTCTTCCATCAATTTTTGATGAGGATGATGTGCTAGAAAGATTTATGGTAACGCCACGTATTACAAAGCAAGATAAACAAAGTGAAACGAACATTCGCTATCATGTGTTGAAGCGTGTGAAAAACTTCATTCAACCTTTGCCTATCCATTTTGAAGTAGAGCGTCGCCTATCGACTTTAATTCGCCGAGGATATTTAGCACGTAATCCATTAGATAAAACATTTCTAGAGCGTATTCGGGTTTTACACCAGCTAAGAGAAGATGAAGAGGAAGCACATAAATATATTGATGAGCGATTAAATTATATTCGTTCCACAGCAGATAGTTTATCGATTATTGGCATTTCAGGTATTGGGAAAACCACAGCAATTGAGCGTTTGCTACTTATGTATCCGCAAGTTATTAAACATGAAGCTTACAAAAGCCAACCGTTTAATCGTACACAAATTGTTTGGCTTAAAATTGATTGTCCGTATGATGGTAGTTTATCTACAATGTGTAAAGGATTCTTCAAGGCGATTGATGATCTACTCGGTACTCGTTATTTAGAGAAGTATGGTTATTTAAATCGTGTTACGTCAACAATGCTGTTACACATGACTTCTTTAGCCAGTATGTATGGTATCGGTGTGTTAGTTATTGATGAAATTCAGCATTTACTACATTCAAAAAATGACCAAGAAGAGATGTTGAACTTTTTTGTTACATTATCAAATACAGTCGGTATCCCTACCGTGTTAATTGGTACTTCGAAGGCACAACAGTTATTTAAAGGAAACTTTCGTCAAGCTCGTCGCGCAGCAAGTGATGGCGCAATTATTTGGGATCGTATGGCTGAGGACAGTGAGGAATGGGAGTTCTTTTTAGAAACATTATGGGAATTACAATGTTTAAAAACCCGTTCGGAGCTTACTGACGAAATTAAAAAGACGTTTTATGAAGAATGCCAAGGAATTACTTCGGTGGCTGTAAATTTGTTTATTCTAGCGCAGGAGCGAGCGCTATTTGATGAATCAAATGAAAATGAGGTTATTACTTCTCGCGTGCTAAAGAAAACAGCTAAAGAGGATATGAAAATTATTCAGCCGATGCTTAATGCCATTCGTAAAAATGATTTGAAGGCAATGTATAAGTATGAAGATATTATGATTAATTTGGATGATTTGATGATAAACCATAAGCAAAATACAGAGTACGAGGGAAAAATCAAAGCCGCGATGAAAGAACGTCAAAATACGTTGCAATATAAGAGGCAAGATACGATTGAAAGTTTAAGCATTGAAGTTGCTTCACTAGGGATTTTTGATGCATTGGATGCTAATGATATTCGGAAGCTCATAACAAAAGTTGTAGAGAATAAACCTATTGATAGTGACTACAATACTTTGAAGTTAGAGTCTATTCAGCAAGTGCTAGTATTAAATGAAAAGAAGAAAGAACAAAAGTCTAAGAACAGCATTAGAAATGTAAAATTATTACCATTATTAAAGTCGCGAGAACAAGCTATACAGAAAAAGAAACATTCATATGAACTGTTGGCAGCTAATGGCTATATGAAAAATCCATTAGAGGAATTTTACTAGGGGGATGTAAAAATGTTAACATTCTTCACTAATCCATATCCAGATGAATTGATGTATTCAGCGATTGCACGTTATCACTTTTATAGTGGCAATCTTGATTGTAAAGACACATTAGAAGAAGTGTTTCAAAGTCGTTCTGTGATTCCGAGTGTGGAGATTGGTAGCCATTTTGCTATATTAGCTGAGCAACTAGGCTCTAACTATTCTGTTGAGACTATATTGGCTAATCATACAATTTATCCTTATTATGCAATATTTTTAACAAAGCAGCGTCAGCAAGAAATTCTACGAGATGTTGCTAGTAATGGACAAGCACTTTATACAAGACTCGGTATGATTGCAGGTAGCATTTGTAAGAAAAAAGGACTCTATTATTGTGCGGAATGTACGAAATTTGATGTAGGGCAATTTGGAGAGCCATATATACATCGGGAGCATCAGCTACAAGGCATTGATTACTGTCCACACCATGAGGTGCAATTGAGAAAATACCCAGTAGATACAGCTAGCCGTATTGAATACATTCGTTTTGAGTTAAAAAATATGAATCTATCTTCTATTTATAAGGCTGACCCTTTTGCAAAAATTTCAATTCACTTATCAAAACAAGCATATAAATTATTGCAATTACCATTGCATAAATTTTCACGTGAAGATATTAAGCTGAAATACCGTGCGTCATTGTTTGAATTAAATCTGATTACAGTTTCGAATCGAGTACGTCAAAAAGAATTGTATCAAGCGTTTAAAAATAAGTTCCCTAAAGGCTTTTTAGAAAAGTATGAGAGTACTCTAAATATAGCGGATGAGTATAACTGGTTAAAGGTGATTACTCGTAATACCAAGCGCCATGTACATCCTTTTAGGCATTTGTTAATGCTTTATTTCTTAGAACAAGATATAGATGACTTTGTGAATCAAGAGGCTGATGTAGGGCGGTTTGGTACGGGGCCGTGGCCTTGTTTGAATAAAGCAGCAGAACACTATAGAGAATTTGTCATTCCTAGTGTTGAAATTAAAAGAGACTCTAAATTAAAAGTTCCAATTGGTACATTTAGTTGCTCGTGTGGCTTTGTCTATACAAGAAAAGGTCCTGATATGTCTTTAGAAGATCGATTTCGCATAGGAAGAGTAAAAGTATTTGGTGAAGTGTGGGAGTCAAAACTTAAACAATTGTCTAAGAAAGGACTTGGTACAAGAGCAATTGCGAGAGAATTAGGAGTCGATTCCAAGACAGTTAAAAAGTATTTAGAGAGACATGAGGTAGTAAGTAACCAAGCAAAAATAGAGAATAAAGTGTTATTTGAACAGTATAGAAACGAGCTGATAGAAGGTATACAGAAACTCCCTAATTTATCTCGTACAGCTTTGAGAGAACGTTTTAAAAAGCAATATATGTTCTTATATCGGCATGATAAAGAATGGTTGATGAAGAATTTGCCTATAAAACAACAAAAGCTAGATTCAACTAAAACAGCAGACTGGAATAAACGAGATAGAGAATATGTTGCAAAAATAAAAGTGCTCTATAAAGAGTTATTAGCAAAAGAAAGACCTATTCGAATAACGGTTTCAGCGATAGGTAAACGATTAGGAATATTAGCGAACTTGGAGCGTCATGTAGATAAACTATCGCAGACGAAGGAACTATTAGAAGAAATAACTGAGTCAGTCGAGCAATTTCAAATTCGTAGATGTTGTAAAGTGATTGACCAAATGATAACGATGGATGAACCAGTTATACTATGGAAAGTACAGCGTATAGCAGCAGTAAAAACGCATCATTTTCATGAAATAAAACCAAAGTTAGAAGAATATTTAAAAAAGAAACAGGATGTGAGTAACGATGAGAAAACAACAGGTTAAACTGAATAATTGGCCATTTGATGAAGGAGAGCAAGCTCAATTAACTTGGATTAGCTCTCCTTTTTTGCAAGATAAAAAAACGATGATCCAGGCTTATTTTAGAGTGAATGATAGGACTGAAAAATTAGTAGTTGATTGGGGAACATTGCCAGCTTTAGCTATTCAGCATTACTACATGAACGGCGACATTAGTCAAAGTATTCCTCCGTCAGGTATAGAAGAAGTCGAAATTACAATTTATCCAAACACTGTGACCTATTCAGAAAGAGCTTGGAGCATATTTGGTACAAATGATAAAGATGTTTCACGTAGTTTCACTGTTTCATACCGAAATAAAAAATATATCTTGCCCCTTATTGAAGTTGTGCGTAGTATTTTAGCGCCAAATCGATTCTTATTATATCGTTTATTTGAAACGAATTCTTTTCCGCAATATTTTATTGAGCAATACGAGCCCAATAAGCTACATCTAGATTTTTCATCACAATATCATCGTAAGTATACGAAAGACTCCTACTTATTCCAGCTAGTATGGCTTTTAACAAATTCAGATCTAAGACAAGTGTTCGAAAATACAGCTTATACCTTTATTAATACAGGAGTCTTACGATTTGATTGGTTATTCAAGCAACCTATTACCGTTACTGCTGTTGTGAAATCAAGTGTAGTGGGAGGAACTATCCTTCGAATAAAGAGTGTTAAAAATAAAAAGATTCCTTATAAAGAGATTTCATTTACTCATCCAGAGATAGTGCAAAATGAAAGGTCAAGCGAAGCTAAAAAATATACGGTTCACCCAAAGCAGAATGATAGTACTGATGAGTCTGGAATGGAGTTAGATGAAAAAGCTGATGGAACAACTGGTGATTTTGATTTAATAGAAATGGATAATCAAATTCATGAATATGAAAAAATTCCAAAGGTAACAAAAGTTCGTAGAAATTCTAATAAGCAACGAACACAAGAAGATGAAAATACAAAACGTTATTTCATTGAGGATAATGGACGAAGATCTACGGCTGATGTTGGCGGTAATCAGCTTGCAAGAGGAATAGAAAATAAATCTTTATATGAGATACAGGCACAAGGTGAATTATTGGATTTTATTAATTTGCTTAAGGTTTTAGAAGGTTATCCGGAAGTTAAAGCAATTAATGTAGCTACAGGTATATTACCAACAGGGAGTGAAAAGCGAAAATTTAGTTACTTAGATGACGGAATTACAAATCGTAAGTACATAGTAGCTAGTATAGAATTATTTAATGGGAGACAGTACAAAGTTTTGGAAATAGAACGAGAAAGTCGTTCTTTATCTATGTTGATATTGTCCGTAACTATCAGTGTGGAATGGTCTTCGATTATTCAAGACATGTTGTCGGGCTTAGTGGATAAAAGTGGTGTTTGGGCCAAGGAAATGATTATGGGGATAGAAAGAGAAGGTATTGTTGTAAAAAAAGCTAAACACAGTAAGAAAAGCGTTATACATAAAGCTAAATTGTTATTTGAAAAGCTAGTTTGACAAATTATATACTTCTCCATAAAAAAAATTAGAAATTTACTTCGTGGAATATTAATACAGAAATTGTTTTTGGTGGTATGATTATAGATAAATATATTCTGAATATATAAAAGTAGATATGTGGGTTATGGAGGAGTTTAAATGGCATACCAATCAGAAGCACAGTTAGAAAAAAATCTACATAGTCAATTAGTGAATCAAGGCTATACAGCAGTGAAGATTCCTGACTACAATGCGCTACTAGCAAACCTTAGAAACCAATTAAATGAGTTTAATAAACATAAATTAGCAGGGCAGTCTCTTACAGATAAAGAATTTAGAAGAATCTTAACAGCAATTGAAGGGAAAAGTATTTATGATTCTGCAAAAATCCTACGTGATAAATTACTAATTGAGCGTGAAGATGGATCAGAGTTATATGTTGAGCTCTTAAATACAAAAGACTGGTGTAAAAATTTATTCCAAGTGACAACACAGACAACGGCTGTAGGAAAATATGAGAACCGCTATGATGTGACTATTTTAATCAATGGATTACCACTCGTTCAAATTGAATTAAAACGTAGAGGTCTAGATTTTAAAGAAGCATTTAATCAAATTCAGCGTTATCGTCGTCATTCATTCCAGGGATTATATCATTTTCTACAAGTTTTTGTCGTTAGTAATGGTGTGGATACAAAGTATTTCTCTAACTCAGACTATGCAATTCAATTTGGATTTACATTCTTCTGGTCAGATGAAGAAAACAATATTATTACGAACCTACAAGAATTTACAAAATCATTTTTACAACCATGTCATTTAGCAAAAATGATTAGTCGATATATGATCATTAACGATACAGATAAAGCCTTAATGGTAATGCGTCCTTATCAAGTGTATGCAGTGGAAGCATTAGTAAAACGAGCAACTGAAACGAATAACAATGGATATATTTGGCATACGACTGGTTCAGGTAAAACATTAACTTCGTTTAAAGCCGGACAAATTTTGGCGAATGAAGAGAGTATAAAAAAGGTATTTTTCCTTGTAGACCGACAAGATTTAGATAGCCAAACAATTGCGGAGTTCAATAAGTTTGAGAAAGGTTCTGTAGACCGAACAGATAAGACGGATGAATTAATTAAGCAAATCAAAAATCCAATGAAAAGCTTCATTGTAACAACAATTCAGAAGATGAGTAATGCGGTGAAAAATCCTCGTTATGCGAAAATTATGGAGCCGTATAAAGAAGATCATGTGGTATTTATTATTGATGAATGCCACCGTAGTCAGTTTGGTGATATGCGTAAAGATATTGACCATCATTTCCAAAATGCACAGTACTTTGGTTTTACAGGAACACCTCGTTTTGAGGAAAATAAAAGCCAAGATGGACGTACAACAGCAGATTTATTTGAAAAATGTTTACATCACTATTTGATTAAAGATGCGATCCGTGATGGTAACGTACTGGGCTTCTCTGTAGAATATATCAGTACATTTAAATCGAATGTAGATAATAGTGATAATACGAAAGTGCAGGGCATTGATACAGATGAAGTGTTGCATCATTCAACACGCTTGGGAATGATTGCGGATCATATTTTAGACAATCATAATCGACGTGCAAAAAGTAAAGGATATTGTGGGTTATTTACAGTTGATTCGATTCAAACACTAATTAAATACTATGACATTTTCAAAAAGAAAAATCATAATTTAAAAATCGCTGGGATTTATTCGTTCGGCGCGAATGAAGAAAGCGATGGTACAGAAGAACATTCACGTGAAGCGTTAGACCGTATGATTGCTGATTACAATAAAATGTATGGTACAGATTTTTCAACCGATACATGGGATCGCTACTTCTCTGACGTATCGAAAAAAATGAAAAATGCGCAAATTGATATTCTAATCGTTGTAAATATGTTCTTAACAGGATTCGATAGTAAGCCGTTAAATACTCTATATGTGGATAAAAACTTAAAGTACCATAATTTATTGCAAGCTTATAGTCGTACGAACCGTGTAGAGAAAGCGACAAAACCTTATGGGAATGTCGTGTGTTATCGTAATCTCAAAAATGAAACGGATGAAACAATTCGCTTGTTCTCTAAAACAAATTTTGTTGATGATGTTTTAATGAAAAGTTATGACGAGTATTTGGCTAAATTCAAAGAGGCATTACAACAATTACGAGAGGTAGCTGTGATTCCAGAAGAAGTAGATGAATTGGAAAAGGAAGAGGACAAGCGAGCGTTTATTATTGCATTTAAAAATGTAACAAAGATGCTTCAACGTCTCCAATCATTCTCTGATTTTGAATTTGATGAAAAAGAATTAAATATCTCTGAACAATCGTATGAGGATTATAAAAGTAAATATTTTAAAATCTATGAAGGTATGAAAAAAGAGGAAACACAAAAAGAATCAATTCTTCAAGACATTGATTTTGAAATGGAGTTAATGCATACAGATCGTATTAATGTTAGTTATATTATGAATCTAATTGCAAATTTAACATTAGATAATGAAAAAGAGCGAGATAATGAAATTCGTCTTATTAAAGAAGAATTAGATCATGCTTCAGATGCCAAGTTGCGTTTAAAAGTAGACTTGATTAAAACGTTTTTAGACAAAGTTGTACCGCAATTATCAGATAAGGATTCCATTTTAGATGCCTATACCAATTTTGAAAACGAAATGGGTGAAAAAGAAATCGTTTTATTTGCGAATGAAGTTGGTATTGAAGATGGTGTGTTAAAAGAACAGCTTGCGACCTATGAATATTCAAATCTGTTTGAACAAAGTGTCATTATGGACCATCTAACAGGTGGATTCAAAAAACGTAAGCAATCGATAAAGGCTATAAAAGACTTTATTTTAGAACATACAGAAAAATATGGTTCATAGAAGAGAGGGGGGAGCCTCTCTTTTTTGTGTTATTTTAAAAAATATCAAAAAAGTAATCGTTTTATATTGATATTTTTTAAAATATCATTTAGAATGGTGATTGTGAAGAGGGGAGGGAAATGCTTGAAGCTAAGTGACTATGCAGTAGTAACACAAGGAGCATTTATTAATCGGATTGAAACATCAAAGCTAAATGAAGGTAGCGTTCAAGTACAGTTACTTACATTAAAAGAGTTTAATGAAACACTAGGGCTTGATTACCGTATTTCGAAAGATAAAGACCATTCGGTGTTTGTAAAACATGAAAAAATAACACCAGAGCTAAAAACAGATACAAATAGTTTAGTGATGCATACACTTTCTCAAAAAGTGGCATTACTTCCTAAAAAGTATAGTGGCCTTGTGTTAACAAATAATTTTGTGAAAATCACATTTAAAGATCGAGTAGATCTTCACTTTATTGAGTGGTTGATAAATGAACATCCAACGATTCAAAAACAAATTGTACTATTTTCACAAGGAAGTATTATCTCTTCTTTAAAACTATCGAATATAAAAGATATCGAGTTGGTTTTACCTAGCTATGAAAAGCAGCTAATTTTAGGAAAGATAGCTGTATTAAAACGAAAAAAAGAACAGCTTCTAAAAGAGAAAAATAAGCTAGAGCAACAATTAATTCACCAAAAATTAGTCAATTTTACGAAACAATAGGAGGAATAATTAGTTATGACAACAAGTGAAAAACAACGCCAGCAACAAGCTGAATTACATAAAAAGCTTTGGGCAATGGCGAACGATTTACGTGGACAAATGGATGCATATGAATTTAAAGATTATATTTTAGGGTTAATTTTTTATCGTTACCTATCTGAAAAAGTGGAATTTCGTGCAGAAAAATTACTTAAAGAAGATAATGTGACGTTTGCAGAAGCATGGACTGATGAGGAGTATAAAGAAGATTTAGCAGAATATTTAATTGGGGAGTTAGGTTATGTAATTGAACCGCAATATTTATTCTCAAACTTTGTAAAAGAAATCGAAAAAGGTGAATTTGATGTTGAAATGCTGCAAAATGGCGTTAAAGCAATCGAAACATCAACAATGGGTGCAGAAAGCCAAGAAGATTTCCAAAACTTATTTGATGATATGGATCTATCTTCATCAAAACTTGGGCGTACAGTAGAAGCACGCTCTAAATTAATTGCAAAAGTTATTGTGAATATCGCTGAAATTCCATTTTTACAAGATGATGTGGAAATTGATATCTTAGGTGATGCCTACGAATATATGATTTCTCAATTTGCAGCGAATGCAGGTAAAAAAGCAGGTGAATTCTATACACCTCAACAAGTATCAAGCGTTTTAGCGAAAATTGTAACAGCTGGAAAAGAAGAAATTCGTAGCGTTTACGATGGCACATGTGGATCTGGCTCATTATTATTACGTGTTGGTAAAGAAGCGAAGGTATATAAATATTACGGTCAAGAAAAAGTATCGACAACGTATAACTTAGCACGAATGAACATGTTATTACACGATATTCCATATCAACGCTTCGATATTAAAAATGCGGATACATTAGAAGAACCACAACACTTAGATGAACGCTTTGAAGCAATTGTAGCGAATCCACCATACAGTGCAAAATGGAGTGCTGATGATAAATTCAAAGATGATGAGCGCTTTAGTGCCTATGCAAAATTATCACCAAAGTCTAAAGCTGACTTTGCTTTTATACAACATTATATTCATCAATTGGAGGATAATGGTATATTTGCGGTTGTACTTCCACATGGTGTTCTATTCCGTGGTGCAGCTGAGGGTGTTATTCGAAAATATTTAATCGAAGAAAAAAATTATCTAGATGCGATTATTGGTCTTCCGGCCAATATTTTCTATGGTACGGGTATTCCAACATGTATTCTCGTGTTCAAAAAATGCCGTAAGCATGATGACAATGTATTGTTCATTGATGCATCTAATGAATTTGAAAAAGGAAAAAATCAAAACCATTTATCTAATGAAAACGTTGATAAAATTGTTTCAGCATACTTAAATCGTGAGACAATTGATAAATATTCATACACCGCAACTCTTGATGAAATCAAAGATAACGAATATAACCTGAATATCCCACGTTATGTTGATACTTTTGAAGAAGAAGAACCAGTTGATCTAAATGCGGTAGCTAAACGTCTACAAGAAATTGATGGCGAGATTACAAAAGTTGATGAAGAACTAGTAGCCTACTTCAAAGAATTGGGGGTGTAAAATGTGAATGTACCAAATTTGAGGTTTAAGGGATTTAGTGGGGATTGGAAGAGAATATTATTTAAAACACTTTTTGAAGAAAGAAATGAAAGAACGGGTGATATGGAAAAATATCCTTTATATAGTTTGACTGTAGCAGAAGGTATTACTCCAAAGACAGATAGATATAAACGAGATTTTTTAGTAAAGAAAGATGAGAATTTTAAAATTGTTCATCCGAACGACTTCGTTTTTAACCCTATGAATATGACAATAGGTGCGCTTGGATTATTTACTGAAAATAAAGCAGTTTCCGTATCAGGATATTATAATGTTTTTAGAAATATATCGAATTATAAAAACTTCTTCTTAGTTAATTATTTGAAGTCTAACAAAATGATTTGGAAATATAAATCAATTGCTACTGGTAGTTTAATTGAGAAGCAACGAGTACATTATTCGCAATTTATCGAGCTCAAAGAATTGTTACCTTCTACTGAAGAAGCAGCGAAAATTTCTGATTTCTTAGAGCTAATAGATAAAAAACTACAACTCCAACAAGAAAAAATTGATTTGCTGAATGAACAGAAAAAAGGGTATATGCAGCAAATCTTTGAACAAAGTCAGTCAACATGGAGCTTAGTTAAATTACAAAATGTATTTGAAGAAAGATCTGAAAAAGGTTATATAGAATATAATTTATTGGCAGTTACTATTAGACACGGTGTTACAGACCGTGCAGATATGAAAAAAGATACGTCTAGTGAAGATAAATCTAATTACAAGAGAGTTTTACCAGGAGATATAGCCTATAATTCTATGCGAATGTGGCAAGGTGCCAGTGGGCGTTCAAAATATGCTGGTATTGTAAGTCCTGCATATACAATATTAAAGCCAAAGGAAAATGTTGATAGCCTATTTTTTGCATACTTATTTAAAACAGATCGTATGTTATATGAATTTAAAAAATATTCCCAAGGACTTACTTCAGATACGTGGAATTTGAAATACCCTCTTTTAAAAGATATAAAAGTAAAAATCCCTTCTTATGTCGAACAAAAAAGGATATCTAATTTTTTTGCTAAGGTAGATAAAAAAATTCAACTAGAACAACAGAAACTCGAAATCTTACAACAACAGAAAAAGGGCTTTATACAACAGATGTTTATATAATATATAAGAGCATGAATAAAGTTCATGCTCTTTAAAATAACACTCTAAATACTATTATTGGTTATAATAACAATAAATAATAGGTGGAGGTGTTTAAGTTTGTTTTATGGAACTAAGTGGTTTTATAAAGTTTTATATTTTATAACAGCAATGTCACCTGCATATTTTCTATTTTTATTGCAAATTGACGATAAATTTAAACATCCTTTTAAGATGAAGTGGAATATCAAGATAGTGACAATAGATTTGAATATTTATTGGTGGTGTGGACTATTATTCATCATTTTGATACTTTTTATATTGATTCTTAGAATTTTATTAATCAAACAATATACAGCTTCTTCTACAAATCAAGTTTTACCACCTAATAGAAAAACTTTTGAAGAAGATAAATTGGAAGAAAGAAATGGAAGTGTAATATCATTTTTACTAGGTAACATATTGCCGGCCGTACTGATAATAGAAGGGAATTTATGTGTGGCTATTATTATCTTTATAATAATTCAAATGTTGATTTATGTTTTAATAATGAAAAGTACAGATATATTCCCAAATATTGCACTTATTATATTAGGAATAAACCTGTGTAAGACAAAAGATAATAAATATGTTTTTACCTTTAAGTCTAAGAAGTTTGAAGATTTTAAAGTTTATCAACTAGGAAATCCAGAAAAATCAAAGGTTTATATTACGATGTATGAAAAGTGAGGTATTGATGAGTCATGGCGTTAGAACGTGTTTATGTATGTACATCAAAAAATTCTAGTTTATATAGAATTTATTTATTGCAAACAGGTGATCAAGAGAAGCAGAGCATTTTTAATTATTTTGAGCTAGATCTAATGAAAAAAAGATCTGGAGAAAGTGAAATGGATGTATTAAATGGTAATGCTTTAATCGAAGACATTCCTTATTACATAAAGTTAGAAGAAATTGATGAAGATAGTTACTTATATAATTTCAAAGTTGAAATCGAAACTTTACTCAATAATCCTACAAATAAAATTGTTCAATTTTCCAAATTTGGAAAAATGTCAGGGGAAGTAAAGAACTTTGAAGAGAATGAAGGAATAAAGTTTTTAATTGTACAAGATAATGAATCTCTGTATTTCTTATCCATTGCTAAAAATGCAGTAATAAAAAATAAACCTGTAATATCATTTTCAATAACTGAGGATACTACTGTGATAGATGTTCCAAAAGGTATTCAAGTTCCGCCAGCTGTTACAGCGCGACTAGATAGAGTAAGTAAAAAGTTGTTTGTTTACGATGTTAATAGATTTGAAAGCATGTTGACGCTAAATGAAAATCGTAAAGCTAAATCACAGGCTACCATTAATAAATTTGTCCAAGGTGAATATACGATTTCATCTGCTAAATATAAATTTTTAGGGTTAGATGAAAATGGAGTAACACAAAAATTATATAGTAGTGCAAGAGCTGTAAGAAGATTATCTAAATATGGTGCTCCAGAAACAAACTATTCTATTGAACAAATTAAAGACGCTGTTAATAAACTGGACTCATCACTTAGAGTTACTTTTGATGATACAAATAAAACAATCAATGTAACTCCAGATACGGCAAAGACATTTGTAGGAATTATCCATAACAGTATTGTACAACGTTTAATATCTGGTGAAGTTGAAATAGCTATATAGAATTGTAAATTTTGATCAAACTTTTTTATAAAAACTAATTTCATAACAAAGTTTAGCTCTCGCATTTTGAACAAACTTTTTTAAAATGCGAGTTTTTCTTCTATTATAAAATCAACGTTTGTAGCATCATTTTAATCAAACTTTATTCCAAACCAACATATAGTGTGGATTTGAAATAAAGTTAAGAAGTTTATAAAAAAGGTGCGATGCTTTATCTCTTTAATCAAAGAATTGTAAATAAGCTATGATCAAACTTTTTTATAAAACATAAACATAAACCTGTTGGATAAGAAACCATTTTGATTAGACTTTTTCAAAATGGTTTCTTTTTATTCATCATAGAATACGGTTTAACACAATATTTTTAATCAAACTTTATTTTAAAGCCACACATTGCTTTTTCTTATGGTGAATTTGTTTCTTAGTTATTTCCTGCATTTTATATCATTCACCAATCATGTAATGTTAAGGGAGATGACAAAAGAAAGGAAGAATGTACAAATGAGTATAGTAAAAAACGGAACATTGCAAGTAATTGGAGCGAGCATCTATTATGAGGCGCGTGGCTCGGGTCCAATTCTTCTTTTGATTCATGGTGGGGGTGGTGATGCCGACAAGTTCCATAATATCGCCGACCATCTTGCTAAATGGTATACCGTTGTTACTTACGATCGTCGTGGTCATTCCCGTAGCAATCTCGTCAATAAAAATGAGGATTACCATGTGCACACGCATAGCGAAGATGCTCATCGGTTGCTAGCTAATCTGACCAAAGAACCGGCTTATGTATTCGGAAGTAGTTCTGGTGCTGTTATCGGACTTGATTTGTGCATACGTCATCCTGAGCAGGTACAGATACTAATTCCACACGAACCGGTTTTATTACAACTTTTATCTGAAAATGAGTTGAAGCAGGCTATAAATTTCATGGAAGACCTTAAAGGGAATCATCAAAGTGAGGTCATGAAGTTATTGTCGAATATTGATGATAGTAATTCCGAACCATCGAAGGATATGCTAACAGAGCGACTACTTGGCAATTCGATGTATTTCACTGAGTATGAAATCCCGGGAATTCTCAGCTATACTTTAAATATCGATGCATTAAAGTCCCTATTAAACCCTGCATCGATACAGGTACGTCCAGCCGGTGGAAGTATTTCACGAGAAACTTTTCCTTATCATTGCGCATTCAACTTAGCAGAGCACCTCGGAACAGAATTCGCAGAGTTTCCAGGACATCATGTGGGTTATAACACAGTGCATCATAAAGAGTTTGCTGAGAGGTTACATGATGTTATTGAGAATTAATCGGGAAACTATCAATGAGCAGTGTATAAACACAATAGCGCGAATAGATATTCATGGAGTTACAAGACAATACGTAATTTAGGATTTTGTCTATATGTCTAAATTGATTTCAAAGCATCAGCAGAATATGAACAACTAAAAAAAACAGCTACCTCTCCATTTAAAGGTAGCTGCTTCTTTTTACATAGATTCTATAATTATTTGTCTTTCATACCACTTGTTTAGTTTTCCATTCCCTAAATCTTCTTTATCAACAATAATAGTTTTGGGGTGACTTGTTTGTTAGCTTAATAATTATGGTCTTTCCTCTAATAGAACTAAAGCAAACAATAAAAGCGCTTGCATAATTAAAAATCCGAGTTATAATACTTGTATACAAGTATACTTGATTAACACGAGGTGGATTTATGACGAAATCAATGGAATTTCTTTATCCTGAAAAATGGCTTTCAAAAGCTTCTACAGGTGATCGTGTTGCGAGCGAATTGAGAATGCGCATTATTGCAGGTGCAATTGAAAGCGGTACCATCCTGTCAGAAAATAAAATAGCTGCCGATTTTTCTGTAAGTCGGTCACCCGTTCGTGAAGCATTAAAATTACTAGCTTCTGAAAATATTATTCGCTTAGAAAGAATGGGCGCAGTTGTCATTGGTTTAACCGAGAAAGAAATTGAAGAAATATATGATGTTCGTTTACTTATAGAAACGTTTATCTTTGAGCGACTTGGAAAGATGGACACAAATGATTTAGTAAGAGAACTAAATAAAATAATGGAAATGATGAAAATCGCCATTAAATATCATGATTCTGATGAATTTTCTTATCAAGATCTCTTATTCCATGAAACAATTATTCGAACCATTGAGCATTCCTACATCCTGATGATTTGGAATAATTTAAAGCCTGTTATGGAAAGCTTAATCCTTTTATCAATGCGTACTCGTTTCAAGGAAAAGTACGAAGACTTTGAACGGATTATTAAAAATCATGAGCTTTATATAAAAGCAATCGAATCAAAAGATCGAGCCCTCATGATTGAGGCCTTACATCAAAACTTTGATGATGTTCAAGGGAAAGTCGAAGACCTCTGGATGTCACAACAAATGTTATCTAAAGGAGTTGAGCAAGGACATGAGTAGCTATATGTTAGGTATAGATATCGGTACAACAAGTACGAAAGCAGTTTTATTTACTGAAAAAGGCGAAGTCATTCAAACCGAGAATATTGGTTATCCACTTCGCACACCGGATATATCCACAGCGGAACAAGATCCAGAAGAGATTTTCCAAGCTGTTTTACAAGCGATATCAAATATAACGAAACAGCATTCAGATAAAAAACCATCGTTTATTTCATTTAGCAGTGCTATGCATAGTGTCATTGCTATGGATGAAAATGATCAGCCGCTGACACCTTGTATCACTTGGGCAGATAATCGCAGTGAGGCATGGGCGCATAAAATCAAAGATGAACTGAATGGCCATGCAGTTTATAGACGAACAGGAACACCTATTCACCCAATGTCACCATTAAGTAAAATTACATGGATTGTGAATGCCCATCCGGAAATTGCTATTAGAACGAAAAAATATATTGGAATCAAAGAATATATCTTCAAAAAATTCTTTGATCAATATGTTGTTGATCATTCCATCGCCTCGTGCATGGGTATGATGAACTTAAAAACGCTAGATTGGGATGAGGAAGCTTTAAAAATTGCTGGTATAACATCAGCTCAATTATCTAAACTCGTACCAACCACCAAAATATTCAGCAACTGCAATCCAGATTTAGCCCAAAAGATTGGTATCGATTCCAAAATACCGTTTGTCATTGGTGCTAGTGATGGGGTGCTTTCTAATCTAGGTGTGAATGCAATTCGGAAAGGGGAGATTGCTGTCACAATTGGAACCAGTGGTGCTATTCGGACCATCATTGATAAACCACAAACAGATAAAAAAGGAAGAATATTTTGTTATGCCTTAACCGAAAAACATTGGGTAATTGGTGGACCGGTAAACAATGGAGGGATGGTCCTTCGCTGGATTCGTGATGAACTTGCTTCATCAGAAGTAGAAACTGCGAAAAGACTAGGAATTGATCCATACGATGTATTAACTAAAATAGCAGAACGCGTGAGACCTGGTGCAGACGGATTATTATTCCATCCATACCTCGCAGGGGAACGTGCACCATTATGGAATCCAGATGTACGTGGCTCCTTCTTCGGTTTAACGATGTCACATAAGAAGGAACATATGATTCGTGCAGCTTTAGAGGGTGTTATATATAATTTATACACTGTATTTTTAGCATTAACAGAATGTATGGATGGTCCTGTAACTCGTATTCAAGCAACAGGCGGCTTCGCAAGGTCTGACGTTTGGCGACAGATGATGTCCGATATTTTCGCATCTGAAGTCGTTGTTCCAAAGAGCTACGAAAGCTCTTGTCTAGGTGCATGTATATTAGGTCTCTATGCCACAGGAAAAATTGATTCTTTTGAAATCGTTTCCGAAATGGTTGGTAGTACCTACAAACATACACCGAAAGAAGAAGCAACAAAAGAATACAGACAATTACTGCCTATATTTATTAACCTATCAAGGGCGTTAGAAGATGATTATACACGCATTGCAAATTATCAAAGAAATTTAATAAAGTAAAACTTTCATCAGTAATCTCCCACGCCTCGCTTCTATATAACTCTCGAGGTGGGGGCCTTACTGCCCACGAATAGAGGGATAAATACAAATACAGCTAAGATTAGGGGGGAACTACGATGCCATTAGTCATTGTAGCAATTGGGATTTTAGCATTACTTTTACTGATTATGCGCTTTAAATTAAATACCTTTATTTCATTAATCATTGTATCCGTCGGGGTTGCTTTAGCACTTGGAATGCCACCAGAAAAGATTTTTAAAACCATTGAAGCGGGATTAGGCGGAACACTTGGGCACTTAGCACTCGTTTTTGGACTTGGTGCGATGTTAGGTAAGTTGCTTTCAGATTCTGGGGGTGCACAACGCATTGCCATGACCCTTGTGAAAAAATTTGGTGAAAAGAACATTCAATGGGCTGTTGTGACTGCCTCATTTATTATCGGGATTGCATTATTTTTTGAAGTAGGATTAGTATTATTAATTCCGATTGTATTTGCAATTTCAAGAGAATTAAAAGTTTCTATCTTATATCTCGGTATTTCGATGGCAGCTGCTTTATCTGTAACACACGGATTTTTACCACCACACCCAGGACCAACTGCTATCGCTGGTGAATTGCATGCAAACATCGGTGAAGTATTACTTTACGGTTTTATGATAGCGGTTCCAACGGTTGTGTTAGCTGGACCTGTATTTACTAAACTTGCAAAAAAACTAGTACCTGAGGCGTTCACAAAAACCGGTAATATCCAATCATTAGGTGAGCAGAAAGTATTTAAACTTGAAGAAACTCCTGGTTTTGGAATCAGTGTTTTTACCGCTTTACTGCCTGTTCTTTTAATGGCAGTCGCTACAATTATTACTTTGTTGCAAAAAACAATGGGATTCAAAGATAATAGTTTACTAGCAACGATCGAGTTTATTGGGAATGCGGATACTGCCATGTTGATATCCTTACTAGTTGCGATCTATACAATGGGATTGGCAAGAAATATTCCAATCAAAAACGTGATGGAATCTTGTACAACAGCGATCTCGAATATTGGGATGATGCTCTTAATTATTGGTGGAGGCGGCGCTTTCAAACAAGTATTAATTGATGGCGGCGTTGGTAACTATGTAGCCGAATTATTCAAAGGAACTTCATTATCACCGATCTTGCTCGCATGGATTATCGCTGCCATCTTACGTATTTCATTGGGGTCTGCTACGGTTGCTGCATTAACAACTGTCGGTTTAGTGATTCCGATGTTAGGTCAATCTGATGTTAACCTTGCTTTAGTTGTCCTTGCAACAGGGGCTGGTAGTTTAATTGCTTCACACGTGAACGATGCTGGTTTCTGGATGTTCAAAGAGTACTTTGGTTTAAGCATGAAAGAAACATTTGCAACATGGACTTTACTTGAGACTATCGTTTCTGTAGCCGGATTAGGGTTTACTTTATTATTAAGTTTATTTGTATAGATCTTTCTAAACAGTAAAAGGGATACGGAAGCTGTTTAATGTGATTTTTCATAATTAACCAGTTATTTTTCATGATTGATTAATAAGGATGAAAATTTCTCTTTATTTTTTAACTTGATAGTGATGTGCCGTGTCCCTTTAACCTTTTGCACGAATACTGGCAGAGCCTATTGAAATGAAAAAGTTGGATTATTTGATTAAAATGTTATTTTAGGTATATATACTATAATACAGAGTAACATACATGGAAAGGAACGATAGAATATGGAAAAGTTACAAATTGGAGTTGTTGGTGTGGGCGTTATGGGAAAAAGCCTCGCACTTAACTTTGAGAGTAAAGGGTATTCTGTTGCCCTATATGATATTTCAAAGGAAAAAGTTGATGAAACCATTGAGGAAAACCGTGGTAAAAACTTAGTTGGTACTCATATAGTTGAAGAGTTTGTTAACTCACTCGAATCACCTAGAAAGATTTTATTAATGGTTAATGCGGGGGAAATTACAGATAAAGCGATTGATTCTCTAGTCCCTCACCTCGATAAAGGTGATATTTTAATTGACGGTGGTAATACATACTTTGTCGATACAATTCGCCGAAACAAACGTCTTGCCGAAGAAGGAATCAATTTCATCGGGGCAGGTGTGTCAGGCGGCGAAGAGGGTGCATTGAAGGGACCATCTATTATGCCCGGCGGACAGAAGGATGCATACGAAAAAGTAAAGGATATGCTTGAAAACATCTCTGCAAAAGTGAATAATGAGCCTTGCTGTTCTTATATCGGACCTAATGGGGCAGGACACTATGTAAAGATGGTTCACAATGGTATTGAGTATGGAGATATGCAATTAATTTGTGAAGCATATTTCTTCTTGAAACAAACACTAGATTTGACTGCAGAAGAGTTCCATGAAATATTTGCTGAATGGAATAAAGGTGAACTGAATAGCTATCTAATTGAGATTACAGCCGATATTTTCAAGAAGAAAGATGAAGAAACTGGTAAGCCATTAGTGGATGTTATTCTTGATACTGCAGGACAGAAGGGTACAGGGAAATGGACAAGTCAAAGCGCACTTGATTTAGGTATCTCTCTGCCTATTATCACGGAATCTGTATTTGCACGTTGCATTTCTGCTTTAAAAGAAGAGCGTGTGAACGCAAGCAAAGTTTTATCTGGCCCTAAAGATAAAACGGCAATTGGAGTTGAAAAAGCCGAATTAATTGAAGCGGTGCGCCAAGCTTTATATATGAGCAAAATTTGTTCTTATGCACAAGGATTCACGCAATTGAAGGCAGCTTCTGAGGAATATGATTGGAACCTTGATTTTGGCAGCATTTCTATGCTTTGGAGAGGCGGATGTATTATCCGTGCTGCCTTTTTACAGAACATTAAAGAGGCTTATGAGACTAACACTGACCTACCGAACCTTTTACTTGATCCATACTTTAAAGAAATTGTAGAGTCATATCAAGGTGGATTACGCCAAATTATCTCAATGGCGGTACAACAGGGCATTCCGATACCTGCATTTTCAGCAGCAATTTCTTATTATGACAGCTATCGTACTGCCAAACTACCTGCAAACTTGTTGCAAGCGCAGCGCGATTATTTTGGAGCGCATACGTATAAACGAGTAGATAAAGAAGGTACATTCCATACAAAATGGATATAAAATAATAAATGGACTAAGATTAAATTCTTAGTCCATTTTTCATTCCACAATTCGTAGGCTATAAGACTCCCACTGATGGAAGTTTACTTTAAACGAATGTATGAATCAAAATGCGTTTATTTTTCCCATTTAGATGAAAACCACATAATCTTTAATTTGAGTGGATAGAACCCTATAGATTAAAGTTTTACTTTATCGGATCTGCTTTTATTTATCTGAATTTTCCGTTACTATTTTAAGTATCCGTGAACAATTTCCTTTATTATGAAAAAAAGAGACGAGAGATTTATGGACATTACAAGGGGGCATATTGATGAAAGTGAGTGAAAAAACATATTTAAGTATAGAAGAGATTATTTCATTACCAACCGTATTAAGTACAAATATAAGCGATGATGGCAAAAATGTAGCATTTGTTAAGAGAACAGTTAACTGGGAAGACAATACATATAGAAACCATGTATGGATATATGAAAAAGGTAAAGGGCAGAGTTATCCACTAACAACTGGAGATATAGATAGTATACATCCATTATGGTCTCCAGATTCTAAGAGCATTGCTTACCTTAGCTCAGGTGGTGACGGGGATATGAAAAATCAGATCTTTGTTAAGTCACTAGACGACTATAGTGAGGTTAAAATTACTGATGAGAAAGAGGGAGTCAGTAATTTTAGATGGGATCCTACCGGTAAAGGTTTTTATTATATTACACAGTCAAAAGAATGTGAGGAAATAAAGAAACGTAAGGAGCTATATGGAGATTTTCAACATGTAGGTAAGGAACATCAGAATAATTGTTTATGCTACATTGAAATAGAAAAAGTGATACAAAATGATAAAGAGGAACGAGAGATTAACGGTGTTTATCAATTAACTGATGGTAAGGATTTTTATATCCATGGATTTGATATTTCAGATAATGGGAAAAAGGTTGTATGTATGGCTACCCCAAGCCTAAACGATCATATGAATGGTGATCTATACATATTAGATGTCGAAGCCAGGGAACTACAACAGATGAATGTAGATAAGTTGTTGGACGGGAGCGTTTGTTTTTCTCCAGAGGGCAACAAAATATGTTACTCAGCAAGCATAAGAGAGAAGGAGTATTATAGAAACCATATACAAGAAAGTACATTAGAGATATATGATCTGAATACTGGAGAACGAATTGTCCCTTTAACAGATTTTGATAGTACGGTTATGCCATTACAGTGGACAGCTAAAGGAATTTTAATTCGATGGCAGGACAAAACGAATTACCTTATTGGTTTGCTAGCTGAAGATGGCACTGTGGAAACATTAAGCGAAAAAGTAGATGGCTTTATAATGGACGCCTCTATAACAAGAGATGGAAATCATATAACCTATAATAAGGCTATAACAAATGAAACCTTTGAAATCTATTTGGATGATAAAAAAATAACGAATGAAAATAGCCTTTTCGAGGGGAAGCTTAAAAGTAACAGGGAAATCATCTCATGGCAAAGTAGTGATGGTCTTGAAATAGAGGGTGTTTTATCAACACCAGTAGAGTTTGACGCAAATAAAAAGTATCCTTTATTAGTAGTAATTCACGGTGGTCCGGCTTGGGCATCCTTTCCGATATTTTCAGACTGCTTCAATGAGAAATATCCGATTGAACAGTTTGTTGAAAAGGGCTTTGTCGTTTTAGAGCCAAACTATAGAGGAAGTTCTGGTTATGGTAATGAATTTTTAAAAGCAAACTATAGAAAACAAGGACTTGCTGATTACGATGATGTTATATCTGGAGTGGATGAACTAATTGAAAAAGGGATGGTAGATAAAGATAGAGTAGGAGTTATGGGATGGAGTAACGGAGGATATATATCAGCTTTCTGTTCTACATTTAGTAGTAGGTTTAAAGCTATTTCAGTTGGGGGAGGAATTACTAACTGGAGTACCCATTATGTAAATACAGATATCCCTTACTTTATTAGAATGTATTTAGGAAATACTCCATGGAATGATCCAAATATATATAAGAGAACATCACCAATGACATATATTAAATCAGCCTGTACGCCTACCTTAATCCAACATGGCGAAAAGGATGCAAGAATACCAATTACAAATGCATATGAATTACATCAAGGGTTAAAGGATATGGAAGTTGATACAGAACTCATTATATTTAAAGGAATGGCATATAGTTCTGACCAACCAGGAGTTCATGTGGCTATTATGAAGCAGAACTTGATGTGGTTTTCACATTATATTCTTGGAGAAAGTATGGAGGGTTTTAGTACTATATAATGGATATCCGCACAGGGATTATTCGTTGTGCAATCGGGCCAGATTGTTGTAAACTGCAAGTAAACCATTATTGAGAAGATTTAAGTGGTTATAAGGAAGCTTAACTCGGAGGACGAATATGACAGAGAATAAAAATGAGTTATCTGTAGAACAACGTGAAGAACTATTAAAAGTATTACAAGCCCGTTTTGAGAAAAACATGAACCGCCATGAAGGTCTTGAATGGGCTAAAGTTGAAGCGAAGCTAGCTACTAATAATGAAAAATTGTGGACACTTAATGAAATGGAAGTAACAGGCGGTGAGCCAGATGTTGTTGGTTATGATGAAGAGAAGGACGAATATACTTTCTATGATTGTTCAAAGGAGAGTCCTAAAGGCCGCAGAAGTCTCTGTTATGATCTGGAAGCGTTAGAATCAAGAAAAAAACATAAGCCAGAAAATAACGTTATTGATGTTGCAAATGCTATGGGTATTGAACTATTAACAGAAGAACAATATCGAGAATTGCAAAAACTTGGAGATTTTGACATGAAATCATCAAGTTGGGTACAAACACCTTCAGATATTCGAGAACTCGGTGGTGCGCTATTTTGCGATTATCGCTTCGGGCATGTTTTCGTGTATCACAATGGGGCAGATTCTTATTATGCTGCCAGAGGTTTTCGTGGCTCGTTAAGAGTTTAAATTTGGAGTAAACAAAAAAGAGCCTATACGCAGGCTCTTTTTCTTATTTATATTTTAAGAGTAAACCGTTACTACGCAGTTTTACTTAATTTATATGTTCCGTGGCGGTTTTTACGGAAAAGTTTTGGGAAAACATAGCCATCTAATCCAATACGTCCGGCGTTCTGTCCTGCAACTAAAATGAACATAGTTAAAATAAGCAGGTTTGGGTTTACACTAACAGTTCCACTTAATAAAAATGCAAGATTCATTATGATTCCGAAAAATGCAGCTGTTTTTGTTAATCCGCCTAAAATCAAACCTAGACCTACTAAAATTTCTCCCCATTGAACTAAAAAGCTAAATAGGTCTGCATTTGGAAGAACAAAGTGTTGAAGGAAATCTGCCCACCAACTTTGTACGGCAGGGTGGTCACTTGATGCTTGAGCAATAGCACCCTTTAGAAAACCACTTGCGTCAAAAGATTGTCCAAAGACTTTGCCGATTCCAGCAGCGAGCCATGTATATCCTATGTAAAGTCGTAAAAATAATAATATGAAAGCAGCACGTTTATCAGTTCTTAAAAAATTGATAACCATTGAAATCCCTCCAATATTGTATTTACAAGTTTATTATATATCCATTGTGAAAAAATTCACAATGGATATAATGTGAACAAATATATGATTTTTTATTTATAAAATTGCACCTAAAATATTGTGAAGTTTATTTTTGAAAATTAAGCAATAAATGAGAGATGGGAGCTATCTATTGTAGCAGATAGCTCCCGTAGTAAACAGGTTTAGGTGTGTTCTTTAAGTTCATCTGGGCGTTCCTTATTATTTCTCTGGTTTTATATAAGGAACAATTTGTGCAGTAACCCCTACAGAAGCACCACGAATAAAGTTTTGGTTTTCTAATGCCTTAAAGTTTTCCGTTTTTCCTGTTAGCATAACACCTAAAATCTTCACTTGATCAAATGGTTTGTTTTCATTTGATTTTAAAAACTTTTGAATGTCCTTGTCATACCCATCATTATATTGTTTAAGGGAATCAAAGAACCCTTTGTACGATTCTTCGAGAGGGGTTCCTGGCTCAAATCCATAAACTGGCATACCGGCAGGACCTCCGCTTTCATCTCTAATAGGTGAGACCATATATAGCCATACGATATTTAAGTTGTCTGGTATTTTTGTTTGAATTTCTTTTAATGTATAAGGTTGATCGAAAGAGATAGCGACTTCTGCAACATAGTTTTCCATTTTTGAAACTGCACTTAATTCATTTTTGACTCCATCGTAATATTCCTTGATAGCTGGATTATAAAATGTGGCAACTTTATTTTTCGTTTGTTTATCGTAATTATAAGACTCTGTATTAGACCTCCCCCAATGAGTTCCTGGTATTACCTCATTGTAATCGATGTTAGAGCGAAACCAATTATAAGGGCTTGTCAGTGTATTCCATTTCACTACGTAACCATTAATATTTTTAGAACGATTTGATGTAATATTGCCGCCAAACATAGAGGAGCTACTCGTTACTTGAGAATCAATTTGTACATTCGGTTCTGCAATTGAATTATATAAAAAGAGTTGTTCGTGAAGCCTCATAGAGCCTTTCGCTGCGAAGTAATTACCTACTTTATAAATGATAGGGATAAGTATGATGACAACGAGAATAGAAGTAATGATGATTTTAAGTAACTGTTTCCTTTTCGCTTTTTTTAATGCATTTTTTAAAGAAGTATCCATTAAGGTTTTCCCCCTACTGTAGAATGAATTGTTTTACGTGCACGATGTAACTTTTGTTTGACGCTATTTACTCGAATATCTAGTATTAGTGCAATTTCTTCATATGTAAAATCGTAATAATACTTTAAAAAGAAGGCTTCTTTATATTCTAGTTTTATATCTTTTAATAGATAGAAAATCTCATCTTTATTTAAAACAGCATCCAGTTCTCGGTCTGTATATTGTAATTTTGAATAAATCTCTTCAGTTAAATAGATGTTCTGTTGCTCTTTTTTTCTCTTCAAGTCAATGTATTCGTTTAATGCAACCCTAAAAAACCATGGACGTATGTTATTCTCTGTTAGGTCATCTAGCAACGTATATACTTTATAGAAAGTATTTTGGATGATGTCTTCTGCGTCTTCTTTTATAGCCCCTTTCGCTAGTAATAGTTTGAACACTTCCTCTCCTAAATTGATAAGATAGGAGGTTAATATATTTTCTTTTCCCATCATTTTTCCTCCCTACACTTATACAACGAATAGGTAATAGTAAATGTATACACTTAAATTAAAGTTTTGTTCTTGATACAAATAAAAAAGGCATATAACAATCATATGTTATATGCCTTTTCTATTATATATTTAGTAATTTATTTAGGTAATGTAAACTTAGCTTTTTTACCTTGTGAAATATCTTTAGCTTCTTTATTTCTCATAGGTCCTAACTCAATCTCAAAGCTTTTGTCTTTCCAAATCTTCTCATACTGCTCTTGATCTAAAATAAACACTTGTAGTAACTCCCCAGATGTTCCCGTTTTGACTGAAGCGTTATAGTCGTAATTTAGTAGCATACCTTCATTAATCGTATATTGTGTACCATCATTCACTCTCAATGTAGAGCTTATAGGAGATAGTGAAACGTCTTGAGTATCTTTGTTATCAAGCTTGAATTTCACTGTTAATAGAACAATACCGTTTTTGAAATTTGCAAAGCGCGGAGCTTCGACGGAATTTGGTGTGAATTGAGTAAATTGGTATCCATCTAATGTAACATTAACAGCGCCTAATTCTTGGCTGTTATTAATACTTGATTTCTCTTTTAACATTTTTTTATCGCCCATGTTATTAGCTGTAGCTTTATCTTGGTAGAAAGCTTTATCTGTTGCAACCTTTTCAGCACCTTGTTTGTTTAAACTTAATGAAAAGCTTCCGGGACTGCCGATTGGAGCATCGAATTTTCCTTTATTAGCTTGTGCAGTTGGGACTGTGACTGAGACTGTTGAGAGACTTGAAATTTTTTCTAGATCATCTTTTCCGAATGGATACGCGATATAACCAGAAATAGTTTCTCCTGCTTTTACTAAGTAATCATTCGTTGGAGCAAGCTTAGTTGGCAGTTGATCTTCTTTTGGAATTAAATCTTTATAGTTATTATATACTTTCTGCGCACCAGTAAACGATATGTCCAATGCTGGCATATAATAAATATCTTTAGCTGAACTATTTTTTACGCTATAGTTCACAAGAATAACTCCGCCCTCTGTTTGACGGTTAAATGGAATGTTAAAGTCCGTATGGAATCCATTTAATTCAACTAATGTATAACTATTCATTGATACTGAAACATCTTCAGATTTATAGACTTGTGGTTCCTTATTTTCAAAAAGAACTTTTGTTTTTCCGCCTGTTTCTTTTTCCATGTAGGAAATAAGTTTAGAATAATCGCTGGAGCTAGTAGCGGTATCTTCCGTCTTTTTATCTTCAGGTTTCTTGTCTTCGGATTTTTTATCTTCAGGTTTATTTTCTTTTGTTGTATCCGTTTTTTCTGTTTTGTTTTCTTTGGCTGCATTTTCTTTTTGTTCTTTATTTGTCGTATCGCTTTGACCACAGCCAGTGATTACAAAAGCTGCTACGATTACTGCAGAAAATAAAGAAAGTAATTTTTTTGACATGTTTCTTCCCCCTATTTGTTTAAAACTAAACTCTCATATTAGCCCCACGTTTTATTATAAGAAGGCTAGTCAATATTTACCAGTATTTTTTCTATTTATTTCCATTATTTAAATATTATAATATAATAAATTTGATAGAAGTTTGGAATGGAATATTGGTTTTTATTTTTTTATCATTTGAAATATTACATCATATTGTTATGATAGAAATAGAGGTATATGGAAAGGAGACAAGGACTCAATATGTGGATGAACTTGTAATGATTAGAAATTAGATAGATGAATTTTTCTCTCATAAGTGAGGGGTTATTTGGCTATCTGTAAATCATGCAAGGACTGCATATTTGGCTTGTGCGTCCCCTTTGTAAGGATAGATACTTATGTGGGGAAATTCATATCTCTTATATAAAATATGCGTCCTTTAAAATTGGAGGAGTATATGATGAATCAATTAAAAGATAAAGTAGCAGTAGTTACAGGTGTAAGTCGTTTAGATGGTATAGGCGCAGCAATTTGTAAAGAATTAGCTGAGGCTGGATACGATATATTTTTTACGTATTGGACAGAGTATGATAAAGAGATGCCTTGGGGTGTTGATCAAAGTGAACAAATACAATTACAAGAAGAGTTACTAAAAAGCGGTGTGAAAGTATCGAGTATGGAGTTAGATTTAACTCAGAATGATGCACCGAAAGAGCTTATAAATAAAGTTACTGAACAACTAGGCTACCCTCATATATTAATTAATAATGCAGCGTATTCTACGAATAATGATTTCTCTAATTTGACTGCTGAAGAATTAGATAAGCACTACATGGTCAATATTCGTGCGACTACATTATTAAGTAGTCAATTTGCCCGAGGATTTGATAAGAAATCTGGTGGTAGAATTGTGAATATGACTTCGGGACAATTTCAAGGGCCTATGGTTGGAGAACTGGCGTATGCAACAACGAAGGGGGCTATTGATGCTCTTACTAGTTCATTGTCAGCCGAGGTAGCTCATTTAGGAATAACAGTGAACGCAATTAACCCAGGTCCAACTGATACAGGCTGGATGACTGAAGAGATAAAGCAAGGATTAAAACCAATGTTTCCTTTTGGCAGAATTGGTGAGCCAAAGGATGCAGCAAGACTCATTAAGTTTTTAGTAAGTGAAGAAGCAGAGTGGATTACGGGACAAGTTATTCATTCAGAAGGTGGATTTAAAAGATAAGAAGAAGGTATCTCACCAGGGTGAGATACCTTCTTTTTTAATCTTTCTTCAACCTTCGTGCAATACCATTCCCTAAAGACTGTAATCCTTGAACGAGGATAATTAACATAAAGACAGTTGCATACATTACTTCAGGTTCATAGCGTAAATGTCCGAAGCGATATGCTAAGTCCCCTAGCCCACCAGCGCCTACAAGACCAGCCATTGCTGTAGCGCCGATTAAGCCAATCGTTGCAATTGTTAATCCAAGTACAAGGGAGGGACGAGCTTCTTTCACCATAACGTGCCAAATAATTTGTATAGTAGAAACGCCCATCGCTTGGTAAGCTTCAATCACACCACGATCGACTTCTAATAAAGCTGTCTCCATCAATCTTGCGATATAGGGAGCAGTGAAGACGACAAGCGGTACGATTACGCCTTGTACACCAATGGAGGTTCCCATTAGAAACTTTGTAAAAGGTAAAATGAAGAATAATAGAATGATAAATGGAAGAGAGCGAATGATATTAATAATTGTATTAAGAATTGGGTAAATGATTTTATTTTCGTGCTGCCCACCAGGTCTTGTTAAAACAAGTGTGACACCAAGTGGTAGTGCAATAAGGATAGAGATGAATAGTGAAATAGATGTCATTTGAAATGTTTGAATGGTTGCTTCCCATATGACTTTACCCCATTCATCCAAAAAGGACTTGTTTCCCATAATCTGTTCTACCCCCTTCTACGATGATACCTTGTTCTTGTAAAAATGATAAAGCGTGGTTGATTTCATTTTGTTCCCCTTGCATATGAATGACAAGTTTCCCGTATGCCTCATGTTTTAATTGAGTAATATTACCGGATAAAATATTTGGATATACTTGGAATCGTTTTGTGGCAACAGCTAATGCTGGTTCACCAGAAGAATTTCCTATAAAAGAAAGAGTTACGATTTCTCCGGTTCTTTGTAGTTCTTTTTGTACTTCAGCTGGGATTTTTGCTGCAAATGCACTATTTACAAATTTCTTCGTTGTTACATGTTGTGGGTTTGTGAATATATCCTTCACAGTCCCGCTTTCGACTACTGCTCCATGTTCCATAACAGCAACTCTGTCGCATATACGCTGGATAACGTTCATTTCATGTGTAATTAATAAAATTGTGATTCCGATTTCCTCATTAATCTTTAATAATAGGTCAAGAATAGAATCAGTTGTTTCTGGATCTAAAGCACTCGTTGCTTCGTCGCTTAATAACACTTCCGGTTCATGTGATAGTGCACGGGCGATAGCCACACGTTGTTTCTGACCACCAGAAAGTTCACTCGGATAGGCATCTTTTCGATTAAAGAGATTGACAATACGTAAATACTTTTCTACCCTTTTTTCAATTTCTAATTTTGGAACGCCAGCAAGGCGTAACGGTAATGCGATATTTTCATAAACGGTAACAGTTTTAAGTAAATTGAATCCTTGAAAAATCATCCCGATTTTTTGTCGCGCTTTTGCTAGTTCTTTTGTAGACAGTGTTGTTAAATCTTGCTCGTTTACAATAATATTTCCTGTCGTTGGTTTTTCTAATAAATTTACACAGCGAATTAATGTACTTTTGCCAGCGCCACTATATCCAATGATTCCAAATATTTCGCCCTTTTTTACTTGGAGGGAAGTAGACTTAAGAGCTTCCACATTCCCCTTTTTTGTTGTAAATACTTTGGATACATTTTTTAATTCAATCATTATCGTCAGCTCCTACCAAGACGGTAAAACAGAACCATCAAATTTTTTCTCAATAAATTCTTTTACTTCTTTAGATTGATAAGCTTTCTTTAATTTATTTACAACCGCATCATCTTTATTTTCAGTACGAACAACGACCCAGTTTACATATGGTGAATCTTTTCCTTCACGGAAGATAGAATCTTTCGCAGGGCTTAATTTTGCACCTAATGCAAAGTTTGTATTAATTGCAGCTGCTTTTACTTCACTTAGTTGTGTTGGTAATTGAGATGCCTCTAATTCAACGATCTTTAAATTTTTTGGATTTTCAATTACATCTTTCGCAGTCGCTTTTTCTGTCGCTTTTGGATCCACTTTTAAAACTCCTGCTTTTTCAAATAGTTTTAAAGCTCGAAGTTCATTCGTTGGATCATTTGGTACAGCAATTGCATCACCATCTTTTAAGTCTTTTACATCCTTTAAGCTTTTTGAATATACGCCCATAGGGAATGTTACTGTTGAAAATACTTCGGTTAATTTCATATTACGTTCAGCTTTAAACACGTCTAAATATGATTTTGTTTGATAGCTATTTACATCAAGGCTTTTTTCATCGAGGGATACGTTCGGTGCTACATAATCATTAAATACTTTTACATCAATTTCGAGACCGTCTTTCGCTGCCACTTCTTTTACCTTTTCAAAAATTTGTTCATGCGGCCCGCCTGTTACACCGACAGTAATCTTTTTCTCATCTAGTGTTTTTACCTCTTTATCAGAGTTAGCACCACATGCACCTAACAACAATACAGCTCCACTTACAATGCTCAATAATACTTTTTTCATCTATAGTTCCCCCTTCATATACGTTCCAAAATAAAAAGCACCTCTCAAAATAAGAGAGGTGCCAAATAGACAAAATAGGATCCTCTCTTATCTTCCAAAACGAAAACTCGTTTTGCAGGAATTAGCACCTTAGCTTATACGTCATAAGCTCGGTTGCCGGGCATCATCGGGCCAGTCCCTCCGCCACTCTTGATAAGAGTATGTGTATGTAGTTTTTAATATGGTACTAATAGTAAATCTTACAAAAAGAATTGTCAATGTTATTTTCTGAATATATTTTATTTTAAGGTAATCGAAACGTTCCCTTTTTTATGCCCTATTTCCACATACATATGAGCTTCAGCAATTTCTTCTAATCGGTAAGTTCTATCAATAACAGGTTTTAAATGTTCTGTTTCAGTTAGTTCTTTTAGTAGAATCATATCCTCTTTACTTACTTTTGCCATCATTCCATTCACAGATACATATTTTCCATTAGGCGCTAATACTTGTTTACAAAGGGATTTTTTATACTTCCCAACTGCATCAAATATAATATCGTAACGCTCGCGCCGCTTAGTAAAATCTTCTTTCGTATAATCAATTACTTTATCCGCTCCTAAAGATTGCACGAGTTCAAAATTTGAATTACTACAAACAGCTGTAACGGTCGCACCAAAATATTTAGCAAGTTGTATGGCAGCTGTTCCTACTGATCCAGAGGCGCCATATATGAGAACTTGTTGCCCCTTTTTTATCCGGCCTTTTCTCAGAAAATGCAACGCTGAAGTTCCACCAAAAGGAATAACTGCCGCTTCTTCATACGTTACATTGGTAGGTTTTAATGTTATTAATCCACTCTCATGCACGCACGTGTATTCGGCATAACCACCAAGATTGAGTTCTGTTAATGCAAAAATTTGATCCCCTTTTTTAAATTGAGTTACATCTGTCCCGATATCTTCTACCTCTCCTGCTAATTCTACGCCAAGTATAGGGTTTCTCGGTTTTCTAAGTCCTAATATAAGTCGCATAGGAATCCAAAATAATAGAGGGCTATTAAATCCGCGTATTCTACAATCTCCAGTCGATACACTTGTTGCGTGAATTTTAACTAATACTTCGTTCTTTTTAGGTATAGGTTTCTCTATATTTTGAAGCTGAAGAACGTTAGGTGGTCCATACTGTGTGCAAATGATCGCCTTCATAATGTCCTCCTGAAATGAGTTGTCGTTATTTACATCATATTTAAGATCTTTATTAAACATGTCGCTATATAGCGAGTATAGATTAAAAATTATATAGATTTCATAGGAAAAGAGGTGATATTATTTTGGGAAAGGGGGCAACAGTATGAAAAAAATTATTTTTGTTTCAAGTTTAGTACTTGCAATCAGTCTAGGGGTAGGGTGTAGTAATGAGAAAACAGCAAAGACGGATGAGCCGAAAAAAGAATCCGTTCAAAAAGAAAAGGAATTAACGGCGAAAGATGTTTTCAAGAAAACGAATGAAGCTTTTAAAAATGAAGAACATGTAACGATGACATATGGTGTAGGGGTAAAAGCTGAGGGAACAGAGATGGATATAGTAAAGGCTAAGATGCAATTAGAGCCAAAGACAAAGAATTCTCGTTCTGAAATGAATATTTCCGGTACAGATGTTGTAGTGTATACTGTGGATGGTAAAGTTGCTGGTGAGGTAAAAAACCCTAATACAGGAGAAGTTATAACCGTACCAGAGGAGCAATTAAACGCTGGTGGAATGAAAGCGACTCAAGATATTATAGATAAGTTAGAAGTACCGGAAGTAGTTTTAGATAAAATGAAGATGGAGAAAAGCGGAGATAAATATAAACTGAAATTTACATTAAAAGGGCAAGAAACAGAAAGTATGTTAACTAGCATGGATGAAACGCAGAAGAAAATGTTACAAGCACAAAATGCGAAGATAGAAGAAGTGGATGCAGAATATATCATTACAAAAGATTTTAAATATGAATCAGCAAAGATAGACATGATTATGAGTAGTAATGGCAAGGATAAAGCACACATTATTACGAACGCAAAATATACGTCGTATGAAAAGTTTGACCCAATACAATTGCCAGCAGCAAAGTAACAGTTTTGATAAGGAGGGACCTAAAATAAGGTCCCCCTTTTTTGTATTCTTTATTCATAGGAAAATAGGTACAATATAAAGAGGAAAAGGTGTAGAAGAGGAGAGTGTCATTTGAAAAAAGGAAAGATAGTGGTGGTCATTGTAGCATATACAGTGTTGCTTGCAACGTCTGTACATACATATAAAAAACAACTCGATCATCCTATTATGAGTGATGTAGGTAAATTGCTTCCGACAAAAATAAAACGTGTTGAAAGTGCTACTGATGAGCACTCGTTAATACAATTAGTGCAAGATGCAAATGTTTCTGGAGAGAAAATTTCTATTGCTGGTATGCAACATAGCCAAGGCGGACAGACATACTATCCACATGGTACGATGCTTGATATGAAAGGGTATAATAAAATATTGGAATTTGATCCAGAGAAGAAGCGCATTACAGTTCAAAGCGGCGTCACGTGGAATGATATTCAGAAGAAAGTAAATCCATATGGTCTTGCTGTTCAGGTGATGCAATCGCAAAATATTTTTACGGTTGGTGGTTCATTAAGTGTAAATGTACATGGTCGTGATATTCGTCATGAGGCATTGATTGATACAGTCGAATCATTTCGATTACTAATGGCAGATGGCACTGTACGTAATGTAAGTAGAGAAGAGAATGCGGATTTATTTCCTTACGTCATTGGCGGTTATGGGTTATTTGGTGTCATTTTAGATGTGACTTTAAAGTTAACAAATGATGAATTATATGAAACGCATACGAAAATGCTAAATTATAAAGAATACACGTCTTATTTCAAAGAAAAAGTGAAAAAAGATGCTAATGTTCGTATGCACTTAGCTCGTATTTCTGTTGCTCCAAATTCATTCTTAAGAGAAATGTATGTGACAGATTATACATTGGCACAAAATCAAAATATGAGGGAAGAGTATAGTGAACTAAAAGAAGAAACTATTATAGCAGCGCCGAAATTTTTACTTGGATTATCACGCTACAGTGATTGGGGAAAGAATACGTTTTGGGATATACAAAGAAGTTATTTTGAACGTACAGATGGAAAGTATGAGACGCGAAATAATGTTATGAGGTCAGATAGTGCCTTTATGGAATATGAAAACCCGAATAGGACAGAGGTGTTACAAGAATATTTTGTGCCTATAGATTCTTTTACGGAATACATAGATGATTTACGTAACGTATTAAATGAAGAAGAGTTTAATTTGCTCAATATTACGATTCGTTACGTGGAAAAGAATGAAAATGCAGTTTTATCCTATGCGAAAGATGATATGTTTGCACTGGTTCTTTTAATTAATCAAGGACGTTCTGAAAATGAGATAAAGAAAACAGAGGATGTTATTCAGAAGATGATTGATGTTACGTTAAAGCATAACGGTAGTTATTATTTACCGTATTATCCTTATCCAACGAAAGAGCAGTTAAAGAGAGCATACCCTCGTATAGAAGAATTTCTTGGGAAGAAAAAAGAAGCGGATCCAAAAGAGAGATTTGTGAATTTATTTTATAGGGAGTATACGAAATGACATATAGAAGATTTATAGCTTCACAGAGCATTATTATGATGGCGGGAAGTATGGTGTTTCCTTTTTACATTCTATTGCTCCGGAATGTTGGAAATAGCTTCTCGCAGTTTGGCTGGGCTTATGGTTTATTTGCCTTAACTTCAGCACTTGTATACCCGTTAGTAGGAAAACTGTCTGATCGAGTAGGCGATCAAAAATTATTAATTATATATGCCTGGTCCATGGCAATATTAATGCTTTGTTTTCCTATTGCAACAGAAGTATGGCATGTATACATTCTTCAAATTTTAATGGGAGTTTTAGGGGCTGTGCAGCGTAATACGGAGAAGACGTCGTTAGCACGAAAAGTTGTACAAGAAAATGCTGGTTATGAGATTGGAAAATATCATGTGTGGACATCGATTGGTGGAGCAGTTGCGATTATTGCAACGGGATATTTAGTAGACTTCTTTACGATTGGTACAATTTTTTATATAGCATCTATCTTATATGTAGTGAGTGGAGTTGTATTAAGTAGTAAAAAAATATAACCATTCCCATTTTTACCTGAATAACCTTTATTTGTTATACTAAAGGGGAAGACAAAAGAAAAGGGGACATTGCCTTTGATGAAATTTTTAATTTTAGCTATTCTCACTTTGTTTTTGATTCCATGGACAAGAAGAAGCGGTAGTAAACTTCGAGCAGTGGATAAGAAAGGGGATGAGAAGGTTGTAAAGGGTAAGAAATCATCCATTTTAGTTATTCCAGTTTTATTTTGGATAGGTATCGCAATCTATGAATATTTTTGGTTAATCGATGATCGAGCAGATTCAATTCTTACTCATTATTCTGTTGCAGTAGCAATTTTAATTGGGCTTGTTTTATTTTCACAAGATCAAATAGGAAAATTAGAAGGTACGTTAAAAGGACTTCTAATGTTTGTTTTACTTGCAAGTTACGGCTACTTTGGTTATTTGCACGATATAGTAATCTCGCAAACGAAATATGATTCTGTTGTAAAGGTAGAGAAAGATATTTCAGAGCCATTTACTGAAAATGATCAGCCGTTTACAGTGCCGCCAAAGACAGCGGAGAATAAGATGAAAAAAGTATTTGGGGATATTCCAAAAGTAGCTTATTTTGAGCTAGGAGAATTAACGCCACAAATGGTAAATGGTGAGGCTTTATATGTAGCACCGATTGAAGTTTCAGGCTTTTTTAAAGCACGTAAAGCGGAGACAATTCCAGGGTACGTAACGATGTCAGGTACGAATCCTGATGCAGAAGCGAAACTGCACCTCGGTTATAAAATGAAATACGTGCCAAGCATGTTTTTCGGAAATAATTTAGAGCGTGTGGTAAGGCAAGCGGAACCAAATTTAATCTTTAAAGGGAAACCTAAATTTGAAGTTGATGATAAAGGAAAACCGTATTATACAATGACGTACGGTGAATTCATTTCAGGAAGATCCGGGTTTGATGTAGAGGGCGTTGTAGTAGTAGATGCACAAACAGGTGAAGTGAAAAGATACGATAAAGGAAAGGCACCTAAATTTGTTGATGGCGTATTAAATCACGAGACTGCATCTACGTTAAATACGTACTTCGGTAAATATATTCACGGATTTTGGAATACGAAATTCTCGCAAACTGATATGAAGATTCCGACTGAGTGGGGAACGAAAGAAGGAGTTACACCGATCTTCGGTAAGGATGGAACGCTATATTACTTTACTGATTTCACTTCTCCGAAAGAAGGAGTAGATTCTGCGTTAGGTTACTCACTCATTGATGCACGTACAGGTAAGTTGTATTACTATAATGGAAAAGAAGTAAAGGGAATTATGGATGGTTCGGCTGCTTCGGAAGTCGTGGATAATTCCTTTAAGAGAGAAAAGTGGCATGGAACGATGCCGGTTATTTATAACGTGTACGGTAAACCTTCTTGGATTGTACCTGTTATTGATGACGGAGGGTTAGTACGTGCCCATACTGTTATCTATGCTTCCAATGCGAAAATATTTGCAACAGGTTCGACGCAAAAAGAAGCACTTGAGAACTATAAAAATGCGCTGAGCGGAAGTGGAGATTCATTTAGACCAACTTCAAGTGGTAAAGAGGCACAAAAAGAAGGCGTTGTACAACGTGTATATAAAGAAAAATCAGGTGAAAATACAATTGTTTATGTACTGTTGGAGAACGAACAAAAAGTGTTTATGATACCTGCGAAAAAGTTCCCATATGCTATGTTTACAGAAGTGGGAGATCCAATTCAAATCACATATTTAGATACAGGAGAGGCGATGTCTTCCGTATCTAAATTTACAAATAGTAATTTGAACAAGTAAAGCGATAGAGATTCTATCGCTTTTTTTTACAAAATTAAACAGGGAAATGCGCTATACTTGACGTATTTGTATGTTGTAACTATAATTGTTACGATTTAGTATGTATAGGAAAGGGTGAACGAAAAAAGTGAATGAAGTTAATCAGGAAATATATAAGCCTGTAAAGACAAACAGGTTATGGATGATTCTTGTATTAGGGACACTTACGGCAATTGGGCCGTTATCTATTGATATGTATTTGCCTTCGTTACCGAAGTTAACGGATGACTTGCAAACGGGTGCATCTCTAGCACAGCTTACATTAACAGCTTGTTTGCTTGGGCTTTCAGTAGGACAATTATTTGTTGGCTCAATTAGTGATATTTACGGCAGACGCAAACCTCTTATTATTGCTCTTATTATTTATGTTGCTTCTTCTTTACTTTGTGCTGTTGCACCATCTATTTGGACTTTAGTGTTATTACGCTTCCTACAAGGAGCTTCAGGATCAGCCGGAATTGTTATATCACGTGCAATGGTACGTGACATGTATTCAGGTTCTGAAATGACGAAATTCTTCTCACTGCTTATGTTAGTAAACGGAGCAGCACCTATTTTGGCACCGATTATAGGGGGACAATTATTACAGTTCACAACGTGGCGCGGTGTCTTTATCGTTCTCGGAGCAATAAGTGTATTTATGTTAATATCAGCTACTTTCGTATTACGTGAAACATTACCTCCTGAAGAAAGAGAAACAGGCGGTTTGTCAGGGACGTTAGCGACGTATGGAAAACTGTTAAAGGATCGTTTGTTTATGGGATATGCATTGTCACAAGGATTAGTAACGGCGGCAATGTTTGCATACATTTCGGGCTCACCATTTGTGTTGCAGAACATATACGGAGCATCACCACAGCAATTTAGTTTATTCTTTGCAATCAACGGTATCGGTATTATTATTGCGAGTCAGGTTACGGGTCGTTTAGCAGGGAAAGTGAATGAGAAGACATTATTTGTCTCTGGTATCGTTATTGCAGCTGTTGGTGGTTTATCTTTACTACTAACAATCTTATTAGGAATAGGGTTAATTGGTGTTTTATGTTCATTATTCCTTGTTGTATCAAGTGTTGGGGTTGTCTCAACAACTGGGTTCTCATTAGCGATGAGAAATCAAAAACAAGCTGCAGGAACAGCATCAGCTTTATTAGGCTTATTACAGTTCATTTCAGGAGCGCTTGTTGCACCTCTAGTAGGTATTGGTGGAAGCAACACCGCATTACCGATGGGTGTTGTAATAGCCCTTTGTGAAATTGGTGCGGTACTATGCTATTTATTTATGGCCAGAAGAAGTGAAAAGCAGTTTGAACTGCAAGCAAGACAAGATTTAGAGGTTTAATGTATAAAGAAGAGCTGATTCAAATATTTTTTGAATCAGCTCTTCTTTCATTTCTTTGAAATAACTCATACAGTGTTGTAAGGTGATGCAAAAGTTATTTGTATAAAGTGACGATACTGTGACAAACATGTTGGTATATATATTACGATGTCGTCTTAAGTGTAAAAAGTAGGGTGTTCTCGGTATAATAACAAGTGGAGATAAAAGAAACTATAATGAGTAGTAGCTGTAGATAAAAGGAGAAGAAGAGATGAAGAAGGTTTTGGGTATTGCTGTAATGGGAAGTATGATCCTTCTAGCAGGATGTAATGGAAGTAAAGATACGAAAGAACCGAAAGAAAAGGTAGAGCAGTCTACTGAGCAAACAGAAGAGATGAAAGTGTATCGTGAAGTACATGAAAAGTACGATATGAAGATAAATAAAGAAATCAATAAAGCATTACAGTTATGGGAAATAGCAAAAGAAAAGGGCGGTAAGGAAATAACAAATGCTACATATAAAGAAGACGTGCAAAAGGTAACAACGAACATGTTAGAGGATATTGATCATATACGTAAAGAAATCCGTGTACCGAAATCCAAAGAGCAAGAGCACGAATTATATGTCGGTTTCTTGAATGAAGCAGAACAAGCGATAAAAAAATTACAGAAACTAGCTAAAGAAGAAGACTCATCATTAATTCGGGATATAGAAATTAATTTTTCAACAGCATCGACATACTATAAACGTTTTCAAGCAGAAACGAAAAAATAACCTTGCCTGTGCAAGGTTATTTTTTCTTCTTGCCATCGCCGTCTTCATCCTCAGATACTAATACCTTCTGTTCTTCGTGAAATTCGGAAATTGTTTGTCCGGTAATATTATCAAAGGGTGTGTAAAAAGAGGTAATGCTTTTCTTTTTAATGAAAAGTTTATAAAATCCAATGATAACAAGTATAACGATTGTTAATGGTAATCCTATAGTTGCTAGAAGTAAGGGATCCATCATATAACTCCTTTAATATCGTTTTTTTTTATTATAAGCGAGAAACTGTAATTTAGATAAATATACTATCAAAAAACTGATTTTTCTAAATATATCCAATTTGATTGACTTTTCATTTTTTCAGAATTATAATTCGAAATATACAATTTGAACCAAATAATAATATAGCAATTTACTTATCCAGAGAGGTAGAGGGACTGGCCCTATGACACCTCAGCAGCGGGTTCTGCAAGATGAACACCGTGCTAATTCCAGCAAGCAAGTCTTGAAAGATAAGTGATGGGCCTTTGTTTATTAAGCCTTGATCTTATTTTTTAGGATCAAGGCTTTTTGTATTCTAAAAAGAGAAAAGGGAGTAATGGAAACAGTACGTTTATAAAACTAAGTAAATATATGTGTTTAGGGGGTTATTGAAGTGTATGTAATTAAAAAATTATCGGTTATGGTGTTCACACTATGGGTTATTACGACAGTGACATTTCTAATTATGCATATTATTCCGGGAGATCCATTTTCATCAGATGCAAAAATCTTTCCTGAAGAAGTGATCCAAAACATGAGGGCGAAGTATCACCTTGATGAACCGTTATGGAATCAATATGTTGCTTATTTAGACGGTGTAGTTCATTTTGATTTTGGTGAATCCGTTCAGTCGACGGGGCAAGGTGTATCAGAGATTATAACGACCGGATTTGGTCCATCAGCGATTATTGGTTTACAAGCACTTATTATTTCATTATTAGTCGGAATTGCTGCAGGTACATTTGCTGCTCTATATCATGGGAAAGTAATTGACTATAGTGTGAGCTTACTTGCGATTCTCGGTATTTCTATTCCAAGTTTTATTTTAGCACCATTATTTATACAAGTATTCGCTATACAGTTTGAACTTTTACCAGTAGCGTCTTGGGGCACCTTCGAACATACGGTATTGCCATCCTTTGCATTAGCACTAGGACCAATCGCGGTTATTACAAGATTTGTTCGTTCTAATATGATCGAAGTTTTGCAGAGTGATTATATTAAGCTAGCGAGAGCAAAGGGTATACCGATTAAGAAGATTATTATAAGACACGCTCTTCGAAATGCAATTGTTCCAGTACTTACATTTGTTGGGCCGTTAATGGCGGGACTTTTAACAGGTACTTTCGTTATTGAAAAGATTTTTTCAATTCCTGGTCTCGGAAAATATTTTGTAGATAGTATTTTTAATCGAGATTATCCAGTGATTATGGGAACAACCATTTTTTATAGTGCACTTTTAATCTTATGTATTTTTATTACAGATATTATTCATCGTATTGTTGATCCGCGTATTCGTTCTATTACGTAAGGAGGGGGATGTTTAGATGGGGGCTTATGAAATTAATAATCAGTTATTAACGAATGAAGAGAAAAAAGAATTAACGATAAATAAAGATCAGCAAAAGATTAGCCGAAAGAAAGAAGTGTTTCGTAAGTTTGTATCGAATCCAATCGCAGTTTTAGGATCAGTGACGTTATTACTCATTATTGTTTTCTCACTTATTGGTGAAAGTTTAACGCCATTTACTGCGAGTGAACAGGTAAAAGAGGCAACAAACTTACCACCGAGTAGTGAACATTGGTTCGGAACAGATGATTTGGGAAGAGATATATGGGCGCGTACTTGGGCTGGCGGGAAAATTTCACTAACAGTTGGATTAGTAGCAGCAGCTCTAGACATAGGGCTTGGTGTGCTAATCGGAGGTTTTAGTGGATATGTAAGAGGGCGTAATCGTCTTGGAACGTTAATTGATGAGTGGATTATAAGAGGGATTGAAGTGTTATATGGCATCCCATATTTACTAATTGTTATTTTACTATTAATCGTTATGAAACCGGGACTCTTTACAATTATAATCGCTCTTGCGTTAACGGGGTGGATTGGCATGGCACGTCTCATTCGGGCCCAAGTCTTGTCTTTGAAACAAAGAGAATTTGTTATTGCAGCAGAACGATTAGGTACATCTCATATGAAAATTATATATGGACATTTAATTCCAAACTTAACAGGAATTATTATCGTAAATTTATCATTTACAATTCCAGCAGCTATTTTCTCAGAATCATTTTTAAGCTTTATCGGACTGGGAGTACAATCACCAGCGGCAAGCTGGGGAACAATGACAAATGATGCGCTTGGGACATTATTAAGCGGAGAATGGTGGCAACTTTTCTTCCCAGCAATCATGATTGCACTCATCATGTTCGCATTTAATGCAATTGGTGATGGTTTGCAAGATGCAATTGATCCGAAAATCATAAAACGTAATCGAAAGGAGAAAAAACATGGCGCGAGTCTTATCGTTAGAAAACGTAACATTAGCCGTTGAAAAAGAGAATAGTAAGCAAGCGATTGTGAAACATGTTTCCTTTTTTATTAACGAAGGTGAAATAGTGGCACTTGTAGGAGAGAGTGGCTCAGGAAAAAGTGTTACAGCGCAATCTATTATCGGCTTAAATCAAGAATCAATTCAATTTGATGATGGAAATATATCTTTCGAGTCAAAGGATTTAACTAATTTACAAGAATCAGAATGGAATCAAATTCGTGGGAAAGATATTTCGTTTATCTTTCAAGACCCACTTTCATCTTTAAATCCGACGATGAAGGTGGGAAGGCAAATTACAGAAGTGATTTTGCAGCACGAAAAGAAATCGAAAAAAGAGGCAAAAGAAATTGCGATTAATTTATTAAATGCTTTAGGGATACATGAAGCAGAGAAACGTTTTGAACAGTACCCACATCAATTAAGTGGAGGTATGAGGCAGCGTATTTGTTTAGCGATTGCATTTGCGTGTCATCCGAAGCTTGTTATTGCAGATGAACCTACAACGGCATTAGATGTAACAATTCAGAAACAAATTATGGGGTTATTAAAAGAGCGGAAAGAAAAACAAAATACGAGTATTTTGTTGATTACACATGATTTGGCACTTGTACGTGAAGTGGCTGACCGAGTAGTTGTCATGTATGGAGGACGTGTTGTTGAAAAAGGAACAATACAGGAAGTAATAGGTTCTCCTAAACATCCATATACGAAAAGCTTATTACAAGCAATTCCAAATATGGATGATTCCGAAAAAGTATTACGTGCAATCGAAGGAACGACACCTTCTATTGAAACATTAAATATCTTTGGTTGTCCTTTTGTCAATCGTTGCCCAGTAGCAATAAAAGAATGTATTCATCGTTTCCCGGAGAGAACAACATATTCTGGGGAGCATAGCTCACATTGTTGGCAGCATGTTCTAGAGCATGATAGAGCGAAATCAAAAGAGAAGGTGAATGTCTCATGACGACAGATTTAATTACTGTAAAGCAAGTAACGAAAACGTATGGAAGTAAAAATAAAGAAATCGCAGCGTTAAAAGACATATCACTTGCGATCCCGAAAGGAACAACGCTTGGCATTATTGGAGAAAGTGGTTCAGGAAAAACAACACTTGGTAAGCTCATAGCTGGGATCGAGAGCCCAACGTCTGGTGAAATTGATTATAACGGTCAAGTCGTTCACAAGTTGAAGGCAGCTCATAAGCGTGATTTCTTACAGAAAGTACAGTTTATTTTTCAAGATTCCACAGCAGCATTAAATCCGCGCTGGAAAGTATGCGATAGCGTAACGGAAGGATATATTTCATTCGGACTCGGTGATAAAGGATTGAAAGATAAAGTCGCAGGTGATGCGCTAGAGCGTGTTGGATTAGATAGACGATATATTAATCGTTACCCGCATGAATTTAGCGGAGGACAACGTCAACGAATTGCTATTGCAAGAGCGTTATTGTGTGAGCCAGAAGTATTGATTCTTGATGAACCAATTTCAGCGTTAGATGTTTCATTGCAAATTCAAATTGTACATCTGCTACAAAAGATTCAAAGGGAACAAGGCTATACATATTTATTTATCGCGCATGATTTGCCAATGGTTCACTACTTGTGTGAAAAGGTGGCTGTCTTATATAAGGGAGAACTTGTTGAATTTGGAAATACGGACGAAGTATTCCGTAATCCACAACATTCTTATACAAAAACATTATTAGCATCAACACCAAAAATTTCAGGGTAAAGGGGAATGTAAGATGAAGAAGTTTTTACTGTTTGTCATTATGACCGTATTAGCAATTACTTCTGTCGCTTGCGGTAAGAAAGAGACGCAAAAAGCAAGTGCTGGTAAGGGAGAAGGAGATCGATTAGTAACGAATATTAGTAGTGATCCATATACTCTTGATGCTGCTATTTCGACAGATAGCACGTCAGGTTATGTAATTGGACATTTATTCTCAAGCTTATATACGCAAGATAGCGATGGGAAATATCAAAATGAATTAGCAGAGAAAGAAGAAGTAAATGCTGATGGAACGGAGTATACAATTCATTTAAAGAAAGATATTAAATGGTCAGATGGTTCTCCTATTACAGCAAATGACTTTGAATTTGCATGGAAGCGATTATTAAATCCGAAAACGGGTTCTATGAATGCTACAGAAATGTATTTTATTAAAGGGGCAGAGGCATATAATACTGGAAAAGGTGAAGAAGGCCAAGTTGGTATTCAAGTTGTTGATCCTCAAACATTAAAGATAACACTTGAGCACCCTGTTTCTTCTATTAAACAAAAGCTAGCAAGTTCATTATTTATTCCATTATCTAAAAAATCAATTGATGATAATAATAAATTAAAAACAAATCCAAAAGAGTTAATTACGAACGGACCATTCACGTTAAAAGAATGGAAGCATAACCAAGCTATTACAGTGCAAAAAAACAAAGAATATTATGATAAAAAGGTGACATTAAAAGAAATTGAGTTTCGCATTATTCCAGACTCTAAAACAGCGTACCAATTGTACAAATCAAAAGAATTAGATTTACTAAGTGGTTTACCACAAGAGATGATTGAGAAAGAAAAAGGAAATAAAGAATATAAGCGTGTTGCAGGATTCTCATCTTATATTTATTCGTTTAATGTAGAAAAAGAGCCATTCACAAATGCGAAAGTGCGTAAAGCCTTTTCATTAGCAGTTGATCGTAAGTTTATCGTTGAAAAACTGTATAAGAATAATGCACAAGAAGCATATGCATTCGTTCCAGAAGGAGCAAAAACACAAGGTGGTCGTGATTTCCGTAAAGAAAAAGGCGATTATGTTAAATTCGATCCGGCAGAAGCGAAAAAATTATTAGAAGAGGGTATGAAAGAACAAGGTTGGTCTACATTACCTGCAGTAACATTGAAATTCACTACAGATACACAACATAAAAAAGTAGCAGAAGCAATGCAAGAAATGTTTAAGAAAAATCTTGGCGTAGATATTAAGTTAGAAAATAAAGAGTGGAAGAGTTACATCGATACATATAAGCAAAGTGATTTCCAATTAGCTTATATGGGATGGGGAGGTTCTTTACTAGATCCAATTACTAAACTAGATTTATATGCAGGTGATGGTCCGAATAACTATGCAAAATGGCATAATAAAGAATTTGATGCTTTAGTAAAAGAAGCCGAAGTTGAACAAAACGAAGATAAACGTTTTGACTTATTGCATAAAGCAGAAGATATTATGTTTACAGATTCACCGTTAATCCCAATTATATTCCCTTCTGATTCTTATTTACAAAAAGAATCAGTATCTGGACTTCAATATTATGTTGGATCTAAACCAGATTTAAGATATGTAAAAATAAAGAAGTAGGCAACCGCCTACTTCTTTATTTTATTTCTCTTTTATATTCTTTTTTCGTTCCATCAGAGAAGATAACTTCTAACTCGAATTTTTGATAGTCTTTATCAAGTTTGAACACGTTTAAGACTTGATCGATTACTTCTTGGTCAGGAGTATCTTTATCAAATTTTAATTCTTGTAGAAGTGGGCTTAATTTTGTGATAGCTTCGTCTCCTGTTAAATTTACATCTGCTTTATGATCTTCAATTTTTGCTTCCATTTTCTTATCAGCCGCTACATTTTTAAAATCAGCTTCGTAGTCTTTCTTCGTATCTTGATAGTCTGCATCTAAACTAAATTCATTAAAATTAAGTTTTAAATCTGCAGGAGCTTCATTTTTTGCTTCTTCAGTCGTTTTCTTATTCGAAGTTGTATCTTCTTTTGCAGGAGCTTTACATCCCGTTAATGCAGGTACTAGCATAAGAGTTAATAAAACTGATAGTAGAGTTCTCATCGAAAATTCCTCCTTATGTAAATTCGTTCTATACAAGTTTTTCCCAAAATCATGTAATTATGTATGTGTTGAAAATAAATTATTATCCTGTAGCTACAAGGGTTAATCCGCAATTTAAATCAAAAAAAATTTGTATGTATATGGTAAATTGAAATTGTGAGGAGGGACTAAAATGCATGAAGAATATAAAGAGATGATAAAAAAAGCTATTGAATATATAGAGAATCACTTACATGAGGAGCTTACAACAGAAAGAGTAGCATCTCACAGTGCAGTATCGATGTATCATTTTCATCGTATTTTTCAAAGGTATATTGGGATGAGTGTAACGGATTATATTCGAAAGAGAAGGTTAACTCATGCTGCGCAGGTTTTAGTGTCGACCGAGAGAGCTGTTATTGATATTGCGATGTAATATGGTTTTTCCTCACAAGAGGCGTTTACGAGAGCTTTTAAAAGAATGCTTCAATTGCCACCAAAGAAATATCGAAAGTACTTCCAGTCATTTTATATAGAAAGAGAGGGTGTTTCAATGCAAAAAGGTATACCGAAAGGATGGATCTTAAGTGGAAGTCATCCTGCTGAATATGAGATGGGTTTAGATTATGAAGTTGTCCATCAAGGGAAAGTATCTGCATACATAAAAGCAAAAGAGAATGTTACGCACGGAGGATTTTCAACATTAATGCAAATGTTCCGAGCGGATAAATATGTAGGGAAGAGACTACGTTTTACAGCATTTGTTAAGAGTGAAAATGTAAGAGATTGGGCAGGATTGTGGATGCGAGTAGACGGAAAAGAGACAGAACCGCTTGCTATGGATAATATGCAAAATCGTCCCATTAAACATACGAATAATTGGCAATCGTACTCGGTTGTATTAGATATAAAAGAAGGAGCGCTTGGTATTGCATTTGGTGTTTTATTATCAGGAGAAGGTTGTGTGTGGCTAGATAGTATTCGATTTGATGAAGTAGATGAAAAAATTCCTACAACAGATTTGGCAGAGAACTTTTATGAAACACTTTTAGAAGAACCGGTGAATCTACAATTTGAAGAAGTAGAAAAATAAAAAACAAGGAGAAAAGATATGCTCAAATATGTAAAACTAATAAGTATTAGTTTAGTAATATCGTCTTGCATTATGGGAATTAACTATTTAGTTAGCTATATTTGGTCAGGGCATACACCTTCTTTGACATGGAAAACATATTTGATGTTTTTGTTTATATTTATGATGAGTTTTAGTTCAATGCAAAAAGAAGGGGAAGAGGATTATTGACAATAGTTTTCTTTGTATTTCTTTCATTAACACAAATGTTTCTAACTGTGTTTGGAAACGCAGGTATGATTTTTAATATTATCTCGCTATCACTACAACTTGTAAGTTCGGGTGTAATCGTACCACATGAGATGCTTTCTAAAACATATCAAACAATTGGCGAGTTATTTCCCGCAACATATGCAGCAAATGGCTATTATACAATAATATTTGGAGGAGTTAGTTTAGAGAGAAATATTATTTCATTATTAGTTATTGTATTAGTTACACAATCAGTAGCAGTGATGACTTTAGCTATAAAAGGAATAGTAAAGGGGAGAAGCTCTGTAGTTAAAGAAGCATAAAATAAAAAGGTATCCTCGGTGGGATACCTTTTTATTAGCACGTATTATTTTGCAACTTCTGTCCACTTGTAGTTAAACTCACCACCGAAGTCAGTTGTTACAAGTCCTTTAATGAAAGAGCGTTGTAAGTAAGAACGACCTTGTTGGTATAAAGGAGCGACAGCACCGTCTTGTAATAGAATTTTTTCAGCTTGCTTCATTGCTTCAAACCGTGCCTTTTCATCACCAGCTAAATCTGTTTTTACTTTATGAATTAGCTCATCGTACTCTTTGTTAGAGTATTTATCGAAGTTGTAAGCACTATCTGTTGTAAATAAATCTAAGAATGTAATTGGATCAGCGAAGTCTGGGCCCCAGCCATCAATACCGATTTCGTAGTCACCACTTAATAGTAGTTTTAACTGTTGTTTACGTGGTTGTGGTTTTAAATTCACTGTTAATCCATCTAAGTTCTTTTCTAGTTCACCTTTTAAATATTCACCAGTTTTTTTAGCTAAAGCATTATCACTTGTTAAGAGTTCAATTGTTACTTTGTCAGTACCAAGTTCTTGCTTCGCTTTTTTCCAGTTTTCTTTCGCTGTTTTCACATCATCCTTGACTAGATTTCCATTTTCTTTACGGAAGTCGTTGCCATCAGGACTTTTTGCAAATTTCGCAGGAACCATTCCTTCAGCTGGAACAGCGCCGTTATTTAAAATTGTTTCTACATAAGCTTTTTTATTCATTGCGCCGTTAATAGCAAGGCGCGCATGTTGATTTTTTAATGTTTCATTTTTTTGATTGAGTCGTAAAAATTGAATGCCAACTTCAGCGCGTTCTTTGAAGTTTGGATCGCCTTTATATTTATCAACAAACTCCGCAGTTAAAGCAACGCGATCAATTTGTCCTGAATCATATAAGTTCACTTCTGTAGACTTATCTTTAACGACATTGAAGTTGATTTCTTCTAATTTGACCGTTTTAGCATCCCAGTAGTTAGGGTTTTTCTTTAATTGGAAGCTTTGTTCATGTTTCCAGTTATCTAATGTGAAAGCACCGTTGTAAATTAAATGATTTGTTTCTAAACCGTATTTATCGCCTTGAGACTTTAAGTACTCTTCATTAATGGGCAAAAATGTTGAGAATGTCGTTAAGTTTAAGAAGTAGGGAACAGGACGATCTAGTTGTACTTCTAACGTTTTATCATCAACAGCTTTAATACCTAATTGATCAACCGGTAATTGTTTTTGGTTTATTTGTTTCGCATTCTTTATATCGAAGAATAAGAATGCATATTCAGCTGCTGTATCAGGGTTTACGGCACGTTGCCAAGCGAAGACGAAATCCTTTGCTGTAACAGGAGTACCGTTTGACCATTTTGAATCACGCAGGTGGAATGTATATTTTGTTTTATCAGGACTAACGTCAACTGAGTCAGCAACACCAGGAATCGGTTTATTATCTTCTCCCATTGCATATAACCCTTCAAAAACATTGCGCATTACGTTCATGGATTCCCCATCCGTTGCTTTTGCAACATCCATCGTTGGAATTTCTGAAGCAAATGATAAGTTAATTGCCTGTTTATCAGGTGCTTTATCATTTGCTTTCGCTCCGCTTGCATTATCTTTATTTCCCCCGCAAGCAGTTAGTAATAGACTTGCCCCTAAAACAGATGCAACAACAGGTACAACTTTTTTCTTCATTGTTCGTTCCTCCCTAAATGTGTTGTTCGTAACGTCATAATGTCCATGTCTTAAAGTGTATTTATAGAAGAAGAGAAAACCTATTATAAATGTGTACATGTAGGTGATCAGGTGTTCTATATGTATATACATGTTGAACTATAATCTATCGTTATATGTTTCAACGTAGTAGACGTTATATTCTGATGGTGAAATATTTTGTTTCTTTGATTATTTAGAATATTAACACTGGAAAGAACTATATGTCAATAATAAAAAGTGAAGCATTAATTTTTTAAAATAATATATTAAAAAAGCGGATTTTCTCTTATTGAGAAACCCGCTTTTAATAAATTTTTTCAATAAAACAATTGGTGTAGATAGAAAAACTTCAATTCAGGTTGTCTTTTATTTTTCAATTTGTGCCCATTTGAAGTTTAATTGACCTGCAAAGTCTACTTGCACAATTCCTTTCACATAAGAACGTTCTAAATAAGATTCGCCTTTCTGGTAAAGAGGAGCGATAACAGAGTCTTTAAATAATATTTTCTCGGATGCTAGTAATGTTTCCCATCGAGCTTTTTCATCACCAGCTAAAGTCGTTTTAACCTTTTCAATTGTTTCATCGAACTCCTTATTAGAGTAATGATCTAAGTTGTATGGATTATTCGTTGTAAACAATTCAAGGAATGTAATTGGATCAGCAAAGTCAGGGCTCCAGCCATCAATACCGATTTCATAGTCACCTTTTAATAAAAGTGAAACTTGTTGTTTACGTGGTTGTGGTTTCACATTTACTGTTAACCCATCTAAATTCTTTTCTAGTTGTCCTTTTAAGAACTCACCCGTTTTCTTATCAAGGTCAGCATCACTTGTTAATAATTCTAATGTAATCTTTTCAGAACCAAGCTCTTGTTTTGCCTTTTTCCATAACTCTTGTGCAGATTTTGTATCAACTTTGGTTAAATCTCCGTTTATAGTACGGAAGTCCTTTCCATCAGGCCCTTTTGCAAAGTTTTTTGGAACGAGACCAAAGGTTGGTGTAGAGCCATCATTTAATAACGTATTTACAAGGGATTTTCGATCAATTGTTTGATCGATTGCTTGGCGTGCAGAAACGTTTTGCAGTACTTTGTTTTGTTGATTCATACGTAAAAATTGTACGCCTACGTTCGGGCGTTCTTTAAAGTTTGCATCCTTTTTATATTTATCAACGAAATCAGATGTTAATTTTATACGGTCTAATTGTTTTGATTCGAATAAGTTTACTTCTGTTGATTTTTCTTTTACAACGTTAAAATTGATTTCTTCTAGTTTGACAGTATCTTTATCCCAATAGGTAGGGTTTTTCTTGAATTTAAAGCTTTGTTCATGCTTCCAATCGCTTAGTGTAAAAGCTCCATTGTACAAGATTGTATTATCTTCTAAAGCGTACTTATCACCTTGTGCTTTAAAGAATTCCTCGTTAATTGGTAGAAATGTTGGGAACGCTGTTAAGCTAATAAAATACGGAACAGGACGCTCTAATTCTACCTCAAACGTATGGTCATCAACTGCTTTTACACCAAGTTGGTCGGCTGGAAGTTCTTTGTTGTTAATTTTTGTTGCGTTTTTAATATCAAAGAATAGAAATGCATATTCAGAGGCTGTTGCTGGATCGACAGCTCTTTGCCAAGCGAAGACAAAATCTTTCGCTGTAACAGAAGTACCGTTTGACCATTTTGAATCTCGCAGGTGGAATGTGTATTTCGTTTTATCACCACTTACTTCATGAGATTTTGCAACACCAGGAATAGGTTTATTACCTTCACCAAGATTATACAACCCTTCAAATACGTTTCTCATTACTTGACCAGAATCAGTATCTGTAGCACGAGCTGTATCCATTGTTCGTATTTCAGTAGGTGAAGATAAGTTTAAAACCTGTTTACTAGGTACCTCGTCTTTTGCATTTGCTCCGCTTGCTTCGTTTTTATAACTACCGCAACCAGTTAATAAAATACTTACTCCTACAACTGATGCAATACCGGGTACAAACTTCTTTTTCATTTGATTTTCCTCCTAAATAATTAAGTTTGGATGATGATGAGGGAAATGAAAAATAAAAAATCCCTCTTTTCGTATTGAGAAAGAGGGATTTTTACGTACAAGTTATGCACCCGTATATAAACGAAGTCCCTCATTCTATCTTTCAAGCTATAAAGCTTGCAGGAAGTGGCACAGTATTCAAAAATGAACCTGCTGCCGAGGTTTCAAAGGGCCAGTCCCTCCACCTCTCTTGATACAATGAGTAAACGAATAAACTTTATTAATTTTTGTGTTTCTTTGATAATTCAAAATCTTACACCTTGCAAAATGAACTGTCAATTAAATTGAATATAGTTTAAATTTTCAGTTTTTAATTAAGGAAAACCACTGCATTATTTACAGTGGTTTTTCGCTTAGAAATTAAAGTTATCTGGATCTGGACCAACGCGGCGATCTTCATTTAAAGCTTGAATTGCTTTCATATCATCAGCACTTAATTCAAAGTCGAAGATGTTTGCATTTTCAATAATGCGATGTTCTTTAATTGATTTAGGAATTGTTACAACTTCGTTTTGTAAATCCCAGCGTAAAATAATTTGCGCAGTTGATTTATTATATTTTTTCGCAATGTCTTGTAATGTTGGGTTATCCAGTAGTTGTCCTTGCATTAATGGTGACCAAGCTTCAAGCTGGATGTTATGTTCTTTACAGAAAGCGTGTAACTCTTCTTGTGCTAAACGTGGGTGGTATTCCACTTGGTTGACCATTGGTTTAATTTCAGCAATTTCAAATACGTCTTGTAAGTGGTGAATGTGGAAATTGCTCACACCGATAGCACGAACACGGCCATCTTTATAAAGCTTTTCTAACGCTTTCCATGATTCAGTATATTTCCCTTTTACAGGCCAATGTACTAAATATAAATCTAAATATTCTAGACCTAATTTTTCTAATGTAGTTTCAAATGCTTGAAGTGTTGTTTCATATCCTTGATCGCTATTCCATACTTTTGATGTGATAAATAATTCTTCACGTGAAACACCTGATTCACGGATCGCTTGTCCAACGCCTTCTTCGTTTTGATAGATTGCTGCAGTATCGATACTGCGGTAGCCATTTTTAATTGCTGCTTTTACAGAATCAATTACTTGTGAACCATCTTCTACTTTAAAAACACCTAAACCGAACCAAGGCATTTTTACACCATTATGTAATGTTGTATAGTCTTTTAAACTTGTTAAACTCATATTATTTCCCCCTAGATTTTTTGTTTGTTGCTTCTACTGCTTTTTGAATTGCCTCTGAAAAATTATATTCATATAAAGCTTTGAGACCTTCAGCTGTGGAACCACCTGGCGTTGTTACTTGTTCACGGAGGTTAGCTGGATCTTGTGTTTGTTCAAGCATAGAAGCAGAGCCAGAAATCATTTGAATGACAAGGTGTTTGGCGGTTGCTTCATCGACTCCATAACTTTTTGTTGCTTCAATTAAACTTTCAGCAAAGTAATAAAGGAAGGCTGGTGCACTTCCAGTAACTGCAGTAAGTTGATGAACTTCTTCCTCGGTACAAAGTTGCGAAGTACCAATGCCCCCTAAAAGCAATTGCAGGGTTTCTTGATCAGTCTCGTTTACGAATTGTCCCATCGTGTATAAGGAGATAGACTTTCCAATTTCAGCAGCTGTATTTGGCATAATCCAAGCAACAGGCGTTCCCTCGGGAAGTCTTTCTTCTAAATAAGATGGGCCGATGCCGGCAGCTACCGTTACGACAAGTTGATTCGATAGTAACGGAGATAACTCTGCTAATAATTCTTCATGTGCAGAAGGCGGCATTGCTAAAACAATCGTATCAACAGATGTAACATGTTGCTTCCAATCTGTTGTAGTAGACACATTATATCGCGCTCGTAATTGATCTAGCTTTTCTATGTTACTTCGGTTAGAAATGATAATCTCTTCGATGTATTCTTTGCTTGTTTTAAGTAATCCGGAAAATATAGCTTCTGCCATACGACCAGCACCAATAAATAGAATTCGATGTTTAGTTAGCATATCCTCTATTCCTTTCTAGTGGAGATATGTTATAAAAAACGATACCATTTTTAAGAGAATTTTGTAAAAAGAAAAGGCTTATTGTAGATGGAGTAGATAATGAAAAGTAGGAAATTAATGGTGAAAGGGAGAGTGATTCCTTATACTGGTGATAGGGAATTTATTACACATCTGGGGAGAGATGATTATGATTAGAAGTCCGCTCTTTTTACTCATTACTAGTATTATTTGTGTATTGGTTGGATTGTATATTCAATCGAGCTATATTGAAATCTTTGCATCGGTCATGGGAATTATTAATGTTTGGCTATTAGCAAGAGAAAAAGTATCCAATTTTTTATTCGGTATGATTACCGTTGCGGTATTTCTATATATTTTTATTACACAAGGTTTATATGCAATGGCAGTATTGGCAGCCTTTCAATTTATATTTAATGTATATGGTTGGTATCATTGGATTGCACGTAGTGGGGAGGAAGAGGTAAAAGCAACAGTTCGTTTAGATTTGAAAGGTTGGATTTTTTATATAATCTTTATTTTAGTTGCATGGATTGATTGGGGGTATTATCAAGTCCATTACTTAGAATCAACAAGTCCATATTTAGACGCTTTAAATGCTGTACTAGGATTAGTAGCTCAATTTATGTTAAGTCGAAAAATCTTAGAAAACTGGCATTTATGGATTTTATATAATGTAGTTAGTATTTCAATTTATATTTCCACTGGGTTATACATTATGCTAATATTAGCTGTTATTAATCTCTTTATATGTGTAGCGGGTTTGCTAGAGTGGAAGAATAATTATAAGGGACAAAAACATACAAATAATTATATCTAGAAAATAATTAGAATTAAAAAACCCCTGAAGCATATGTGCCTCAGGGGTTTACTAATAGATTATAAGTTTATGCTTTTGTCATACCAAGTAATACAGCGCCGCCGATAATTAAAACACTACCTAGTGCAATAAAGATCAATTGACGTTTCGTTTTCTTTTCGCCTAAGAAGACAATCGCACCAAATGTTGAGATAACGATTCCAGTTTGAGATAATGGGAAGCTTGTTGCTACTCCGACACGTGGTAATGAAAGAAGTAAGAATAAGTTTCCAGTTCCCCATAGTAAACCAGATAAAGCGTTACGGATTGCATATTTGTTAAATGGTTTATGTTTAGATGTCAGTACAACCGCACCAACAAACATACCAACTGCTTGTGGTAAAATAGCAGACCAACCATCGATATTATACCAACGAATAATAATTACATATACAAGGTAGCCGAAAGTAGAAACAATTAAAGTAAGAAGTCCTTTTTTCAATTGTCCTGGTGGCTGAGCATTTTCTTTATCATCTAATGATGTGAATACAACACCAACTACGATTAATAGGATTGCAATCGTTCCCAGAATGATCGTTGTTGTAGTAGTCCACTCACGGAAAGCGATAACTCCAAAGATAGAAGTTGCAACAAGTTGCATACCAGTAGAAATCGTTACAGTAGTAGAAACACCTAACTTTTCAACTGTTTTTAATTGGTTTACTTGTCCTAAAGCCCAGAATAAACCTGAAATAAAACCAACAATCAAGATTGTCATTGTTAAAGCTGGTTGAGTAAATACATACATAATTGTTGCGAAGAATAGAGCACCGATTGTCATACCTACCGTTTGGCTATATGCACCACCGCCCATTTTTACGCTTACTAATAAGATGTTTCCCCATGCAATTGCAGGAAGAAGCGCTAATAAAATGTCCATTACAAGACTCCCTTCGGTTTGCTATACCAATATAATTACATATCGTTCTAACGATCGGTAATGCCCCACTAATAGAGTAGAAGATTACCGATCGCTAAAACAGAATGAAGAATTCACGATATAAATGCGTTTTCATTTCTTCAATTTTTGAAACACCTCCATATAATAACAGGAAATTGCCTATTTTAGAAAGTAAATTCAAATAGAATGTATATTTAAATAAAAGGTAAAATTCAGTTATTTCCCAACGGTATATTTTTATTTCCTAAGAAATAAAAAAAGCAGCTTCAAAAAAAGCTGCCTTAAGAGTTAGTAATTCTTTTATTAATAAGCTGAATACATAGCAAAAATAGGAGTGACATACTAATAGTGATAACTACAAGTGTCCAGGCGAGTTGCATATTACTTGCATCAATCGCCATGTAAATAGCAGTTGGGATAGTCTGTGTTTTACCAGGAATGTTCCCAGCAAACATGAGTGTAGCACCAAACTCACCGAGTGCACGAACAAAGCTCAAAATCATTCCACTTAGTAAAGCAGGAAATGCAAGCGGAAGTGTGACGTGTAGAAAAACTTGATATTCACTTGCACCAAGGTCACGAGCGCTTTCTTCAATTTGTACATTCGCGATAGAAAATCCTGTTTTTGCTGATTGGTACATAAGCGGAAATGCAACAACTGTAGAAGCAATGATAGCAGCAGTAGATGTGAACATAATAGACTGCTGAAATATTGATTCTATCCACATTCCAATGGGACTGTTATTTCCAAAAATGATAATGAGAAAAAAGCCGATTACAGTTGGCGGAAGTACCATTGGTAATAAGAAAATCGTTTCTAATATCACTTTATATCTCCATGAGGAGCGTGCTAACGCTCGGCCGATAATCGTCCCTAAAATTGTAACAATAATGGTGGCACATGCAGCTACTCGTAAAGATAGAAAGATTGGTGACAAAATAATATCAAAGCTCATGGTAATTATGGTAGGACTGTAAATCCATATTTCTTAAAGATAGATTGTGCATCTTTTGACTGCAAATACTCATAAAATGAAGTCGCCTCTTTCTTATGCTTCGATTCTTTTATAACGCCTAAAGGATAGTGGATTGGCTCATGAGAAGTAGTTGCTGCTGTTTCGCCGATTTTTACTTTATCTGAAATAAGAGCATCTGTTTTGTATACAATACCAGCATCAACATTACCTGTTTCTACATATGTTAACACTTGGCGCACATCTTTTGTAAATATGACTTTATTTTGAACGTCATTCCAAAGATTTTCATGTGTGAGAGAAGCTTTTGCGTATTTTCCCGCAGGTACAGATTCAGGTGTACCAAGTGCGATTTTTTTTATTTTTTCATCTTTTAAATCTTGAATTTTTGTAAGAGAACTACCTTTTGGGACGACTAGAACGAGCTCATTTCCAAGAAGATTTTTCCCTTCCTTTTCATTAATGAATCCTTTTTTAACAAGAGTTTGGAATTTATCTTCGGCTGCTGAGAAGAATAAATCAGCAGGTGCACCTTGTTCGATTTGTTGTTGAAGTGCACCAGAAGCGCCGAAGTTAAAAGAAAGTTTAATATTAGGTTCTTTTTCTTTATATTTTGTTTCAATTTCTTTTAGCGCATCTTGTAAGCTTGCAGCTGCTGATATAGTAAGTTCAACTGTTTTTCCTTCTGTAGCAGTTGATTTCTCTTTCTTATCTCCGCTTGTACATGCAACACTAAATATAAGAAGAAAAGAAAGGATAAGTGCCCCGATGGATCGTAATGTAAACTTATTCATAAAAAATCCCCTTTCGTTTTTACATAATTAATTATAACTAATTATAACTAAATATAACTAGTTATAATTGAATATAATTTGAACGATGTAGTTGTTTTTAAAATATAGGAGAAATATTCTTTTCTTTGTTACAATGAAGAAAGAAAGTGAGGAATCGTCTATGGATCATCATTCCTACACAACGGAAGAAGTAGCAAAGCGATTAAAAGTATCAAAACTAACTGTATACGACTTGATTAAAAAAGGAGAACTTCCTTCTTATAGAGTTGGTAGACAGATGCGCATTGATGCAGCAGATTTAGAACAATATATTAAGCAAATGAAAACAGGTAAGGTACAAGTTACTCCTGTAAAGAATGACAGTAATAGTATCTCGAATACATGTATTATTAGCGGACAAGAACTAACGTTAGATATGTTGGCGAAGCGTATAGAAAATCGTCTACCAAGTTCAAATATATTACGGGCATATCAAGGTAGTTTAACGAGTTTAGTAAAAATGTATCAAGGAGAAGGAAGTATCGTTAGTTTGCATTTGTTTGATGGCGAAACGGGTACATATAATGTTCCTTACGTAAAACGTATTTTAGTTGGACAACCATGTACTATGATTAATTTGCTATCGAGGAACGTTGGGTTTTATGTGCAAAAGGGAAATCCAAAAAATATAAAAACATGGGCTGATTTATCTCAATCATCTATACGATTTGTAAATCGAGAAAAAGGTTCTGGTATTAGGGTGTTAGTTGATGAACAATTGCGCATTCAAAAGTTAAATAAGGAACATATTAGTGGATATGAATGGGAAGAATCGAATCATCTTGGTGTTGCTACGCAAGTCGCGAATGGGAAAGCTGATGTGGGAGTAGGATCAGAAAAGTTTTCGCAAATTGTAAATGTAGACTTTATTCCAATCATGAAAGAGCAGTATGATTTAGTGATTTTGAAGAATAAAGAAAATGAAGAGTTGATCGAAGTTGTAAAAGACATTCTGCAATCGGAAGAATTTCATAATGAACTAAAAGCGATCGGTGGATACGATATGACGAAAACAGGTCAAATTATATATGAAATAAAGTGAAACTTTAATCAGTGGGGGGTCTTCATCCCCCACTGATTATCAGCCCTCACCAATCGGACTTTTATGGGCAGCCCGACCCCCACCTAACTTCTTTGCTTTCGCTGAATTTTGAGGTGGGGGGTCTTACTGCCCATTAAAGCGGGACAAACTAAAAAGCTGCTTGTCTATAAGACAAGCAGCTTTTTCTATATATAAAGGGGTTTGGGGAAACAAAGTATTAAACAAGACCTTGAGCAAGTGTGTAAATGAAAGCTGTAAGAAGAGTAGCTCCACTTGCAAGTCCGATAAAGTCTGATTTGTTAAATGTAATGTTGTTCATTATAACCTCTCCTTATTTGTTTAATGTAGTTGCAACAGCTTTTGCATCGACAAGTGCGGATAGCACCATGCCTATTGTATTTAAAAATTTGTTTGATTTCATTTTGTTCATCATGCGTATCCGCTCCTTTTCGAATTGTTGTTGCCCTGCTTTATGTCTTCATTATAGGAAATATGATCGCCGGCAACTATCGAATTAGCTTACGAAAGACTTACACTTTTGTAAGAAAAAAAGACATTCGTGTAAGAATGTCTTTTAAAGCATATTAATGTGGTGGTGCTCTTCGATTGTTTTTAAAAAGCTACGCATTGAATTCGTCATATAGCTATCTTTGCGGCGTATGAAAACCGTTGAAATACTACCGTATTTTTCAGGGATTGCATGGCAATGCACTTTACCTGCTTTAGAAAGATGATGGACAGCAGACTGTGGCACGAGCGTAATTCCAAGGCCAAGTGCGACACTGTTTAATATGGTCTCTAATATATTAAATTCCATAATTCTTTTTGGTAGCAAACCTTCATCTTTCAGCCATCGTTCTAGTTTGGAACGGTATCCACATCCTTGATTAAAAACGAGTAGAGGCGTTGTTGTAAATTCTTCTATATGAAAAGCTTTATTTTGTGTTACAAGCATTAATTTTTCTGTACTAACATCGTATTGTTCAATAAGTGGATGTTTTATTGGTCCTGATATAAAAGCGCCATCTAATTGATGATCGAGTACTTCTCTAATTAATTCTTCTGTTAAACCTGCTTGTAATGACAAAGCGACGTTCGGATAGCTTTTATAGTAAGAAGATAAAATGGTAGGTAATGTACTTACTGTTTCGACAGTACCGATTTTTAATATGCCAGAGGGTGTTTCGCTATCTAAAAATACTTGTTTTAGCTCGTCAACATCTTGCAAAATTTTATTAACATAAACGAGCATTTTTCTTCCTTCAGCTGTTAAAGTCATGCCCCGCTTATGACGATAAAAGAGCGGTGTTTTTAGCTCGTTTTCTAGTTGTTTAATACGTGCAGTTACATTTGATTGTACGTAATTTAATTCCTTTGCTGCGCTACTTACACTACCTTGGTCGGCAACGCTCTGGAAGATTTGTAAGTCTCTTAATTCCATAATACTGTCCTCCTTGATGTTAAGTATCATTATAAATGATAGTTAACATCATTTTGAATCATTTTACGTGATATATTTTTTCTTTTACAATTCTCTTTGTGCAAATAGAAAGAAGCGGGGGATTGTGGTGAGAAGAGGTCAAATGATAATAGGAGCTTTAGCATGTTTGATTGCAAGTATGTCATGGGGAGCGATGTTTCCAGTTGCTGATCATGCGTTAGAATACATAGATCCGTTTTATTTTTCGCTTATTCGCTATGGAGCGGTGACGATAATGCTGATTATATTGTTATTAATGAAAGAAGGGAAACAGGCATTTCGTTTAGAAGGAAGAGGAAAGTTACTCGTCTTTTTCGGAACGATGGCGTTTACTGTATATAATGTACTTATATTTTTAGGTCAAATGTTAATGGGAAAATCAGGTGTGATGGTAGCCTCCATTATGGAAGCACTTATGCCGATGATTTCTATTTGTATCCTATGGGGATATAAGCATGTAAAACCGAAAAAGTATATGATAACAAGCATGATTATCGCTTTTATAGGGGCTGTATTTGTTATTACAAAAGGTGATATGAGTTTCTTTTTAACATTGAAAGATAACATGTTTTCGCTAGCATGTATATTTGTTGGGGTTGTGGGCTGGGTTATTTATACGATGGGTGGTCAAACGTGTAGCGATTGGTCAACATTACGTTATTCTACGTTGACGTGTGTGTTCGGTACGACTGTTACAGGAATTATAACGATAATTATAACGGCGTTTGGATATGTTTCAGTTCCGAGTATGGGAACGATTTCTATTGTGAAATACGATTTATTATTTATGATGACATTACCAGGAATAGTAGCGTTACTAGCTTGGAACTATGGTGTGAAAATTTTATCGTCCATTAATGGGATTTTATTTATTAATTTTGTACCAATTACAACCTTAGTTATTATGATGATGCAAGGATATCAAATAACAATGTTTGATATTGTAGGGACTTTACTTGTTATTGCAGCACTTATTCGTAATAATGTTTGTCAGAGGAAAGAAGAAAATATCAACAAGAGAATTTTAGAAGAAGAGCAATTACGTCAAGCTGTTTAATAGGCAATTGGAGGATTTTACATGTTAGAAAGTTTATTGTTTTTCTTTGCCGTCGGAGTTGCTTGTGAGCTTGCAGCAATTAATCGAAATGGTCGTAAGAAGATAAAACAACAAGCTGAAATGATAGAGCTTTTAAAAGAGTTAAAAGAAAGAAACATTTAAAAAGACGACCGGGCATAGACGGTCGTCTTTTTCTATATAAAGGGGAAAGGGGACACAAAGTTATACAAGCGTAGCAGCGTAAATCAAAGCAGTAAGAAGAAGGGAGCCGCTAGCTAATCCTAAAAGATCTAATTTGTTAAAAGTGATGTTTTGCATAATGAATTCTCCTTACTTGTTTCTTTCTGACTTAATTGTATGAAATATTGTAAGAAGTAACTATCGAATTAGCTTACAAAAAAATTACACTTTTGTAAGAATTGAAATGTAACAATTAATACTTAAATTTATTACCAACTCCTAAAACTTAGTGTTATAATTATTATAAGAATATGATTATACTTCGGATGTTCAGAAAGGAACGAAACAAATGTATAAACCAATTACATTTTTGTTGAAATATATATTTAAAACAGCTGGGAAAGTAGAAGTGCAAGGAAGAGAAAAGTTACCAGAAGGTGGCCCATATGTTGTTGCGTGTACACATACAAGTTTTATGGATGTATTAATGTTAGCTACAGGGATGTACCCGACGGAAATTCATTACATGGCCAAAAAAGAATTATTTGAAGGGAAATTCAAAAATTGGTTCTTTAAAAATGTAAATGCATTCCCTGTAGATCGTGCAAATCCAGGACCGAGTACACTTAAAATTCCATCACGCTTATTAAAAGAAGGAAAAGTGGTAGGGATTTTCCCGAGTGGAACGAGATCGACAGAAGACGTTTCGTTAAAAGCTGGTGCTGTGACAATTGCGATGCGTTCTAACGTTCCATTAATACCGGCAGCTTATATTGGTCCCTCAAGTGTAAAAGAATTAATAAAAGGAAAAAGAGCACAATTAATTTTTGGAGACCCAATTCAAATTGATGCTGAAGAACAAATAGATCGAAAAACAGCTATGAAAATGATGACAGATCAATTAAATGAGAAGTTTGAGGAGCTTAAGGAAGCTTTACAATCAAATCAAAAATAAGAAAAGACGACCGGGCATAGACGGTCGTCTTTTCTATTACTATTTATAATAAAGGGGAAAGGGGACACAAAAGTTATACAAGCGTAGTGGCGTAAATAAAAGCAGTAAGAAGAATCGAGCCACTAGCTAGTCCTAAAAAATCTAATTTGTTAAAAGTAATGTTATTCATCGCATATTCTCCTTACTTGTTTAATGTAGAAGCAACAGCTTTTGCATCGATAAGAGTGGAAAATATCATGCCCATTGTATTTAAAAAATTGTTTGATTTCATTTGGTCCATCATATAAATCCGCTCCTTTTCGAATAATTGTTGCCTTGTTTCTGACTTAATTGTATGAAAAATAGTGGAGAGTAACTATCGAATTAGCTTACAGGAAAATTACACTTTTGTAAGAAAAACGAATGAAGGTGTAATGATGAGAAGGTTTGACATATGTTCATGGAATTTATTAATTTAAAAGTAGAGGTGAGTGTATGGCTAATATTAAAGATATTGCAAAGATGGCGGGAGTTTCAGTTACGACTGTTTCGAGAGTGTTGAATGATCATCCGTATGTAAGTGAAGAAAAAAGGAAAGCGGTTATAGAGATAGTTGAGAAGTTGAATTACTCACAAAACGCAAATGCTGTTCATTTATCAAAAGGAAAGACGAATATTGTTGGTGTAATTCTCCCTTACATTAATCACCCGAGCTTCGATGCAATGGTAGGGGGAATGATGGAGGGAGCTTTAACTCATAACTACAGGGTGCTACTTTGCCAAACGAATTATAATAAAAAAGAAGAAATGAAAAGTTTACATATGTTAAAAACGAAACAATTGGATGGTCTTATTATTTGTTCACGTGCAAATGATTGGGAAATGATAGAACCGTATGCTTCTTACGGCACAATCATTGCTTGTGAAGATAATGATATTTCAAACATCTCAAGTGTATATACAAATCATTCGGCAGCTTTCCAGCTAGGAATGAATCACCTGATTGAAAAAGGTTATAAAAAAATTGGTTATTGTACGGGAAGAAAGCTAGGACCGAGTAGTCAAAAGCGTTTTGATGTATATAAACAGCAATTGCAATCTATAGATGAAGAAGTGAATGAAGAATGGATTTTCACAGAATGTTTTACATTAGAAGATGGTGTGAGAGTCGCTCATAAGTTAAAAGGTATGCAGAATCTCCCTGAAGCGTTAATAGTAGCAGGAGATGAAGTTGCGATTGGGGTTATGACGGAAGTTGGGAAATTGGGTATTCAAGTTCCTAAGGACTTAGCGATTATTGGTTTAGATAACCAACCTATTTCGCAAGTGTTGCAACTTACAACCATTGATCAAAATTTGAAGGAGATAGGGAAAACAGCTTTTGAAATGTTTTACCGGCATATAAGTGACAAGAGCTCTAAACAAGAAAAGGTGGAAATTCCATATGAACTTGTGGAGCGATCTACAGTGTAATTGTAATCCGTTATGTGTATAAGTACATAACGGATTATTTTTTTGAAATATCTTTGACAGGAAACGCGTTTCATACTTTATAAAGGACTTAAACCGGTTTGTAACAATCCATGGGTTCTTTTCGAGAATAGTATTTGGAGGGACATGCATGAATGAACTTTTATTAAGTATGAAAAAGTATTTAGAGAATGACGAAAATATTGTAGCCTTTGTGATAGGGATCTTTGAGAAGGATAATTTCACGTTATGTTATCAACATGGGATTTTTGTTGCCACTACTAGACGTCTCCTGTTTTACGGGAAATTTCCTTACTATCCTTCAACATTTAAAGAGTACTCATATTTGCATATAGATAGCATAGATTTCTGCCCGTATTTTGAACTTACTTGTAATCATGAAACGGTTAGAGCTAAGTGTATTCAGAGAGGGAATGTGGAGCGATTTGTACGTACAGTGAGAACAAATATGAATAATTAATCACCCCTTTGTTTAAACATAATATCTTGATTTTTAAGAGGTAAAATGCGGAATAAAAACAACTTCTAAACCTCTAGGAGATAGTGATACAATGTCAAATGGGGGGAGGGTATGAACTATGGTTAATCAACGTATAAAGGAAATAACACTAATTACAATTGGTTCATTATTATTCGCAATTGGTATTAATTACTTTGCAATTCCAAACCGTTTATCGGAAGGTGGAATTATTGGTTTAACGGTTGTTACGTACTATTTATTTGATTGGTCGCCGGGGATTGTGAACTTTGCTATAAATGCAATTTTACTAGCTATTGGTTATAAGTTTTTTGATAAAAAAACGATGGTTTATACAATTTTAGGGATTGTAGAAACATCCTTGTTTTTATATGTTACAGAGCATATTGAGTATCATGTAAATAGTGATACGCTATTAGCAGCTTTATTTGCAGGTTTGTTTGTAGGGATCGGATTAGGTTGTATGTTCAAAGCCGGAGGTACATCAGGGGGATCGGCAATTTTAGCACAGTTAGCAAATCAATATTTAGGTTGGAGCGTTGGTAAAGGCGTACTTATTATTGATATCGTTGTAATTGCTGGTTCTGTATTTATAATAGGGCAAGAAAAAGCGATGTACACACTTGTTGCAGTATTCATCGGAGCGAAGGTGATTGATTTCATTGTAGAAGGAATGGATACAAAAACGGCTGTTACAATTATTTCAAATCAACCAGACTTAATACGTGAAGCTATTACGAAAAACATGACACGCGGTGTTACTGTATTAGAAGGACGCGGCGGATATACTGGTAAAAATAAAGAAGTTTTATATGTTGTTATTAATAAACAAGAGCTTGTTAAGTTAAAGCAAGTTATTAGCCGAGTAGATGAAGATGCTTTCGTCGTTATCCACGATGTACGTGATGTACTTGGCGGTGGCTTTAAAGCGAGCTAAAAGGTGAACGAATAAATTCGTTCACCTTTTTTATTCTTACAAAAATGTAAGTGTAATGTAATGAGATTCAATAGTAGATTTTATTCCTTCTTTTTAAAATGGATGTATATATATCCTGCAGAGGAGGAATGTTTATTATGAAGAAAAAAATGATCACTACTATAATAGCAATGCTAGTGATAGTAGTAATGTTACTGCCTACAAAACTTGGCCCAGTTATCGATAAATATAATCCGTTTTATAAGACGAAAGAATACTATACGGTTGTGAATACAATTGGTCAGCATGTTGGTGATGAGTGGTATGAATATGAATTTATTGCGTTTGATGAACGTGGGAAAGAACAAAAAATAAAGAAGACTGTTAAGCATATGTTAAAGAGAGATGAAATGTTAAAGGTGTACGCGAAGGGACGCTACGGCGAGTCGATTGAAGAAATTGAAGCTGTAAATATTCCTATTAATGCGAAGAGTAAACTTTTATCGATGAGATAGTGAAATATACCCCTACCTATTTTTTGTCGAAAATGAAAATACTAGGTAGGGGTATTTTTAAGGGTCGTAAAAAAGCCTTAGTCCATAGGGACTAAGGCTTTTTTTATTATATAAAGGGGAAGGGGGTACATTGTAGTAGCATGAGTGAGAGATATAAGAAGAGTAGCTACTAGCAATGTAATTTGGTTATGTGAATGTTCTTCTTATTTGGCTTACTTGCTAACTTTATTTTACGAGATGTAGGTGAGGGAAACTATCGAATTACATTACACATAGCTTACAAACATGTAAGTCTTCTGTAATGTAATTCGATGGTTAAAAGATAGTGAATTTCATATAGTGTAATTAGAAAGTCTCACTGTATTACTTTCTGTTTGTAATATGAATGAAGAATGAAAAACCAACTACTTTTTAATAGCCCTCATCTGTATGATGGGGCTCTTTTTATAAACCTTACAACATTGTAAGGTTTACGTAAGTTAATTCGATAGTAAATTTGTCATATTTTTTGCATAATAAGTACAAATAGATAAAAATAATTAGGGATATAGTAAGAAGGGAGAAGAATGGGATGCGTAAAGAAGAAGTAGTGAAGTTTCCAATTAAAGATTTCTGTAGCTACTTTACTGTTGCCGTAGTATGTATTGGATTATTTGATATCATAACAAACTTAATTGTTAAATAATATAGATGACAAAACAAGAAGGGAGATCCTTTCTTGTTTTTTTATGGGGGAATAAAGATGAAATGGATTGATAGTCATATACATGTCGACCAATATAAGGATGAAGAGAAAAGTAGATTACTGAAAGATGTGGAAAATAGTAAAGAGATACAGGGGCTTATTGCGGTATCTATGAATTATCAATCAAGTAAAGAAATCTTATCTTTAGCAAAACGATATTCCTTTGTACATCCAGCAGTAGGTTTTCATCCGGAGCAACCGATTCATAAAGAAGAATGTGAGAAAATTTATAAATTAATTGAGGATCATGTAGAGGATATAGTAGCGATTGGTGAAGTAGGATTACCGTATTACTTAAGAAAAGAAGATGAGCATATTGCTATCACTTCGTATATATCAGTGCTACAACGGTTTGTTGAACTAGCTAGTAAATATGATTTACCAATTGTATTACACGCAGTGTATGAAGATGCTGACATTGTATGTGATTTACTTGAAGAATATAAAGTTTCGCGTGCACACTTTCATTGGTTTAAAGGAAGTGAAACAACAATGGAACGGATGATGAGGAACGGTTATTATATTTCTATTACACCGGATGTTTTGCATAAGGAGAAGATTAGAAAAATTGTTTCGTATTATCCTCTTGAATATATAATGGTAGAAACAGATGGACCGTGGGAATTTCAAGAGGGTGTTATGACACATCCGAGAATGATTCAAGAGGTATTAAAGGAAATTAGTGTTATAAAAAACGTAGCTGTTGATAAGGTTGCAGAAACGATATATGAAAATACGATTCAATTTTATTTGAAAGGATAGAAGTGTTATTTTAGCCCTTCTTATTATAGAGAAATAGAAGTTGAATTTATTTATGAACATAATCAATGGGTTATTAATAATATGCCACGTTTTGGTTTAAGTTAAAAAAACCACCAAGCATTTTGCTTGGTGGTTTTGTATTAGGATTCTAATTTTTTTGCACGTCTTAATAATAAGAGAAAGACAATAACGAGGAAACCGAGTATAAGGAAGAATCCATATTGTTTTATATAATCCATTACGTCACTTGCGCTTGTTGGTTTTTCAACGTGAATACCGTCTTTATTAGTAGTGATATGAATATCTTTCATTTTCACTTCATTTGTTTCCTTTTGTAAATCAATCCATTCTATATTTGGAATACTTTCTAGATCCTTTAGTACTTCTTTTAATGGTTTTACACCTAAGTAAGGATGATAGAATGCACCAATAACTCCATCGGATAATTTGGCAACAGATACAGCATTTGCTTTCATTTTAGCAATAGCGTGTGGTTTATCTTCTTCGATAAATCCAACTGTTTCAGGCATTAATTTCATGCCATGTAAAAATGATGGTGTACTTCTGTATGCCGGAGAGTGCATGGATTTCCAAGTTGTATCACTTAACTGTAGTTGTCCCACATAAGTTGAAAAGTACCTTGATAATATTTCATATCCTTTTTGAGACATCGTGTAATGAGGTGCTTCGAATGCGACAGGATATAGTTTGGCATCTACAAGTTCTTGAATGCCTTTTTCAATATGATCAGTCGTATATTTTTCTTCAAATTTTTCCCCTTTTTTTACGTATGTATTATATGCCTCTATATTAGGGAAATCATCTTTTGTTTTTGGTTTTTCATGCTTCGGTTGACGAATTGGTTGGTCTGTTTTTACGTCCCAAAATTCAAAACCCTCACCAGTTTCACTATCATAAAATTGGTGAGTATAACCATGCATAATAATTGCTGCACCATCATCTTGCATAGAGCGTAAAAGATCGACTAGTTCGGGTTTATCTTTTAAATGTAGTGTTTTACCTGTTTCTGGATCCGTATATACAGGAATAACAGTGATCATGTATGGCATCTTTTTCTCTTTTAATAATTCAGCAATTTCTTTTAATTGATTTATATCTGCGGCTGGATGAACGTCTTCAAGACGTAAATAAGCTTCCACTTTATTTTTCGTTGGCTTTTGTTCAAAGTAAGAAAATAGGCTTTCGCCAATATAATAAGATATCCAATCAAAGAGGTTAGAAGTTGCAACATAATAAGAATTATTTTGTTGTACAATTAATGGATAAGTAGTATTTCCTTTTAAAGCATTGGCAAGAATTGTTCCATTTGTATCAAGGTTTTTAATGGATCGTTCGTCCTCTAATGTATTCTTTAGTTTACGTGTTGGATATTCAATTGTATCAGAGTTTATATCTTCATTTTTAAGTGTGATAAATGAAAAACGTTTGGATAATTGTTCTATATTTTGACCTAAAACGAGTAGTGGTCCTGAGAAATTTTCTAGAAATTCTTTTGTTTCAGTGGGAAGTTCTTCTTGTTTTTCACCTATGTAAATAACATGTGTATATGAAGATTTATCAGTTATTTCAGCTAACTGTTTTATACTTTTTATTGTTATGTTATTAGTAAAATGTCCTACTTGTGTATTAAGTATTTGGGTATCACTTGTAATTTGATCATCGCTCGAACTGTATAAAATAAGGACTTTTGGATTTTCGTTTTTTTGTGCGGAAATAGGGACAGGAATTAATAGTAGTAAACTAAATAAGAGTAGCAACCATTTTTTCATATTATTATTCTCCTAGTTTATATTTAGAATTCAGTTTACAATTATATACAAAAAATGCGTTTCAGTCTATGAAAGTTACATTTTTGCACGTATTTACCAGCTGTTTTTTCACAAAATCGGTCTAAAGCATGATGATAATATGTATAGTTATTTGCTATGATAAAAGGGTAAGAGAATGATAGAGTGTGGGTAATTGTAAGGGAAGAAGGCTGAAAGGGGACAAATTTCAGCGGAGAAAGAGGTAGAGGTAGTGAAGAAATTCTTTGTAGGATTTTTAGTTGTTCTTGGGGTGTACTTATATTTCCAAGGAAAGTCTGAAGGAATGGGCAAATTAGTAAATGAGACAAGCTATGTTGACTCAGAAGAAGCAAAACAGATGAAACAAATTATTATAGAGGAAGCAAAGAAAGTCAATCTTCCAGAATGGATACCTCTTACAATTGCCGAACATGAAAGCCGGTTAAATCCAAGAAGTGTTGGAGATAACGGAACTTCATTCGGATTGTTTCAATTGCATCGCGGTGGTGGACTTGCGCCGGATCATTTAACAGATGATGAGCTAAAAGATCCACGTACAAATGCGCAAATTGCAATGCCGCATTTAATGAAAGGATATAAGCGCGGGGTGCAAAAAGGTTTGACGGATTTTGCATTACTAAAATATATAGCAAATACATCTGGATGGCCAGGGAATTTAGGGCCAGAGTGGACGGATAATAATATGAAGTATAACATCGGATTAGAAGATGTGTACTATCGAAATAAAGGTGTAATTAAAGAGTAGGTTTTGATACCTACTCTATTTTTTGTGGATCATCATGTCGTTTTGTGAAATACTCCGCTAGCTGTATTTTTACGTCTTCTAGTTTTGTGGAAACTTGCGGTATTTTATATCCTACATATAACGGTGAAACGACAAACCTAGGAACAACTTTACAAATGATCTTTCCGCTTACGTGATAGAAAAATAAGTTATAACTACTACATCCTTTATGAAAATCTGTCAGTATGTAACGTACAGTTTGCTGAATATAATTTGCCAGTTCATCGATGAATTCAACATCTTCAATGATGATATTAAATTCAGTAAAACCGATAATAGGGCGATCTGAAATATTGAGTTCAATGCGTGCGTTTTTTTGTACAATGACTCCTTGGAAGTTGTCCTGTTCTACGTTATCGAGGTAGTTTACATATTTCATTCCAATAATCTGCATGTGTGCATGATGCAAACTTCCACCTGAGAAGGAACCATGATTTTTGTATAAAATCACAGATTTGAATTCTTCATTCTTCTGTAAGTCTAACCAATGTTTAATGGAGAAACGGATTAGCGATCTCATATGTTCTTCTGTATATGTCGCAATATGGTCCTCACAATTATCTGTTTCGATTAGCACTGTTTGAAATGTATCTTTTAATGTAGGAAATTTGTTTTTTAGCCAAATAATTGAGCCTTCAGTTGCTAAAATATCCGTTAAATTTTCTCTGTCACAAAAAGGACAGGCAGCGCTTCTATTCCGAATGCTTTCTGGCTTTTGTTTGCCAATATCGTTTAAAAAGTATAGTTGTTGTGTATCCATTTGTATGTATGCCCCTTTAAAATATGTGTAAAAATCCCGCTTAATACATTCGGGAAAAGGAGAAGAAAATCCTTTAAAGGGAATAGGAAAAATAAAAGACAAGATATCCTCATTACAACAGGGTACCTTGTCTTTTATTTTTTCTTTAATAATGTGTATGGATAATATAAATCGTTTTTATTATGCTTCTTTTTTCTATTCTTTATTGTGTATAAGGCAATTGCTGTACTTGCGATGACAATAATGGCTTTCTTCATATTCGTTTACCCCTTTTTTATTGTTGGTTTAATTCTTGGCTAACTGCTTTTGCATCAACTAGAGCGTGTAAAATCATTTTCACCATGTTCATCATATTCTTTCACCCCTTTTTATAGTTCATTTAGTTCTTTTACAACTGCTTGTCCGTTCACTAATACCTCAAAGATTGCTTTTACGATTTCTTTCATCATGATTGTTTCCTCCTTTTGTTGTCTCTCTTGTTTACATCTTTATTGTATAGGGAGGCATCTTTTCGTACTATCGCTTTCCATTACGTGAACATAACAGTTTTGTAAGATTTGATGTCACTTATTGAAATGTTTAGTCTATCTTCATTATTTTCAGAAAAATGACTATTCAAACATGAAATGGGAAAGTATAATAAAGAAGTAAGTATTAAATTCCGTACGAAAGAGGTGAATGAGATGAAACGTTCTTTAGCTGCACGTACCAAATTTTTAGATTTTATCTATTTTTGTCGTGCGATTTTTCATGATGTAGTTGTTAACGGGATACGTCTGTCCTTTTTTAACAATTGCATAGTAGCTATTGAACGATAGAAATCTCTTCACCCATTTTTAATAAACGTGTGAAAAGGGAGCTATTTAGCTTCCTTTTTCTATGCCGAAAACCATGGGGAATGTTTCTTTCCCATGGTTTTTTATATTGAAAGGAGTACGGAAAATGACAATTTGTAGTGTAAATAATGTAACGAAATCTTTTGGTGGAAATATCATATTTGAAAATATATCGCTTGAAATAAAGAGTGGTGAACGTGTTGGGTTAGTTGGTCGTAACGGTAGCGGGAAGACAACAATCTTTCAGCTTCTAACTGGAATGGAAAGTTTGGATGCAGGGGCCATTCATATGAAGAAAGGTACACGTATTGGTCATGTGGCACAAATTCCGAAATTTGATGAGAGTATGACTGTATATGAAGTATTGAGTTCCGCTTTTAAAATAGAAAAAGAATTAGAAAGAGAAATACGTACTTTAGAAAAACATATGGCGGAAGAACAGGAATCTTCTGTTTTACAAAAATTAATGGAGAGATACGGAGTAATCCAAGAAAAGTTTGCGTTCCTTGGTGGTTATGAAATCGAAGCGAATATTATGAAGGTAGCAAATGGTCTACAGGTGATAGAACTATTCCCTCGGTCATTTTTAGAGCTAAGTGGTGGGGAACAAACAAAGGTAAGTCTTGCATACATGCTATTGCAGAAACCAGATTTACTTTTATTAGATGAACCAACCAATCATTTAGATTTATTTGCCGTAGAATGGTTAGAGCAATTTTTAAAAGAATATAACGGAACGGTTATGGTTATTTCACATGACCGCTATTTCCTTGATGAGGTTGTAACGAAGATTTTTGATTTAGAAGATGGAGAGATTCACGTGTATCATACAAACTATTCTCGGTTTGTTGAAGAGAAGGAAGAAAGGTTGCTTCAGGAGTTTCAGGCTTATCAAGAACAGCAAAAGAAAATAAAGAAAATGAAAGAAGCAATTAAGCGACTACGTGAATGGGCAAATCAGGCGAATCCTCCGAATGAAGGATTGCATAAGAGAGCGAGAAGTATGGAACGTGCACTCGAACGTATGGAAAAACTAAAGAAACCTATTTTAGAGCGAAAACAAATGGGACTTCAGTTTGAAGGGCAAGAGAGAAGTGGGAAAGATGTTGTTGTAATGAAAGAAGTGAGTAAAGGGTTTGCTGACCACCCCTTATTTAACGAAGTGAATTTACATGTTCGTTTTCAAGAGCGCGCGGCCATCGTTGGTCGTAATGGTACAGGAAAGACAACGCTACTAAAATTATTATTAGAAGAAATAGAACCAGACGCGGGAGAAATTCGAATTGGTAGTAGTGTGAAAATCGGTTATTTATCACAGCATGCGTACGGGAATAGGAAGAGTAATGTATTAGAGGCTTTTAGAGAATATATAGCTGTAACAGAGGGAAAAGCGAGACATATATTAGCTAAGTTTTTATTTTATGGTCCAGCGGTGTTTAAGAAAGTAACGCAACTGAGTGGTGGAGAAAAAATGAGGTTAAGACTTGCGCAACTTATGTATCAAGATATCAATTTTTTAATTTTAGATGAGCCGACAAACCATCTCGACATTGAATCAAGGGAAGTTTTAGAGGAAGCTCTTGAACAATATAATGGGACGATTTTAGCTGTTTCACATGATCGTTATTTTTTAAATAAGTTATTTGAAAAGACGTATTGGATTGATGAGCGTAAATTATTTGAGTTTGCAGGGAACTATGCATGGGCGCGTCAAAAGTGGGAGGAAAAGCTGGGGACGCAAGTAATAAAGCAGCAACGCCAAGGAAGAAAAAGTATTGAAACAGCCCCTGTAAAAAAGAAAGAAGCTAGGAATATTGAGGAGATTGAAACCGAGTTAATGCATGTAGAAGAAGATATATATACGCTTGAGTGTAAGATGGAACATGTAGTTGATATTGAAATGCTTGAACAATTGTATGAAGAAAAAACGAAGAAAGAGTTGTTACGAGCGGAGTTATATAATGAGTTAGAGAATATTGTGGAGTGAAAAATGAAAAGCGAATTCTTTCAGTTTTACTGAAGGATTCGCTTTTTTATACTGCTATTTTGCTTTAAGAGATAAATAAAGTTGTGTTTCACGTGAAACAGTAAATTTGATAAATCTTTGTTTCGTAACTTGCATAAATTGTGAAACATAGATGGTATTAGGAGCTTTTTAGACGATTAATTATTTCCCGAGACATAAGTATGTGTAACGGCAACGCATGATTGAAAACAAAAAAACAGAGTTACAGCTTTACACGCTGAACTCTGTTTTCTTTTTGTGTGGTATCTTCCCTTGTTGAAATGATAATAGCGACCCCGAGCATAATAAAAAAAGTTAAAAAGAGGACGAACTTTGGGAAGAATGGGAATAGTAATAGCGCCCCGACTATCATAATTGTTAATAATACATAGTGCAGGACGTATTGGAATAGGTTGTCCATGTTTTCGCCCCCTTTTTGGTAATTGGTTATTAGTATTCTATGTTTCATATTGAACGAATAGAAGTGAATTTTTAAGTTTTTTTATACGAATTAAAAGAGAATGATTGACATGTTTAATAGTAAGGTTGTGTCTGCACATCATGCGCGCATTCAAGGATTACAAGAAGATAACTATAACGGTATCTTGTTAAGTTTACCTAAATTAAAGATAGAACAAAAACTTTGAAAAAATTCTCAAAATTTTTATTTAGAAAGAATTGACAAAATATAACCTACGATATAAGCTAATAACCATAAAGTCTACCGGAAAGGTCGGAATAGGATTGTTACCCCTCAAAAACATCTATTTTTTTACGATTAAAACCGACTTTTCCGATTGGCTATAAACATGCTGTGGGAGGCATACATAAGGTAATAAGTTCACAGGGTATAACTATTAAAAAGTTAGGGTGGGGACAATGAAAAAAAAGACAAAAAAATGGGCTGGTGTATTTTCGGTATTACTGAGTAGTTCGCTTGTGTTATCTGCTTGTGGGGAACAGGAAGATACGGCTTCTACAGAACCGGTTAAACAACAAGATTTAAAAAATATAAAAATTGAAAAGATCGCTGCGACAGATAAAACGAAAGTGCCAGATAAAGCGAAGAATAGAAAAGATACGTTAGTAGTTGGGATTAACAAACCAGGCGGCGTATTTTTACCATATTTCCAACAAAATGGTTGGGATGGAAACGTAACTTCAGTTATTTTTGCATCTCTTATATCAACCGATAAACAGGGGAAACCAATTCCAGAATTAGCTGAGAAGTGGGACGTTTCTTCTGATCAATTAACATATACATTCCATTTACGTAAAGATTTGAAATTTAGCGATGGCTCGCCATTAACAGCGGATGATGTAGCGTTCACATTGACACTTTTACATGATAAGGCATATGAAGGCGAAGTGGACATCTCTCAATATGCAGTTAAAGGTGGTAAAGAATATAAAGAAGGAAAAGCAACTTCAATTGAAGGTATTCAAGTTGTCGATCCACAAACAATAAAAATTACGACTGAAAAGGTTAATTCACAAGCTATATTTGTTTTTGGTAGCACAGTACTATCAAAAGCTTATTACGGAAAAGATTACAAACAAAATACAAGTTTAGATTACTTAAAAGATTTATATGGCAAACCACTAGCTGCGGGTCCATATAAATTTGAAAAGTATATTCCAGGTCAAGAAGTTCGTTTTGTAGCAAATGAAAATTACTATGCGGGTAAACCAAAAATTCAAAACTTCATTTATAAAATTACTTCTGGCGATACGAAGCTTCAGTTATTCCAAACAGGTGAGGTTGACCACACTGGCTTAGGTACTGGTGACGAAGTTCTTGAACAGGCTAAGGCTTTAGAATTCGCAAATATCCAAATCGAAACAGCACCGTCATTTAGTTATGTTTATATGAATCATAATAAGCCGTACTTAAAGGATAAAAAGGTTCGCCAAGCACTTATCTACGGATTAGATCGTAAAAAATATGTTGATACAGCATACAAAGGATACGGTACGGTAGCGAATGTACCAATTCATCCGACTTCTTGGGCTTACACAGAAGAAGGCGTTAATAAATATGAGTATGACAAAGAAAAAGCGAAAAAGTTACTAGATGAAGCAGGGTGGAAAGTTGGATCGGATGGAATCCGGGAAAAAGATGGTCAAAAATTAAAACTTTCTTATTTCGGTCCAAGTTCGGCTAAAGATAGTGACTTATTAATTCCAATTGCGAAAGAGAATTATAAAGAGATAGGTGTAGAATTTAACCCTGAATTCATGGACTTTAATACAATGCTTTCAAAAGTTAACAAAGGTGATTATGATTTGGCTTCTGTTTCGACACCAATTACAAGTGACCCGAGTGAAACAGCTGGTGAATATTTATCTAGTGCCAATGAGAAGAGTCTTGGTTATAAAAATTCAAAAGTAGATGAGTTAATTCAAAAAGGTATTGAAACGGTAGATATTGAAAAACGTAAACCAATCTATAAAGAACTTTATAAAGAGTTAAGTGATGATCCGCCAGTAATTCTATTAAATTATCGTAGAACAATTACTGGTTATAACGGGAATATAAAAGGAATTGATCCTGAAAAATACAATAGTATTAGTGCAAATTTACCAGTATTATCATTTGAAAAATAACGAGAAGAATGTATAAGTAGAAGACATTTTTTCATTCGGTTAGAAATGTGCCGATTTGAAAAAATGTTCTTCTATTTTAAGCATTAGATTGGAGAGAAAAAGGGTGAAAACATATATTGTTCGTAGGTTGCTACAAATGATTCCTACACTGTTTGGAACATCAATTATTATCTTCTTCCTGTTCGCACTTCTTCCGGGTGATTATATTGATTCAAATCCAAAGATTACACCGGAAAGAGCAGCTGAGCTTAGGGAATTGTATGGATTGAACAAACCAATTGTCGAGCGCTATTTTCATTGGTTAGGTAATGCATTGCAAGGAGACTTTGGCTTTTCGCTGCAATATCAAGAACCTGTAACATCACTATTAAATAAGTTTATTTGGAACTCGTTTAGTGTAGCGATTATTGCATTATTTTTTATTTGGTTAATTGCACTTATTATCGGCGTATTATCGGCGACGAAGCAACATTCTTTATTCGATAAACTTGTAACGATTGGTGTCTTTGCAGCAATGTCATTCCCTTCATTCTTTATTGGTCTATTTCTAATTAAGGTGTTTGCAGTTGACCTTAAGTTATTGCCGATCGGTGGAATGATTGATGTTGGTAGTAATTCAAAAGGGTTTGCTTATGTAATAGAGGTAGCAAAGCATATGGTCTTACCAGTATTTATTTTGACCCTTCTTGGTGTGGGTTCATTAACGCGCTACTTTAGAACGAGTATGTTAGAGGTTGTAAGACAAGATTACATACGGACGGCACGAGCAAAAGGTTTAAAAGAGAAGACTGTTATTTATAAACATGCATTAAAAAATGCTATTTTACCGGCGATTACTTTATTGGCATTTGAATTACCAGGTTTATTTTCAGGAGCAATTATTATTGAACAAATTTTTAATTGGCCAGGTATCGGTAACATTCAGTTAGAGGCACTTAATTTTCGTGATTATACAGTATTAATGGCATTTACGATGTTTCTTTCTTGTTTAACAATTGTTTCAAACTTTTTTGCAGACATTGTATATGCAGTTGTTGATCCACGTATTCGGTTGAAGTAAGGAGGGGAATGGGATGGAAACTATTACAGTGATTACAGAAAAAAAGGAGAAAAAGAGAAGAAAAAATGAATCATCACCGTGGCGACAAGCTCTTAAAAAGATAAAGAAAAATAAGATGGCACTAGTAGGATTGTATGCATTAATTTTTATGTTTTTATTTTGTTTTATAGGACCATTTTTCTCGCCATATGCATCAGGAAAAATACAAGTTACATTAATTAATAAACCACCTAGTTTTTCGCATTGGCTCGGTACAGATCAGTTGGGAAGAGATATTTTAACGAGGCTTATGCAAGCAGGACGAATCTCATTAACGATTGGCCTAGCTTCTATGGTTTTATCAGTGATATTAGGAGCTGTATTAGGGGCTATTGCAGGATTTTATCGCGGCATCGTTGATAATATTATTATGCGTCTTGCCGATATTTTAATGTCGATGCCAGGATTACCGTTACTTATTATAATGGGAGCGATTTTATCAGAGTGGAAAGTACCATCTGATTATCGTCTATATGTCATTATGATTATTTTAAGTTTAGTAGGTTGGCCGGGGCTTGCGCGTCTTGTAAGAGGTCAAATTTTATCACTTAGAGAGCAAGCGTTTATGCAAGCTGCTGATGTGTTAGGGATAAAAGATTACCGAAAAATTATATATCACTTAATTCCTAATGTTTTACCAATATTAATTGTTGTATCCACATTAGGCGTTGCAGGTTCTATTTTAGGAGAGTCCGCACTAAGCTACTTAGGTCTCGGCGTTGTCCCACCTACACCATCATGGGGGAATATGATTAGTGCAGCGAACTCATTACTTGATTTCCAAAAGCGCCCATGGTTATGGATTCCGCCTGGTTTTGCAATCTTTATAACAGTTGTATCCATTAATTTACTTGGTGATGCACTTCGTGATGCGTTAGATCCAAAGATGAGACGGTAGGTGAGGGAATATGAGTAAAGTGGTAGTAGAGCTGAAAGATTTACAAACACACTTTCAGACAGAAGAAGGAACAGTAAAAGCTGTAAATCATGTTAGTTTTGCTGTTCGAGAAGGTGAAACGGTTTGTGTTGTAGGTGAATCGGGTTGCGGGAAAAGTGTAACGGCTTTATCTATTATGGGACTTATTGCTGAATCAGGCAGTGTAGTAGGTGGAGACATTTTATATGGAGGAAAAAGTCTTTTAGGAATGAAAGAGAAAGAACTTCGTAGTTTACGAGGGAATGATATTGCGATGATTTTCCAAGAACCGATGACATCACTAAATCCAGTCTTTACTGTAGGGGAACAAATTGTAGAGACGTTAAGGGAACATGAATTACTTAGTAAAAATGAAGCATATAAGAAGGCAATTGAGTTAATTCGTAAAGTCGGTATAGCCCGCGCGGATGAAATCGTCCATTCTTATCCACACGAACTGAGCGGTGGTATGTTACAACGTATTATGATTGCTGTTGCACTTAGTTGTAATCCTAAGTTATTAATTGCTGATGAACCGACAACGGCTCTTGATGTTACGATTCAAGCTCAAATATTAGATTTATTAAGGCAAATAAAAAAGGAATTTAAAACATCCATTTTATTAATTACACATGATTTAGGCGTTGTAGCAGAAATGGCTGATTACGTTGTCGTTATGTATGGCGGGAAAGTTATTGAAGAAGCACCGGTACTAGAGATATTTCAAAATCCGAAACACCCATATACGAAAGGATTGTTGAAATCAAAACCAGTGATGGGAAAACGAATAGATAAACTATATTCTATTCCAGGGCAAGTTCCTAATTTAGTTGGTTTGGATGAGTTTTGCTACTTTAGCGGTCGTTGTGAGCATTGTATGGAAATATGTAAAGAAGAAGCACCAAATTTGAATGTACATGATGAGAATCATAAAGTAGCTTGCTGGTTATATGAGGAGCGTGCGGAACAATGAGTGAACCATTATTAGAAGTAAAAAACTTAAAAACATATTTTCCGATTAAAGGCGGCATATTTAGTAGAACGGTTGGACATGTAAAAGCAGTTGATGGAGTAAGTTTTACTATTAAGAAAGGCGAAGTATTCGGTCTCGTTGGTGAATCAGGAAGCGGAAAAACGACGATAGGAAAAACAATTTTACGTCTCGTCCAAAAAACGGAGGGTAAAGTGAAGTTTAAAGGGCAAGATGTTCACTCTTTATCTAAGGAAGAATTAAGAAAACATCGTCCTAATATGCAGCTTGTGTTTCAAGATCCATTTAGCTCATTAAATCCAAGAATGAGAATTGGGGAAGCGCTTGGTGAACCGATGTTAGCTCACGGAATAGCGAAGAAAGAAAATGTTCGTGAAAAAGTGACAGAAGTATTAGAGTTATGTGGCTTAGCCCCATATCATATTGATCGGTACCCTCATGAATTTTCGGGTGGACAACGTCAACGTATCGTTATCGCAAGAGCTATGGTATTAAATCCAGAATTTATTGTAGCTGACGAACCTGTGGCAGCATTAGATGTATCTATTCAAGCACAGATCATTAATTTATTTAGTGAGCTACAGGAGAAAAAGGGACTATCTTATTTGTTCATTTCGCATGATTTAAGCGTAGTAGAGCATTTATGTACGAAGATTGGAATTATGTATTTAGGTACGATTGTGGAAACAGCGCCGCGTGATGAGTTATTTACCAATCCGCTACATCCTTATACGAAAGCATTGTTATCAGCTGTTCCAATACCAGATCCGACAGTGAAGCGAGAGCGAATTATACTAGAAGGGGATATTCCAAGTCCAGCAAATCCACCTTCGGGCTGTCGTTTTCATACACGTTGCCCATTCGCAACAGATGTTTGTAAAAAAACAGTACCAGAATTCCGTAATGTTGGTGCAGAGCATTTTGTTGCTTGTCATCATGTATAAAAGAGAAGGACCCTTTCAGAAATTGAAAGAGTCCTTTTTTTATTTACTAGATGAAGTTTGTTTCAATACAAATCGCTCGATTGCATGAGCAACACCATGTTCATTGTTTGTTAATGTTACAACATCACATAGTTTTTTTACATCTTCTTCAGCGTTTCCCATTGCAACTGATAAACCAGCTGCTTCTAACATGGGTACATCGTTAAAATTGTCACCGATAGCAACTGTATCTTCAATTGGTATATTAAAATGGGCTGCCATTTGTTTCAGTCCATTTCCTTTATGTCCATTCTTGTCCATAATTTCTAAATTAGTAGGAGCAGATGCTGTAACCATAATATCAGTATCTTCTTGTAACATACTTAATAGCTGTGCGCGATGCCCTGCGTTAAATGTCAAAATAAAGAATTTAGATATTTCTAATTCTGGATTATTTACAACATCTTCAATCTTTTGGAAATCAGTAATTAAGTTTGACTTCTTTTGTTTTTCTGTAATTCTTTCAAGTTCCTCAAGTGTAACATCTAGTGCATGCTTGTTTTCTTCGAACGCTTGCATGACTTGATCTTGCCATGTATACGGAGAATAAACTCCTTTATTCGTATATAGTTTATAAGGAAAACCCTCAGATTCTAGTAATTTTGCAAGCTTGTATACTTTATCGTTTTGTAAACAACGCGAGTTAATTACTTTTCCATCCACATAAACAATTGCCCCATTGCTCGCTCCAACTGGAAGAGATAGTTTATACTCTTCCAATAATTTCAAAGCATCCTCTTTTGCACGGCCAGAACAAATCATGACAATATGACCAGCCTCTTTTGCAGTTTGGATAGCTTGTAAGTTCTCTTTGGAGATTTCAAGATTAGATGATAGTAGTGTACCATCCATATCTAATGCGATTAATTTCAAAATGACCACCTCTTTGTTCTTATTATACATAGTTATATAGAGGAAACATATAAACTTATCTTGGAAAGATTGTATTTTATCTCTCATGAACTATCAGTAAGAATTTGATAGATTCTACTTTATTAATGAAAGGTTTATCTTACTTTGTAACAAAAGTAGAGGGAGGTATGGGGATGTTTCGTTATATGACTGTAATATTACATGAATGTTACAAACGTGGATTTAGTAGAAAATGCATTAAATCAAGGTTTTTGAAGGTATTTATAAAAAAACGTAAAAAAAGTGTAATAAAATTTACGTAATTATATTGCAAGGTAACAATAGTTATGTTACATTAATGTTACAAACGTTACGTTATCAAATTTAATGTAACGTTAACATAAAAACTATGAAATAAACATTTCTTAGAAATTACATATAGATAACTTATTAAAAAGGAGAATGCAAAATGAAAGAGCAAGTATTACAAGTAACAAAAGGTGACTTCGTAGGATCAGCAAGTGGAGCAGTAGTATTAACAGCATTAATCGTATTCCTATCAAGCGTATTAGTATAATAGAAGTTTTGTAAAAAAGAAAAAGAGAGGAGAATGCAAAATGAAAGAGCAAGTATTACAAGTAACAAAAGGTGACTTCGTAGGATCAGCAAGTGGAGCAGTAGTATTAACAGCATTAATCGTATTCCTATCAAGCGTATTAGTATAATAGAAGTTTTGTAAAAAAGAAAAAGAGAGGAGAATGCAAAATGAAAGAGCAAGTATTACAAGTAACAAAAGGTGACTTCGTAGGATCAGCAAGTGGAGCAGTAGTATTAACAGCGTTAATCGTATTCCTATCAAGCGTATTAGTATAATAGAAGTTTTGTAACAAAAAACAAATGAAGGGAGAATGAAAAATATGAAAGAGCAAGTATTACAAGTAACAAAAGGTGACTTCGTAGGATCGGCAAGTGGAGCAGTAGTATTAACAGCGTTAATCGTATTTTTATCAAGTGTATTAGTGTAATAGAAGTTTTAAATCTTATAAAACGAAAGGAGAATGAGGAATATGAACAGTGAACAAGTGTTACAAGTAACAAAAACAGATTTATTAGGATCATTAGGTGGAGCGGTAGTATTAACATCATTTATTCTATTCCTTGCAAAAGTATTAGTATGAGACATATAAATACAATTATTCAAAAAAAATAAAGACTCTAGCATATTAGTAAGTAATTAATATGTTGGGGTCTTTTTTATTTTTCTTCTATATATCCCTTCAAGTATTAATAGCCCCCTCTATATTTTAAAGAGAAAAAAGTCGAATTTTATATGTAAGAAAAAAAGAGGAATTTGACAGAAAAGATAGAAAATTTTAAAGGTCAGAATTTGTTAGCTTGCTAACTAATTTCTATTAATTGATGTTGGAAGCGTTTTCGGTTGGTTTTAAGTATGGACCATTTAATCTATTTACAGGGGGATGAGGATTTTATGAAACAAAAATCTATGGATACACTAGCTGCACAAATGGAGGACTTTTTTCCAGTACGTGATGTAGATCATTTGGAATTTTACGTAGGAAATGCAAAGCAATCAAGTTATTATCTTGCGAGAGCATTCGGATTCAAAATTGTGGCTTACTCTGGATTAGAAACTGGTAATCGTGAAAAAGTATCTTATGTTCTTGTGCAAAAAAATATGCGTTTCGTTGTGTCTGGGGCTTTAAGTAGTGACAATCGTATTGCAGAGTTTGTAAAGACTCATGGTGATGGCGTAAAAGATGTGGCATTACTTGTTGACGATGTTGATAAAGCATACTCAGAAGCAGTGAAACGTGGTGCCGTCGCAATTGCTCCGCCTGTAGAGTTAACAGATGAGAACGGTACATTGAAAAAAGCAGTTATTGGTACGTATGGTGATACAATTCATACGCTTGTAGAGCGTAAAAATTATAAAGGGACATTTATGCCAGGATTCCAAAAGGCTGAGTTTGATATTCCATTTGAAGAGTCAGGTTTAATTGCTGTAGACCATGTAGTTGGTAATGTTGAAAAGATGGAAGAGTGGGTTAGTTATTACGAGAACGTTATGGGCTTTAAACAAATGATCCATTTTGATGATGATGATATTAGTACAGAGTATTCAGCATTAATGTCGAAGGTTATGACAAATGGAAGTCGTATTAAGTTCCCTATTAACGAGCCAGCAGATGGAAAGAGAAAATCACAAATTCAAGAATATCTAGAGTTCTATAATGGAGCAGGTGTACAGCATCTTGCTTTATTAACGAATGACATTGTTAAAACAGTAGAAGCGCTACGTGCAAATGGTGTGGAGTTTTTAGATACACCAGATACTTATTATGATGAGTTAACTGCACGAGTTGGAAAAATTGATGAGGAAATTGATAAGTTGAAAGAATTAAAGATTTTAGTAGATCGCGATGATGAAGGATACTTACTACAAATCTTTACGAAACCAATTGTAGATCGTCCAACTTTATTTATTGAAATCATTCAGCGTAAAGGTTCTCGTGGATTTGGAGAAGGAAACTTTAAAGCGTTATTCGAATCAATTGAAAGAGAACAAGAGCGTCGCGGGAATTTATAAAATTTATATCCACCAGCAATCATTCTTTTGCTGGTGGAAATTTCATTTTCATAAGGAGGAATCATGATGAAATTTGTTACATTTCGTCTTCCTTCAAAAGAAATGCGAGCTGGATGGCTTGAAGGTGACAAAGTAATCGATATGAATCTTGCTAGTGATGGGAAATTACCTTCTTCTATGTTCGCCTTTTTAGAGAAAGCGGATGAGTATGTAGAAGTATTGCGTAATATTAAGAACCCGGAAAAGGGCATATATTCTTTAGAGGAAGTGCAATTAGCAGCAGCGATTCCTAATCCGAGTAGTATTCGGGATTTTTACGCGTTTGAGCAGCATGTAAAAACGGCACGTGGCCGAAGAGGGCTAGATGTTGTACCAGAATGGTATGATATCCCGGTTTTTTATTTTACGAACCATCGTGCTGTAATTGGTCCGAATGATGTTGTAATTGGTCCGAAAAAATCTGAAAAACTTGATTATGAGTTAGAGATTGCTTGCGTAATCGGGAAAGAAGGAAGAAATATTTCTCGTGAGCAAGCAGAGGAATACATTTTTGGTTATTGTATTATGAATGATTGGAGTGCAAGGGACTTACAAGCAACAGAAATGAAGGTAGGACTTGGTCCAGCGAAAGGAAAAGATTTTGCAACTTCATTAGGAGCGCACCTTGTTACGAAAGAGGAATTAGATGTTTACCGCAACGGTGACCGTTATGAGTTAGAGATGACTGCTCATGTGAATGGAAAGCTATTATCAAAAGGGAACTTCCAAGATATTTACTATACATTTGCTGAAATGATTGAACGTGCTTCGGAAGATGTTACGTTATACCCAGGTGATGTGATTGGTTCTGGGACAGTAGGAACAGGTTGTATTTTAGAACTGGGTACAGAAGAGTGGCTGCAAGATGGTGATGTGGTAGAGCTTACGATTACTGGTTTAGGTACATTACGTAATACGGTCAAAAAAGAAAAGGAAGCAGGTGATGAGCATGTTTTATCGTCACATGGGGGAGCTACCTCATAAACGACATGTACAATTCCGTAAAAAAGATGGATCGCTTTATCGTGAACAGGTAATGGGAACAAAAGGTTTTTCTGGTACGCAATCTATTTTGTATCATCATTATATGCCAACGGAAGTAGGGCATGCGGCATTATCACATTCTTGTCAGTTGCAGTATGAAGAAGATGTTGCTCTTTCTCATCGTCACTTTCGCACGAAAGAAAATAAAAAAAGTGGTGATGCAGTAAGTGGAAGAAACTTTATACTTGGAAATGAAGATTTATTAATCGGAGTAGTGACTCCGACAGAAAAAATGGATTATTTCTACCGTAATGGTGATGGCGATGAAATGTTGTTTGTCCATTACGGAACAGGAAAAATTGAAACAATGTTCGGAACGATTCACTATCGAAAAGGTGATTATGTAACAATCCCAATTGGAACGATTTATCGTGTTATTCCAGATGAAGGAGAGACTAAGTTTCTTGTTGTAGAGGCAAATAGTCAAATTACAACACCGCGTCGCTATCGTAATGAATATGGACAATTGTTAGAGCATAGCCCGTTTTGTGAGAGAGATATTCGTGGCCCTGAAAAATTAGAGACGTATGATGAAAAAGGTGAGTTTGTCGTAATGACAAAGTCGCGAGGCTATATGCATAAACATGTTTTAGGGCACCATCCGTTAGATGTTGTTGGTTGGGATGGTTATTTATATCCGTGGGTCTTTAATGTTGAGGACTTTGAGCCAATCACAGGTCGTATTCATCAGCCACCCCCAGTGCATCAAACGTTCGAGGGTCACAATTTCGTTATTTGTTCTTTCGTACCACGTTTATATGACTATCATCCAGAATCTATTCCGGCACCGTATTATCATAGTAACGTGAATAGCGATGAAGTACTGTACTATGTAGAAGGTAACTTTATGAGCCGAAAAGGTGTGGAGGAAGGGTCTATTACACTTCATCCGAGCGGCATTCCTCACGGTCCACATCCTGGGAAAACAGAGGCGAGTATAGGGAAAAAAGAAACGCTTGAATTAGCTGTTATGATAGATACATTCCGTCCGCTTCGTATTGTAAAACAAGCACATGAAACAGAAGATGAAAAATATATGTATAGCTGGATTGAAGAGGGATCATATACTGTGAAATAAATAAAAAGAGGCATGCTCAATAACGGAGCATGCCTCTTTTATGGAATCGACATGTATAATAATACCAAAAAAAGTTATAGAAAGATATATAGAAAGGATGATCAAGATAATGCGTATTCATAAGAATTTCTACTTATTTCGACAAAGATTAATGTGGTAATTTTTAGTTTGAAAATTTGTATTTTTCTGATTCTATATATAATATAATTGTTGGGGAACTAAGGGGGGAATTTATGAAGAATACGTGGCGTGAATTAAGGGAGATGGACCGTAACGTATGGATTCGATTTATTGGTGAGACGTTAAATGGAATTGCGATGATGATGTTGATGCCTTTCTTTGCGTTATATTTAAAAGATAAGGTGGATTCATTATTACAGGTTGGAGTTATTATGGCGCTTTCTCCAATTGCTGCGAGCTTTGGATCCATTATAGGTGGCAGAATTGCTGATATATATGGACGAAAGCCGATTATGATATTTTCGATGACGAGTAATGCATTATTAATGCTCGGTTTTTTATTTATAGAAGGATTTATTCCCTATGCAATTTTATCGGTTTTTTTAGGGTTAAGTAATTCTTTATTTCATCCAGCTGCATCAGCGATGGTTGCGGATGTAACGGCGCCAGAAAAAAGAACAGAAGCATATGGTTTGTTGCGGATGGGGCATAATATAGGTGCTGCAATTGGCCCGATAATGGGGGCTTCAGTAGTTATGTTGTCGAAGAATCTCGTGTTTATTATTGCCTCGTCTACGATGTTATTTTATGCATTACTTGTATTCGTTCTCATTCAAGAGACAATGCCAAAGAGTGCGAATAAGGAAGAGGATAACGAAAAGGAATCAGGAGTGGTGTGGAAAATTGTATTGCGAGATAAGGCACTGATGATTTATTTATTAGCAGGTATTATTATTTCGATGGGATTTTCTCAAACAGAAGGCATGTTGCCATTGCATTTTGATAATGAAATGAAAGATATTTTTGGAACTAACAATCCATACCCATATTTAATGGCGTTAAACGGACTATTAGTTGTGTTGTTCCAATTTCAAATTTCAAAATGGGCCACAGATAAACCTGTCGGAAAGACGATGTTATATGGTGCATGTTTGTTCGGGATTGGGTTATTTTTCATAGGCTGGTTACCGAAGTGGTTTGGAGGATTAGATACAAATGCTACCGTTATTTTAATTACATTAATGTTCGTTTATGCCATATATACGTTAGGTGAGATGATTATGTCGCCTGTACAGATGACGTTTGTAGCGAATTTGGCCCCTGAGCATTTGAGAGGGACTTATATGGGGGCTGCAAGTTTGCAGTGGATTACAGGAAATGCATTTGGTCCACTTCTTGGGGGTTTTTTATTAGATCGATTACTTGGCCACTTTCTATTTACAATTTTAGCTGTAGGATGTTTAGTTGCAGGTATTGTATATATTTCTTTAGATCGTCTCGTTGAACAAAGGCAAAAAGGCACTCTAACCAAACAATCTTCTTAATGATTAGATGACATACACAAAAAGGGGATTTCTACATATTTTAGGTACATAACTACATTGGATTGCAATTTTATCCCACTTTAATGGGCAGTAAGACCCCCACCTCAAAATTCAGCGAAAGCAAGGAATTTAGGTGGGGGATCAACTGCCCATAAAAGTCCGATTGGTTCAACTAATAATCAGTAGGGGATGAAGCCCCCCACTGATTAAAGTTTCACTTTATATATTTATGAAGAAAGTTAAGTGGAAAAAGTATAGAGAACCAATAAGTGGTGTCATTTAATTATTTGTGGAAGTTACATTTTATTTCAAATAGGAACTACCTATTTTTATAAAAAGTGCTAAAATAGAAAAATGAAAACAATTGGTTAGGGTGATTTCAGTGACAAAAATTAAATTAGGTTTATTATATGGTGGAAAATCAGCTGAGCATCAAGTTTCGTTACAAACGGCTCTTGCTGCTATTAAAGCATTAAATCAAGATAAATTCGAGATTCATCCAATTTATATTACAGAACAAGGTCAATGGATACGCGGTGAACGTATTGAAGGTGAAGTAGCAAATGTTGAAGTTCTAAAAATGAGCGGTGCAGAAAATGCGATTTCTCCGTTATCTTTAAGCACAGAAATCATTCCATCTGCAAATGCTGAGGAAAATGCTATCGACGTTATTTTCCCATTACTACATGGACCAAATGGTGAAGATGGAACGGTTCAAGGTTTATTAGAATTAATGAACATTCCTTATGTAGGAAATGGTGTTCTAGCATCTGCTGCTGGTATGGATAAAGTTGTTATGAAAAACATTTTCGCAGAAGCTGGATTAAAACAAGCGAAATATGCTTCATTCATTCGTAGCGGATGGGAAAAAGATCGTGAAACAGCATATGAAAAAGTAGAAGAAGTATTAGGATACCCTTGCTTCGTAAAACCAGCAAACCTTGGTTCAAGTGTTGGGATTAATAAGTGTAAAAATCGTGAAGAGCTTGAGAATGCATTTGAAGAGGCATTCCAATTTGACCGTAAAATTATTGTAGAAGAGAATATCATTGGACGTGAAGTAGAAGTTGGTGTACTAGGTAATGATGAACCGAAATGTTCAGTTGTAGGTGAAATCGTACCGAAAAAAGACTTCTATGATTATAAGTCGAAATACATCGATGGTGATACAGCATTAATTATCCCAGCTGAAATGACAGAAGAAGAGTCTAATGTTATTAAGCGAGATGCGATTGTTGCCTTCCAATCGTTAGATGGTGCTGGCTTAACGCGAGCTGATTTCTTCTTAACGAAAGATGGAGAAGTATATATTAACGAAGTGAATACGATGCCAGGATTTACGCCGTTTAGTATGTTCCCTCTACTGTGGCAACATACTGGATTACCGTATCCGGAATTAATTGAAGAGCTAATTCGTTTAGCAATGGAGCGTCACGAAGAAAAACAAAAAATTAAATATACAATCTAACAAAAAAGGAGGAGGCACTATTCGCAGGAATAGTGCTTCCTCTATGTAAGGAGTGTTTTCATGATAAATCGAACGTTAAAACAAGTAGAACAAATGATAAATGGTACGGGATTAGCAGAGCAGTATGAGGGAATTACTATACAAGGGGTGTCTATTGATACGAGAAAAATCGAAAAAGGAAACCTATATGTTCCGATTCAAGGTGAACGTTTCGATGGACATGCTTTTGTAGATAAAGCTGTTGAAAATGGAGCTGTGGCGACATTATGGGTGAAAGATGTAGCAAATCCACCTGAGAATCTTCCGGTTATTTTTGTAGAAGACACGCTATCAGCATTACAAATGTTAGCGAAAAACTATCGCGATCAATTGGATGTTAAAGTGATTGGTGTGACAGGTAGTAACGGTAAAACATCTACAAAAGATATTGTAACAAGTCTTCTTGCAACTAAATTCAAAGTTCAAAAAACAGAAGGAAACTTCAATAATCATATCGGGCTACCCCTTACTATTTTAAACTTAGAAGAAAATACAGAAGTAGCTGTATTAGAAATGGGAATGTCAAGCCGCGGAGAAATTGAATTCTTATCTAAGTTAGCTCGTCCAAATGCAGCTATCATTACGAACATTGGTGAAGCACATTTAATGGACTTAGGCTCTCGTGAGGCAATTGCCGAAGCGAAATTAGAAATTGTGACAGGATTACAAGAAGGTGGAGTGTTCGTATATAACGGAGACGAGCCATTATTAACGAATCGTGTCCCTGAAATGAATTTAATAGCTGAAACAGTTACGTTTGGTGATGCTAGAGCAAATGATTATTATCCAACGACTGTAACGTTACAAGCAACTGGGACGCATTTTAAAATGAATAGAGAAGAAAATATTTCATTCTATCTACCCGTATTAGGGAAACACAATGTGTATAATACGCTTGCTTCTATGGCAATTGCGAAATACTTTGGTGTAACGTGGGAAGAGATGAAAGAAGGTTTAGTAACACTTCAAATGACGGGCATGCGTATGGAAATTGTAAAAACAGACAGTGGATTAACAATTATCAATGATGCCTATAATGCAAGTCCAACAGCTATGGAAGCGGCATTCCACCTAATGAATGGTTTAGATGGATTCTCTAAAAAAATTGTTGTTCTCGGTGATATGTTAGAGCTTGGAGATCAAGAAGTGCAGTTTCATTATGAAGTAGGTAAATTAATTGATCCAGCAAAAATCTCCTATGTGTTCACATATGGTAAATTAGGGGCTCAAATTGCTGAGGGAGCGAAAATTAATTTCCCTAACGAACGTGTAAAGGCTTATGATAATAAAGAAGAGTTAGTAAAAGAGTTGCAAGCAGTAGTCGATACAAAAGATGTTGTATTAGTAAAAGCATCTCGCGGTATGAAATTGGAAGAAGTAATTACGATGTTGAAATAATTGGTGTATATAAATAGGGATGATAGCTACGAAAATAGAAGAAACTTATAATAAGCGCTTACAGTAAATATAAAAAAATAAAAGTGAAGAAAAAAACTCTTAATATGAAAATAAGGTAACAGTTGGGTTTGCTTTTTGCACATACAAAACTTATAATTGATAAAGTGTAATAACGTTTAGAAGTATTTTCGTGAAGAATATACGCCCGTTTATATACGTGAGCATTCAGGAAAAGGGCTTTTCCGCAAATTCGGAAAACGCCTTTTTTTAAATGATAAGTATAGGATAGAAAAGGAGAAGTAACATTGACAACATTTCGAGAATTAGGATTAAGTGATTCTTTACTGCAATCTGTTGAAAGTATGGGCTTTGAAGAGGCTACGCCAATTCAAGCTGAAACAATTCCACATGCATTGCAAGGTAAGGATATTATTGGGCAAGCGCAAACAGGTACAGGGAAAACAGCAGCATTCGGATTACCACTATTAGATAAAGTGGATACACATAAAGAATCGGTTCAAGGTATTGTTATCGCGCCAACGCGTGAATTAGCAATTCAAGTTGGAGAAGAGCTATACAAAATTGGTAAACATAAACGTGTTCGTATCTTACCAATTTACGGTGGTCAAGATATTAACCGCCAAATTCGTGCTCTAAAAAAACACCCACACATTATTGTTGGTACGCCGGGTCGTATTTTAGATCATATTAACCGTAAAACACTTCGCTTACAAAACGTAGAGACAGTTGTTCTTGACGAAGCGGATGAAATGTTAAACATGGGCTTCATTGAAGATATTGAAGCAATTTTAACAGATGTGCCAGAAACACATCAAACATTACTATTCTCAGCGACAATGCCGGACCCAATTCGTCGTATTGCTGAGCGTTTCATGACTGAGCCTCAACACATTAAAGTAAAAGCAAAAGAAGTAACAATGCCAAACATTCAGCAGTTCTATTTAGAAGTGCAAGAAAAGAAAAAGTTTGACGTGTTAACACGCTTACTAGATATTCAATCTCCAGAGCTTGCGATTGTGTTCGGTCGTACAAAGCGTCGTGTTGATGAATTATCAGAGGCATTAAACTTACGTGGTTATGCTGCAGAAGGTATCCATGGTGATTTAACTCAGGCGAAACGTATGTCTGTATTACGTAAATTCAAAGAAGGTTCTATTGAAGTTCTTGTTGCAACAGACGTTGCTGCACGTGGTCTTGATATTTCAGGCGTAACACACGTATATAACTTCGATATTCCACAAGATCCAGAATCATATGTTCACCGTATTGGCCGTACTGGTCGTGCAGGTAAAAAAGGTATTGCAATGCTATTTGTAACACCACGTGAATCTGGACAATTAAAAAATATCGAGCGTACAACAAAACGTAAAATGGACCGCATGGATGCACCGACACTTGACGAGGCACTAGAAGGTCAACAACGTTTAATCGCTGAAAAGCTTCAAAGCACAATTGAAAATGAAAACTTAGCATACTACAAGCGTATTGCAGAAGAAATGTTAGAAGAGAACGACTCTGTAACAGTAGTAGCTGCTGCTTTAAAAATGATGACAAAAGAGCCAGATACAACTCCAATCGCTTTAACATCAGAACCACCAGTTGTTTCAAGAGGTGGCGGTTCTAAAAAACGCGGCGGTAACGGAGGCGGATACCGTGATGGTAATCGTAATCGTAGTCGTGATGGACGCGGTGGCGATGGTCGTAACCGTGACCGCAATCGTGATGGTCGTAATCGTGACGGTAACCGTGATCGCAATCGTGAAGGTAGCCGTGATGGTAACCGTGGTCGTCGTGGCGAAGGTCAAGGACGCCCAGGATCTTCAAACGGACGCGGCGAAAGAAAACATCATAGCCGTAAGCCACAAGCTTAATAATAAAAAAAGAGAATGCCCTTTGCCGGCATTCTCTTTTTTTATTTCTGTAATTGTACATACTACATAATAACTTGTGTAGAAATGAGGTGCCACATGCTTGTAAGGCTTGGCTATGTCGCGATGAGTGTACATTTGAAAAATGCATCTCCATCTCAAACGATGACGTACGCGCAGTTTCAAAAAATAGATGATCGGGAAGCGGCAATTCGTAAACTTGAAAGAATTGCTAATTCGAATTTGGAAAATTGCTTACGGTTATTAAAACATAATAAAGGCCATGATATATCCTTTTTTCGACTTAGTTCTAAGTTGATTCCTTTAGCGAATCATGAGGAGTTGTTAGAGTGGAATTATATTCGCCCTTTAAAAGAAAATTTAAAAGTGCTAGGTGATTACGCTATTCGAATGAATATGCGTATTGATTTTCATCCAGATCATTTTGTTGTACTCAATTCACCTGAGGAGAATATTTTTAAACAATCTGTAAAGACGTTACAGATGCATAGAAAATTATTAAAAGGTATGGGGATTGAACATAAGCAACGATGTGTAATGCATGTTGGGGGCGGATATAAAGATAAAGAGCTTGCATTAGAGCGTTTTATAGAGAATTGGTCTAATGTCCCAAGAGGTATTCAGGAAATGATTATGTTAGAAAATGATGATACAACTTTTACGCTCGAGGACACATTATATTTAGGAGAAAAACTGGACATTCCCGTTGTATTTGATTTACATCACCATATGATGAATCATGATCGAGAAGATTGGCATGAAGATTGGGCGCGTGTTGTACATACGTGGGAATCGTCTTTGTTACCAGTGAAAATGCACATTTCTAGTCCTAGAGAGGGAAAAGACCCGAGAGCACATGCGGACTTTATTGATGTAGATACTTTTTTATCTTTTTTAAAAAAGATAAAGGGAAGTGTTCCGCAAATTGATTGTATGATTGAAGCGAAGATGAAGGATGAGTCTTTATTTCAACTTATGAGGGATTTAAGTGAACAAACAGATGTGGAAATTATCGATGGTGCGAGCTTTTATATTAAATGAGCTCTGCACCATCGAGTTTTTTTATTAATAAAGGGGTGCAAATACCACCAATGATCAATCCTGTTAAATGGCTGATAGGGTTGGCAGAGGGATTGAAGAAAGTGAATAGTAGTAATATACATATCATGATTGAAAAAATAGCAATGTCTTTTGGATTGGAAGAACGATATCGGCTATACAATAGAAATAACTGTGCACCTAGCAATCCGAAAATACCACCAGATGCCCCGGCATGAATATATTCATGGGGCATAATAAGATAAGAGAAAATATTTCCGAGAATGCCAGAAAGGAAAAAAATAATGATGAAAGAAAAGCGGCCTAGTTGTTTTTCAATAGAAGAGCCAAGGACGAATAAACAAATACTATTAGAAAGAAAATGTTGTAAGTCTACATGTACGAACAGGGAAGTTATGAGACGCCACCATTCTCCATTAGCGATATATTCATGATAAGCTGCCATAGGAAAGAGGAAAAAATCGCCTAACATAATCATAATGAATTGTATGAGAAGTAAAGAGATGACGATTGGTTGTAAGGAAATGCGGGCGGATGGTATGAGCATGTTATGAGTATCACTCCTTTTGCATCAGAAAGATTCTCTGTTATTCTTACAATATGAAAAAAGAAAGCTAAATAGAAGAAGGGGATTTTGAAATGATTGTAGGGATTGGAATCGATATTATTGAATTGAATCGAATTGAAAAAATGCTAGATGGAAAGCTTAAATTTATGGAACGTATTTTAACTGAAAATGAACGTAATGTTGCTAAGGGACTGAAGGGAAGCCGCCTTACAGAGTTTGTAGCTGGAAGATTTGCAGCGAAAGAGGCGTATTCAAAAGCGGTAGGAACTGGTATTGGGAAAGAAGTGAGTTTTTTAGATATTGAAGTAAGAAATGATGATAGAGGGAAGCCGATTCTTATTACGAGTACAGAACATATTGTTCATTTATCGATTAGTCATAGTAAGGAATTTGCTGTTGCTCAAGTTGTTTTAGAAAGCTCGTCAAGCTAGTCTGCATATTTTATATCTTTGTCTCATATATTTGTGGTAGCGATAAGGAAGGTACATCTTCCATTCATTTATAGGGGCAAAGGGGCTGAAGTGATGAAAAGGCGTCTGTTTTTAGTTCTTGTCGGTTTATTAACCGTTTTTGTGTTGGCCGGTTGTATGGAAAAGAAACAAGATGATGTTGTGAGAGATTTAGAGGCGAAAGTAAAAGGGTTGAAAAGCTATCAAGCTGAAGCGAAATTATCTATTAAAACAGGGAATGAGCCTCAGGAGTATAAGGTAGAAATATGGCATAAGGAACCTTCGTTTTATCGTGTGAATTTGCAGAATGCGAAAAAAGATCAAAGTCAAATTATTTTAAGAAATGAAGAAGGAGTATTTGTATTAACGCCAGCTCTTAATAAGAGTTTTCGTTTCCAAAGTGATTGGCCGCAAAATAGTAGCCAGGCTTATTTATACGAATCTCTTGTGAGAGATATTTTACAGGATAAGAAAAACCTTACTTTTGAAAAAACAGATAAGCATTATATTTTTAAAACAAAAACAAACTATCAGCATCAAAACATGTTGCCGAGACAAGAGATTACGTTGAAGAAAAGTGATTTAACGCCAGTTTCGGTGAAGTTAATGGATAATGATCAAAATGTTCTTGTGAAAGTAGATTTCTCTAAAGTGAAATTCGACGCGAAATTTGATAAAGGTGCATTTGATACGAAACAAAATATGTCTAGAGCGCAAGTAGATGTTCAAACAACAGCGAAAGAAGACAAACCGTTTGCTATTTTATATCCACGTGATACGCCACAAGGTATGACTTTGAAAGATGAAAAAGAGTTGAAGACAGACAGTGGCAAGCGTGCAATACTCACATACACTGGAAGTAAGAAATCCTTTACTTTAATACAAGAAAAGGCAAAAGTTGCAGAGGCTTCGTCAGCAATAAGTGTGAGCGGAGAATTGGTTGATCTTGGCTTTACAATTGGAGCATTGACGAAAGACTCTTTAACGTGGTCGCATAACGGAGTAGAATATATGCTCGTGTCTAAAGGTTTAGAGCCGAAGGAGCTATTAATGGTTGCTCGTTCAGTTACAGAGAAGCAAGTGAAGTAAACTTCTTAGACGTGGTGATATATGTGCACCACGTCTTTTCTTAGTTTGAAGGGTTGGATTTCATAAAAGAAGCATATAAAAGAATAAGCTTCGCATATCGTGTATAAGGAAGTGTATTTATGGAAGAAGCACCATTTTACCGTGACACTTGGGTGGAAGTGGATTTAGATGCCATTTATAACAACGTTACACATATTAAAGAATTTATCCCGAGTGATGTAGAAATTTTTGCCGTTGTTAAAGGGAATGCATATGGGCACGATTATGTACCGGTGGCTAAAACAGCATTAGAAGCGGGGGCGACAAGGTTAGCAGTTGCGTTCTTAGATGAAGCTTTAGTGCTTCGAAGAGCTGGTATTACTGCGCCAATTTTGGTGTTAGGTCCTTCTCCTCCTCGTGATATAAATGTAGCTGCTGAAAATGATGTAGCATTAACTGTTTTTCAAAAGGAATGGGTAGATGAAGCAATCAAACTTTGGGATGGTTCGTCTACGATGAAATACCATATTAATTTCGATAGTGGTATGGGGAGAATTGGAATACGTGAACGTAAAGAATTAAAAGGATTTTTAAAAAGCTTAGAAGGTGCACCATTCTTAGAATTGGAAGGAGTTTATACGCATTTTGCAACAGCAGATGAGGTGGAGACTTCTTACTTTGATAAGCAATATAACACATTTTTGGAGCAGTTAAGTTGGTTGAAAGAATTCGGAGTGGATCCTAAGTTTGTTCATACAGCTAATAGTGCTGCAACGCTACGTTTTCAAGGGATTACATTTAATGCAGTACGAATTGGCATTGCGATGTATGGGTTATCTCCATCTGTAGAAATACGCCCTTTTTTACCGTTTAAATTAGAACCAGCGCTATCATTGCATACGAAAGTTGCTCATATTAAACAGGTGATTAAAGGGGATGGAATTAGTTATAACGTCACTTATCGAACGAAAACTAAAGAATGGATTGCGACCGTTGCAATTGGTTATGCAGATGGCTGGCTTAGAAGATTACAAGGATTTGAAGTGCTTGTAAATGGTAAAAGGGTACCGATTGTAGGGCGAGTAACGATGGATCAATTCATGATTCACCTTCCTTGTGAAGTGCCTCTTGGTACGAAAGTTACACTCATTGGAAGGCAAGGAGATGAATATATTAGCGCTACAGAGGTTGCGGAATATTCAGGGACTATTAATTATGAAATTATTACGACGATCAGTTTTCGTGTGCCGAGAATATTTATACGGAATGGAAAAGTTGTGGAAGTAATTAATTATTTGAACGATATATAGAAGGTAGTATGATTTGCTTCTTGTCATGTGAGAGAACTGTTCATTGGTTAAGAATAAGTTCGTTTTTGACGAGAAGCTTTTTACTTATAGTTACTTTTAACATAATATAACGTGAATTTTGCGGAGGAACTTTCATGTTTCTTGCTTGTAATGAGATAAAAATAAAAGAATATGAATGTTTTGTTTGTGAATTGGAAAACATAAGCAAGGAATAAGGAAGTCTTTGCAACAGGCTCCATACAATGGTATTATTACAATAGGTGTCATATATATATTTGGGTGTGTAGTTGACGGTGGAGGTGTATTTTTGTGTCCGAATCAAGTGTAACTACTGAAATCGTGGTTCGGTTGCCAAAGCAAATGGTAACGGAATTGGACGGAATTGGAAAACAAGAGAATAAGAATCGCCATGAACTAATTTGCCAGGCAACACAACTGTTATTGCGTCAACATAAGACGAAGAAACGCTACCAACATGAATCAATGCGACGTGGGTACATTGAAATGGGAAAAATTAATCTTGGTATTGCATCTGAAGCTTTCTTAGCAGAGTATGAAGCAGCTCATACAGTAGAACGCTTAGTTAGCGGGGGGTAATATTTTGATTGTAAAACGCGGCGACGTGTATTTTGCAGACCTTTCCCCAGTTGTTGGTTCTGAGCAAGGAGGCGTTCGTCCGGTTCTTGTCATTCAAAATGACATCGGAAATCGTTTTAGTCCAACGGTGATTGTAGCGGCTATTACTGCACAGATTCAAAAAGCGAAATTACCCACTCATGTGGAAATTGATGCGAAAAAGTACGGTTTTGAGAGAGATTCTGTTATTTTACTTGAGCAGATTCGAACAATCGATAAGCAGCGCTTAACGGACAAAATCACTCACTTAGATGAAGTGATGATGATTCGTGTAGATGAAGCGCTACAAATTAGTTTAGGACTAATAGATTTTTAAATCGGCAGTTTAAGTTGCTCTCTTTGAAGGGCAACTTTTTTTATTATAGAGGAGGTTACGGTTGTATATGGAAATGTTAGGTAATCGACAAGCGTTAATGAAAATGTTAGTGAAGGAATTAGGCTTTACCGAAAAGCAAGTTCGTCATGTTATTCAATTAACAGAAGAAGGTAACACAGTTCCATTTATTGCTCGTTACCGAAAGGAATGGACAGGCTCTTTAGATGAAGTGCAAATTCGTACAATTTTAGAGAGATGGCAATATATAATGCAACTTGAAGATAGGAAAGAAGAGGTTCTTCGTCTTATTGATGAGAAGGGGAAACTGACAGGAGAATTACGTCAGCAAATTTTGAAAGCTACAAAGTTGCAAGAAGTAGAAGATTTATATCGTCCATATAAAGAAAAGAGAAGAACGAAAGCAACGATTGCAAAAGAAAAAGGGTTAGAGCCATTGGCTGAATGGTTATTGTTATATACGAAAGAAGATCCGAATCAGAAGGCAATGGAGTTTATAAATGCCGAGAAAGAAGTGCAATCTGCAGAAGAAGCATTACAAGGTGCTCAAGACATCATTGCAGAAATCGTTTCAGATGAAGCGGCATATCGTAGTTGGATTCGAAATGTTACTTTTAGAAAAGGTGTTATGTCTTCGGTTGTAAAAGATGAAGAGAAAGATGAAAAGAATATATATGAAATGTATTACGATTATGAAGAACCGTTGCAGAAAGTAGTACCGCATCGTGTGTTAGCGATGAATCGCGGTGAGAAAGAAGATATATTGAGAGTTTCTGTTGTTCCACCAGTAGATGAGATAGTAACTTTCTTATATAAGAAGGTAATTCGCGATAACGATTCAAAAAGTGCACAGTATGTAAAGTTAGCAATTGAGGATGGTTATAAACGATTAATTCAATCCTCTATTGAAAGAGAGATTCGAAAAGAATTAACAGAAACAGCTGAGGAACAAGCGATACATATTTTCTCTGAGAACTTACGTAATTTGTTATTACAACCTCCGATGAAAGGAAAGGTTGTGTTAGCTGTAGACCCTGCATATAGAACGGGGTGTAAATTAGCTATTGTAGACGATACGGGGAAAGTTTTATATATTGATGTTATTTATCCGCATCCACCAGTGCGTAAATATGAAGATGCCAAAGCGAAAGTTCTTTCTATTATAGATGAATACCAAGTTGAAATGATTGCGATTGGGAATGGTACAGCTTCTAGAGAATCGGAAGAATTTATAGTTGATGTATTACAAAATGTGAAACGAGAAGTCTTCTATATTATTGTGAACGAAGCTGGTGCGAGTGTGTATTCAGCTTCTGATTTAGCCCGTGAGGAATTCCCGGATTTACAGGTTGAAGAAAGAAGTGCGGTTTCTATCGGTAGACGTCTGCAAGATCCGCTTGCTGAACTTGTAAAGATTGATCCTAAATCAGTTGGGGTTGGACAATATCAACATGATGTATCTCAAAAAAGATTAAATGAATCATTAACGTTTGTAGTAGAGACAGCAGTTAACCAAGTCGGTGTGAATGTAAATACAGCTTCAGTTGCGTTGTTGCAATATGTTTCAGGCTTATCAAAAACTGTTGCGAAAAATATTGTAGCAAAGCGTGAAGAAGAAGGGAAATTTACAAAACGAACAGACTTAAAGAAAATACCACGTCTAGGTGCGAAGACATATGAACAATGTATAGGTTTCTTACGTATATTAGAAGGGGCAAATCCGTTAGACCGTACAGGTATTCACCCAGAACAATATAAAAATGTTGAATTGTTATTAAAGAGTCTAGGTTTATCAAAAGATGACGTAGGGCAACCACAATTACAAAAGAGTTTAGAAGAAGTGGAGATTTCTAAGTTGTCGGAAGAAACGGGAATTGGAGAGCCAACATTAGTCGATATTATAGATGCACTCATTAGTCCAGAGCGAGACATGAGGGATGAGTTGCCTAAACCGCTTCTGAAAAAAGGGATTTTGAAATTAGAAGATTTAAAACGTGGTATGGAACTGGAAGGAACAGTACGTAACGTTGTTGATTTTGGTGCCTTTGTTGATGTAGGTGTGAAACAAGATGGGTTAGTACATATTTCTAAACTAAGCAAACAATATGTGAAGCATCCGTTAGATGTTGTATCTGTTGGACAAATCGTCAAAGTATGGGTAGATGATATTGATACGAAAAAAGGTCGTGTTGCATTATCTATGTTGCCAATTGAATAGTAAGAGAAGAGAGCAGATGAAACTGCTCTTTTTTTATAGGTCAAAACGTGTAATGGATTAGGAACTTTGATGTATTTTGCTATAATAAAACCAGCATTCATTTAATAATTTAATTTGATACCGGTTTTTTTCAAAATATGCGCGTTGCATTTGTTTTTTGAGCCATGTAGGCATAGGAATCCCTCCTTGTTTAATCCTACTCTCATAAATGTAAGGTACTATTGATGAGAGGTTGGTGAGTGGATTTCTATTTTTGCTATGTTTTTAGAAACCACGCTTCTTGAATGAGGATGGGTATATGTACTATTTAATATATGTATAAGAGAGGAGAAAAGTGTAAAAATATTTTTTTGTTTAGGAGGAATGAAAATGGATGAGCAAGAAATACAGTGGCTAGTGGAAGAAGTATCGCTACAATATTTCGGAATGCCATTTTTACATAAGGCGATGTTTAATAGTAGATTGCGCACAACTGGTGGGCGTTATCTATTGAATACACACAATATTGAACTGAATTATCGATATTACGAAATGTATGGGAAAGAAGAATTAGTTGGAATTGTTAAACATGAACTTTGTCATTATCACTTACATATTACAGGACGAGGGTATAAGCATCGGGATAAGGATTTTCGAGAACTATTAAAGGCAGTTGATGCACCACGCTTTTGTAAACGTATGGTGAATGCAGAGAAAGAAAAAAGGGTTTATGTGTATGAATGTATGGAGTGTTTGCTTCAATATGTAAGAAGACGTCAAATTAATACGAAAAGATATGTCTGCGGAAGGTGTAAAGGTAAACTAAATCTGATAAAGAAAACATCTTGACAGTGAAAACGCAATCCAGTATATTATAAACATGTCACGTTTGTACAAGATGTTGTGAAAAAACCTCTTGACTTACGATGAGAATTTTTATAAGATACAAATTGTCTTTATTATTCCGCAGTAGCTCAGTGGTAGAGCTATCGGCTGTTAACCGATCGGTCGTAGGTTCGAGTCCTACCTGCGGAGCCATACAGAGAAGTACCCAAGTGGCTCAAGGGGCTCCCCTGCTAAGGGAGTAGATCGCGAACGCGGTGCGAGGGTTCGAATCCCTTCTTCTCTGCCATTCATATTGGCCCGTTGGTCAAGTGGTTAAGACACCGCCCTTTCACGGCGGTAACACGGGTTCGAATCCCGTACGGGTCACCACTTCGGAGGATTAGCTCAGCTGGGAGAGCACCTGCCTTACAAGCAGGGGGTCGGCGGTTCGATCCCGTCATCCTCCACCATAATATTATAATGAAAAGTAAAATGATATTAATGTAAAGATTAAATGGTCCCGTGGTGTAGTGGTTAACATGCCTGCCTGTCACGCAGGAGATCGCCGGTTCGACCCCGGTCGGGACCGCCATTTTAACTTCTGCTAATTGGCAGTTGTTTTTTATTGGTCATTATGGTACAATAACATTTGTCTTTGAAAAGAAGATAAGTATTTCGATGGGCTATAGCCAAGCGGTAAGGCAACGGACTTTGACTCCGTCATGCGCTGGTTCGAATCCAGCTAGCCCAGCCATTTACGAGCCATTAGCTCAGTTGGTAGAGCATCTGACTTTTAATCAGAGGGTCGAAGGTTCGAGTCCTTCATGGCTCACTTTTGTTTTTTCCGCGCGGTCGTGGCGGAACGGCAGACGCGCTAGGTTGAGGGCCTAGTGGGGGGAACCCCGTGGAGGTTCAAGTCCTCTCGGCCGCATCAAAAAATCTTTTAAAAAAGTACTTGCATTTGAAAATGTAGTATGATAAGATAATTGAGTCGCCAAAATACAACGACGAAAAAACATCATGAATAAGCGCCCGTAGCTCAATTGGATAGAGCGTTTGACTACGGATCAAGAGGTTAGGGGTTCGACTCCTCTCGGGCGCGCCAATTACGGGAAGTGGCTCAGCTTGGTAGAGCACCTGGTTTGGGACCAGGGGGTCGCAGGTTCAAATCCTGTCTTCCCGACCACGCGGGTGTAGTTTAGTGGTAAAACAAGAGCCTTCCAAGCTCTGGTCGAGAGTTCGATTCTCTTCACCCGCTTTTAGTTCTTTGAAAACTGAACGAAACAAACAACGTGAAACGTCAATTTTTATTTTAGATGCTAGACAAACTAACTTTATTGGAGAGTTTGATCCTGGCTCAGGATGAACGCTG
>NZ_JBSSFA010000017.1:0-106347 GCF_054062215.1 Bacillus sp. TE9106W
ACGTACGGTTTGATGAGGGGAAACTGAAACAGAAAAGGGATGGCAAAGCCACCCCTAAAGAAAATATAATCTGTTTCAGTTTTCTACTCTACTAAAAAATTGCAGGTTTTAGTAGAAAGGCAGAGAATTTGTATGTAGCGAGGTGATAGAAAATGGCATATGATTTAGTCGGAGTGATACTTAGCCTTATACCAATATTTGTGGTCGCGTTTATTTTTAGATGGGTTCGTTTCATCTATCAAAATTCAGAGAAACAAGTGGAGCAAAATGAGAAGATTATTGAGCTGTTGATGGAGATAAAGGAAAAAGATAAGTAATATGTATTCATTTGAAATTTGTTTCTCGTAAGATATGAAGGCACTTATAAAGTGCCTTTTTTATTATGTTTGAAAATTGGAAACATGTAATGTTTATTTGTCAATAGCAGCATGACAACAAAACGTTTTAAAATGGCTTATTACTGTGAAACTTTCTCAACAATTCGACAAGATACTACAAAAAAACCACCTATTCTCTTTTTTTCACTATAAGTACAATGAAACAGTAAGATTGCTTCATGTAGAAATTTATATATGGTGGTGGAGAGAATGAAACGAAAGATGGTAGGAAAATGGTTTAGTTTTTTAAGTGCTCTTATTATTTTATTAGGAATTGCAATGCCACAAGTAAAGGCAGAAGTAATGAACAGAGAAACATATAAGATGGATTGGAGCTATAGTAATTCGAAACAGCGTGAAATAAAGACAGAAATAATTAAAACGGCTTCGGGTAGTATTGCGTATTGTTTAACGCCTGATTTACGTTCGCCCAATGGGGATGATTTGCCTGAGATGGGGAAAACATCCGATGCTGTATATCGTATTTTATTAAATGGATATCCTCAAAAAAGCCCATCTGAATTAGGTGTAGCGACAACGGAAGAAGCGCATTATGCTACACAATTAGCAGTATGGATTGCAGCAAATGAATTAACGGAAGAAGATTTAGTTGCAAAAAATGAACGTGTACATAATCTTATGAAGCGTTTAGTAGAGGCTTCAAAGAAAGAAACTGGATCACAAAATGTATTCTTTAAAGTTAATCCTGTAGATTCACAAACTGCTACAAAAAAAGGTGATTATTTAGAAACCGGATTTTATGCAGTGCAAACAAATGCGGTTTCTGGCTCTTATACAATTCTTCCTGAAAATGCTCCTAAAGGGCTTCGAATTGTAAATGAAAATGGTGAAGAGAAAAGTACGTTATCAATTGACGAAAAATTCAAAATCTTAATCCCGAAAAATACGAGTAGTGGTAACTTTAAAATGAAAGTGAAGTCTACTTTAACAAATTTACAAGCAATAGCTTTTAAAGGATCGGAAAAAGTTCAAAATACAACGGTATTGTTACAAAGAAATAGTGAGAAAATCAGTACAGATTTAGTTGTAAATTGGGAATCAGTAGGTTCTTTAAAGATTATGAAATTAGGAGAAAAAAAGGAAGTATTAAAAGGAGCGGTGTTTGAAGTTTCTAATGAAAACTTTAAACAAAATGTTACGACTAATGATAAGGGGATTGCGGAGTTAGGTAATCTTCCAATCGGTATATATAGCGTCAAAGAAATTCAAGCGCCAGCTGGATATGTGTTAGACGGAAGCGTTAAAAAAATTGAAGTGAAAACTGGTGAAACAGCTGTATTAGAGCTTAAAAATGAAAATGTAAAAGGTGAATTAGAAATAACGAAAGTAGATGTAGCAGATGGGAATACGAAACTGCCGAACGCAGAATTTACAATCTACAACGAACAAGGGAAAGAAGTAGTAAAAGGAAAAACGGATGAAAAAGGTGTAGCGAAATTCAAACTACCATACGGAAAGTACACGTATAAAGAAACGATAGCGCCAAATGGATATGTAATAAATGAAGAGACATTCGCATTTGAAATAAAAGAGAATGGACAAATTATTAAACATATCGTTCAAGATAAGAAAGTAGAAGGTGAGTTAGAAATAACGAAAGTAGATATAGCGGATGGGAATACGAAATTACCAAATGCAGAGTTTACAATCTACAACGAACAAGGGAAAGAAGTAGTAAAAGGGAAAACGGATGAAAAAGGTGTAGCGAAATTTAAACTACCATACGGAAAGTACACGTATAAAGAAACAATAGCACCAAATGGATATGTAATAAATGAAGAGACATTCGCATTTGAAATAAAAGAGAATGGAGAAATTATTAAACATATTGTGAAAAATAAGAAAGAAGAAAAGGCATCGCTTCCTGCTAAGCCAAATAAGCCAACACCGAATGGAGAAGTGAAACCTTCCGCTGATGTGAAGCCGATGCAACAACCTAATATTCATAATGAAGTACGTTTGCCAGCTACTGGCGGCGTCGGCAATGAATTTAAGGTTTTATTTGTTCTAGGACTTGGTTTTATTATTGCAGGAGCTTATGTGTTAAAGATGAAAAATAGAAAAGAAATGTAGAAAAAAACGCCTTGTAATAGAGGCGTTTTTTTAGTATCTCAATTTCATCAATAAACTCTTAATTTCCTCATCTTCCATAAAGAGGTCATGGTGTTTCTGGGTAATCTTTGCAAGTGCAACGTCGTGATAGAAAAATTCTGTAAAGAACTTTACGAAAGGTTGTGACATTGTTTTCATTGCTTGCCATGACTCTTGCTCGACGCCAGCAAATAAAATTTCGCGGTCGTCAACGATGAGCAGTAAGTATCGCTCTAGCGCGTTAGGCTCTTCGGCTGGGATTAGAAAATGCATGTTTTCTAAGTCTGTTTCTACTTTTCCAACTATAAGGGATTCGGTTTTGACGCCTTGTTTTGCTTTTTCTTCTAATAACGGAAGATATTCTAAAAGAGTATCGTTCCAAGCTGAAATGCGAATCGATTCTTTTGCATTTTCGATGAGTTCTTTACTTTGAACGCGAATAGAAGATTGCATTTTTAAGCTCCATACACGGTCATCTGTAAATGATTTTTTCGATATAGTTGTCTCTAATTCTTTAATATTGGATTGAAATTCTGTCGTTAATTTTTCAATTGCTAGCTTGAGTGGTAATGCTGTATACATCTTTTTCTTCTCTGAAACAGAATCCATTACCATTCCTTTATCGATTAGGCGTGCAAGCACTTCATATATTTTGGCTTTTGGAACGCCAGAATGCTTCACAATCGTTGTAGCATCTAATGGCTCGTTGCTTGATACGACAACTTCGTAAGCTTGGCTTTCATATTGTGAGAAACCGAATTTTTGTAACATAGTTACCTCCGAACGAATGAGATTATATTTTAAGGATAATGAACTATTTGTTTTTGCACAAGTGGTAGTCAGTTTTCTAATTGTTTTAAGGTGAGAATTAATTTCAATTTTTTAATTTTATCTATTATACTTAATATAATGATTAATAAGATTTAAATTCAATGCGAAGGGGATGCTTTGGGGGATATGTTAAGAAGTTTACGTTTAAAAATTGCGGTAGTATTTTCGGTACTTATTTCTATGATGTTCGTAATATTGGGTACAGCTATGTATGAGTTACAGAAAGAGAAGGAAGTGCGCTCCTTAGACCAGTATTCTCAAAATACGATGGATCTTGTGACAGAGCAACTGACGACATTTGTTCAAAGAACGGATGAAGATATGGGGTATTATGCGAACAGTGAGATGATTCGTAATATGCTTCAAGACGGAGTTACTCCAGAAGAGGAAGCATTTTTGACGAAAGAGTTTTCGGAGTATAAAAAGAATCATCCAGGCATTTTAGACTTATATATTGGTACGAAAGATAAAAAAACATTGAGTGCCAATCTTGCTGAAGGTGGAAAAGTGCCAGAGGGATATGATCCAACGACAAGACCTTGGTATAAAGACTCAGAAGCTGATGTGAAAACGGTTCACTGGGGACAACCTATGTATGAAATTGCAACAGGTAAGTTAAGCGTGGGAGTTTCTAAAGCAATTACAGCTCAAGATGGATCTGTATTAGGTGTTGTGGCGATGGATGTATCGCTCGGAACAATTCAGAAATTACTTCATAATATTCAATACAATAACGGCGGAGAAATGTTTATTATAAATGATAAAAATATGGCTCTTGTTTACCCGGAAAAGATAGGGAAAGATGTTTCGAAAGAGCCACTTGTGCAGAGTTTAAATAAAGATGTAACAAAATATGCTGTCACTACATTAAAAGGTGAAGAGGTAGTTGCATATAGTCAGTCATTTGATTTGATGAAATGGAAGATAGGAATTTTTTATCCGAAAGAAACGATTGATGGGCTATTAAATAGTACGAGAAATACAGTCATTATAATGGCATGTATTAGCTTATTCGTTGGAATTGTAGCTTCATACTTGTTCTCAAGAAGATTAGCAAGACCACTGCAACTATTAACGAATCACGTTCAAAAAGTAGCAGAAGGTGATTTAACGTTGCAAATGAAAGTGACAAGTAAGGATGAAGTTGGAGAACTGACGAACCATTTTAATCATATGGTTGAGCAAATGAATGAAATGGTAAGTAAAATTAAAAATAGTGTATCAACTGTGCAACAATCAACGAATAATCTACATTATTTAACGAATGAAACTGTAGCAGCTAGTAAAGAAGTGTCAGGTGCAATGGATGATGTAAGCGGAGGAGCATCCACTCTTGCAAATAGTGTAGATGAAGTTTCAGAGCAGCTTGAGAATATGATACAGTCAGTGGAACAAATGAATAGCTCTGTTGGTGAAATAAAAGGAGTAGCTGGCAAAGCAGAAGAGGCATCTAAGCAAGGATTGAATACGATGCGAAATTTAGTTCGTACAAGAGAACAATCTTCTTCAATTGTTGTTCATACAGAGGAAGCATCTGGAAAGTTGGAGCAAAGAGTTGGATCGATTCAAAATGTTGTAGAGCTTATAAAAGGTATTTCGGATCAAACGAATTTACTTGCTTTAAATGCTTCAATCGAGGCGGCACGTGCGGGTGAACAAGGTAAAGGCTTTGCTGTTGTTGCTGAAGAGGTTCGAAAATTAGCGGAACAATCAAAAGAAGCAACAGTAGAAATTGCGACGATGATTGGTGATGTACAAGTAGAGGTAAGACGAGTTGTAGAAGTTGTAAGTAAATTAAAAGATATTGCGGATATACAAAATAATGTTACGACAGAAGCAGAGGCGGAGTTCCGTACAATTATGTCAGTTGTTAATACCATTAGTACTTCAGTGGAACAAATTGTAGAAGAGGTACATAACATCGGTCACGAGCAAGGAGAAATTACAGCGGTCATGCATACAATTGCTGGTACGAGTCAAGAAAGTGCAGCTGTTTCGGAAGAAGTAAATGCTGCAACTGAATCACAAGTGAATCATTTAGAAAAGGTAGCTCATACGATGGAAAGTTTGACGGAGCATATGAGAGACTTGGAAAGATTGGTTGAGCAATTTAAAATAGAGGAATAACAAATTAGTAAAATGATGCGTATTTCGGTAAAATAGATAATGGATATATAAGAAGCAATTATAGGAGGAAGACTACTATGGCAATTGTTGACGTATCGATTATTCCAGTAGGAACAGGTAATCCAAGTGTTAGTGAATATGTAGCAGAAGTACAAAAGGTGCTAGAGAAAAATGCAGATCGCGTGAAGTATCAATTAACACCAATGAATACAGTTATTGAAGGAGATCTTCCTGTCATTCTAGAAGTAATTCAACAAATGCATGAAGTTCCATATACGAAAGGTGCACAGCGCGTTGCAACAACAATTCGTATCGATGATCGTCGTGATAAAGTAAGCACAATGGAGAAAAAATTAAACTCTGTTCGATCAAAATTATAAAGAAAAGCAGCGATCTTCGCTGCTTTTTTCATATAGGAGGTAGATAAGATGAGTGAAAAGTTTAACGAACAGTTTGACGGGTTGTTAGAGAAATACACGGAACTATTACTTGGAGAGAGCAATGAAGAGAGAAAAGAACAGGTACAGAAGTGGGCACTATATTCTTATATAGCTAAGACGATGCCGGCTTTAGTGAAGCACTGGAATGAGACGTATCCTGATGCAAAAGAAGAGATGGTACAGTTAATTACAAATATTAAAAAGCTGAATGAAGAGAAGAGAAATGAGCAATAAAAAAACTTAAGGTAAATATAATCTCAAGTTTTCTGTATTAATATCCTCATATAATTTACATGGAATATAAAGGGTTTTATAAGCATGTCGAATATTTTCGACATGCTTATTTGTGCCTAGTAAACTCGTTTTTTCTAAATGTCGAAAAATATTTCCTACATATTTATAAGCGGAAATATAGGGTTTTAAATGTTTTTATAGTATTTTATAAATTATCTAAATAATTATTTGTATCCAATAATTTTAAACAATGATATAATTTTGAAGAGGGGTAAAAAACAGATAAATCAAGTCATAGGGGTGAATTACATGGAACAATTAATGCGAAATTCGTTTCTTTTCTTGTCAAAAAATAAAGCGCTAACAAAACTGGCTAAAAAGTACGGTTTACGCTTTGGTGCAGGTCGCTTTGTCGCAGGGGAGACAATTGAATTAGCGACAGCAGCTATTCAGGCATTGAACAAGCAAGGACTTTGTGTAACAATCGATTATTTAGGGGAATTCGTTGATAATGAAGCGGAAGCAAATGAAATGGCTAACCAATCGATTGAAGCAATCCGTGCAATTGGAAGAGAAGGTCTTGATTCGCAACTTTCTTTAAAGATGACTTCTATGGGATTAGATATCTCTGATGAAATCGTAATGAACAATATGCGCCGTATTTTAGAAGCTGCAAAAGAAAATGGTGTGTTCGTTACAATTGATATGGAAGATTATACACGCTGCGGAAAGACAATTGATATCTTTAAACAGTTAAAATCTGAGTACGATAATATTGGTACTGTTATTCAAGCTTACCTATATCGTACAGAAAAAGATATTGAAGACTTAAATGCTTATAATCCTAATTTACGTCTTGTAAAAGGGGCTTATAAAGAACCTGAAGAAGTGGCGTTCCCGGACAAAAAAGATGTAGATGACAATTATAAAAAGATTATTAAAATGCACTTATTAAATGGAAATTATACTGCAATTGCTTCACATGATGAAGCGATTATTGAATATACGAAAAAACTTGCCGAAGAACACAACATTCCAAGGGATCAATTTGAATTCCAGATGCTATATGGTATTCGTAATGAGCGTCAACTTGAGCTAGTAAAAGAAGGTTACAAAATGCGCGTTTACGTACCTTATGGAAACGACTGGTATGGCTACTTCATGCGTCGTCTAGCAGAGCGTCCAGCAAACGTTGCGTTCGTATTAAAAGGTATGGTTAAAAAATAACCAAGGAGTAAATACTCCTTGGTTATTTTAATTGCTGAAATGCGTAATGTGCCATTTTCTTCGTATCAGGATACAGTTGCTTGCGGGTAGAAGATAATACAACATTAATGACGCGTTTACCGTCTTTCTCATCCACTGTTACGACTGTATACTTTCCGAGTGCTGATAGACCGCTTTTACTTCCAATTGCATATGGATCGTCATATAGTTCTTCTCGTCCATAGTTTGCGATGTTTGGAGAGCGTTCTGAAGTATGTAGAGTTGTACGCGTTGAATTCATATATTCTAAAACAACTGGGTATTTTAATGCTTCTTTCGTAATCATAGCAATGTCATATGGTGATACTTTGTTTCCTAATGCATCAGCACCACTTGCATTTTTGAAAGTCGCATGTTTTGTACCAAGTTCCTTCGCTCTAGCATTCATCATTTTTACAAATTCATTTTTTGACCCTGCAATATGTTCTGCGATGGATTCAGCTATTGGATCTGCACTAATGATAAGCATCAGTTTTAATGCTTCATCACGTTTTAACTTTTCCCCAGCACGAAGTTTAATTTTCTTACTTTGACTTTCTGTTTTAATTGCGTTTTCTGTAACTGTAATTTCTTCATCCTCTTTTACATTTTCTAGTAAAAGAAGGGTTGTCATCATTTTGGCTATACTAGCCGGATAAGAGCGTTCGTCTTCTCGTTTTCCATACAAAATTTCACCTGTGTCTGCATCGATTGTAATACCGTATTGTCCAGTGATGTTGGGCTGATCAGCTCTTACAGCTTGTTGTCTTTGTGCATAAGAGAAGAAAATCATCCCTGTAAATAGTGTGGCAATCATTACAATCATAACTATTGTTCGTTTCATTATAATTCCCTCATTTGTTACAAATAAATTGGGCAGAAAAAGCAGCCATTACCCATTATGCCACGTTCTCTGCCCAAAAATATAGCGTTATTTTTCGCCCATATTATGCTTCTTATATTGTTGGTTATTACCTTGACGTCCTTTTTCTACGCCTCGATCAGTTGGTCCAGCGTTTCCTGTCACACTCGCTGCGCTAATTCCAGCCTTTGAAGGGTTCTTCTTAAGTTTTGCCATATATATTCCTCCAGTTTCGTCAGATTATAAAAAGGGAAAGTGTATTTTAGTGAAGAAAATACATATATAGCATGGGCAAATAAAAGAAAAATATTTATTTCAGAAAATTTTATCAATAAATATATTGCGAAAATTTAAACAGTATCATATATTTATTAGTAGAGGCTCACTCATTGATTGCGACTTATGTCGAAAAATTGAATGAGCATTCATTCAAGAATAGGGGGAGAATTGGATGTTCCAAATTAAAAAGGCTGCTGTTCTAGGGTCAGGCGTAATGGGTTCAGGAATTGCGGCACACTTAGCTAATATTGGTATTCCGACATTATTGCTTGATATTGTACCACCTGCGCTTACGAAAGAAGAAGAGGCGAAGGGACTTACATTAGAACATAAAAGTGTGAGAAATCGTTTTAGTAATACGGCTGTGCAAAAACTATTAAAGCAAAAACCAGCTCCTCTGACAGTGAAGGGGAATTTAGCACTGATTGAAGCAGGTAACTTAGAAGATGATCTTGAGCGTCTAGCTGATGTAGATTGGATTATTGAAGTAGTAGTTGAAAACTTAGATATTAAAAAGAAACTATTTGAAAAAGTAGATGCTGTTCGTAAACCGGGTTCTATCGTAAGCTCGAATACGTCAGGCATTTCAGTTGAAAAAATGGCAGAAGGTCGTTCAGACGACTTCCAGAAACACTTCTTAGGCACACACTTTTTTAACCCACCACGATATTTAAAACTTCTAGAGGTAATACCGACGAAAAAAACTGATCCACAAGTATTAAGCTTCATGAAACTATTTGGCGAAGACGTTCTTGGAAAAGGCGTTGTTATCGCAAAAGACACACCAAACTTTATTGGAAACCGCATCGGTACGTACGGTTTATTAGTAACTCTTCAAGAGATGGTAAAACGCGGCTATAGCATTGGAGAAGTTGATTCAGTAACAGGCCCACTTATTGGTCGTCCGAAGAGCGCAACGTTCCGTACTTTAGATGTTGTCGGTTTAGATACATTCGTACACGTTGCAAATAACGTATATGAAAACGTACAAGAAAAAGAGCGCGATGTATTTAAAGTACCAGCTTTCATGCATGACATGCTTGATAAAAAATGGCTTGGAAGCAAAACAGGTCAAGGCTTCTTCTTAAAACAAGGAAAAGAAATTTTAGAATTAAATCCAGAAACGATGGAGTACGAAGCTCGTAAAAAATTAAAAGCTGCATCGATTGAGTTAAGTAAACAAGAAAAAGGTTTATCGAATAAATTGAAAGCGCTTGTATATGCGAAAGACCGCGCAGGAGAGTTGTTATGGAATATCATCACACCGACTCTTTTATATTCTGCAAAACTTCATAAAGAGATTGCTGACGATATCGTTGCAATTGACCAAGCGATGAAGTGGGGCTTCGGCTGGGAGCAAGGACCATTTGAAGTTTGGGATGCAATTGGCGTTGAAAAGTCCGTTCAAAAGATGGAAGAAAGCGGCACAGTTATTCCGGCTTGGGTGAAAGAAATGTTAGAGAAAGGTTTCACTACTTTCTACAAACATGATAACGGAGATAGCTACTATTACGATAATGGCGAATATAAGCTAATTGAGCGTAATAAAAAGGCAATTTCTCTTAAACAATTAAAAGCAAAAAATGGTGTATTAAAGAAAAATAGCGGAGCGAGCTTAATCGATTTAGGCGACGGTATCCTTTGCTTAGAATTCCATTCGAAGAGCAATGCAATCGGTATGGATATTACGCAAATGATTAACTACGCTGTTGATGAAGTAGAAAAGAATTATAAAGGTCTTGTTATCGGTAACCAATCGAAGAACTTCTGTGTTGGTGCGAACTTAGCAATGATCTTAATGGAAGCACAAGACGACAACTACTTTGAAATTGAGTGGGTTGTGAAAAACTTCCAAGATGCAATGACGAAAATTAAATACTCTTCTAAGCCAGTTGTAGCAGCACCATACGGTATGACGCTTGGCGGAGGTACAGAAGTTTGCTTACCAGCAGCGAGCATTCAAGCTTCTAGTGAAACGTATATGGGCTTAGTAGAAGTTGGTGTTGGCTTAATCCCTGGCGGAGGCGGTAATAAAGAGCTATACATTAAACACTTAAATAAAATGGCAAACGGCGTAGAGTTTGACTTGCAAAAAGTTGCAAATAAAGTGTTCGAAACAGTCGCAATGGCGAAAGTTTCAACTTCAGGACAAGAAGCGGTTTCTCATAACTTCTTAGGTGATAAAGACGGTATTAGTGTGAATGGTGATCACTTACTATACGATGCGAAACAGAAAGCACTTGCTTTATATGAAGCTGGTTATAAAGCACCGATTCGTAAAAAGATACCGGTTGTTGGTGAAACAGGATATGCAACTCTTGCACTTGGTGCAGAAGCAATGCATTTATCTGGTTACATTTCAGAGTACGACCTTCATATTGCGAAGAAACTTGCATATGTCATCGCAGGCGGAAAAGTGCCGTACGGAACAGAAGTTGATGAGCAGTATTTATTAGATGTAGAACGTGAAGCATTTATTAGCTTAGTAAGTGAGATGAAATCACAAGCAAGAATGCAGCACATGCTTGTAAAAGGAAAGCCATTACGTAACTAATAACGAGGGGAGATATCGTTCATGAGAGAAGCTGTCATTGTTGCGGGAGCAAGAACACCAATTGGAAAAGCAAAGAGGGGTTCATTAAAAACAGTTCGTCCTGACGATCTAGGGGCGTTAGTAGTAAAGGAAACGTTAAAGCGTGCGAATTATGAAGGGCCAATCGATGATTTAATTTTCGGTTGTGCGATGCCAGAAGCAGAGCAAGGTTTAAATATGGCTCGTAATATCGGCGGATTAGCAGGACTTTCTTACGATGTTCCAGCTATTACAATTAACCGTTACTGTTCTTCAGGATTACAAAGTATCGCTTACGGAGCAGAGCGCATTATGCTCGGTCACTCGGAAGCGGTATTATCAGGCGGAGCGGAATCAATGAGTTTAGTTCCAATGATGGGACACGTTGTTCGTCCGAATAGTCGCCTTGTAGAAGCAGCTCCAGAATATTATATGGGTATGGGACATACAGCAGAGCAAGTTGCTGTGAAATATGGAATTTCTCGTGAAGAGCAAGATGCATTTGCAGTAAGAAGTCATCAACGTGCTGCGAAAGCATTAGCTGCAGGAAACTTTGCTGATGAAACAGTATCTGTAGATGTAACGTTACGTACTGTTGGAGCAAATAACAAACTGCAAGAAGAAACAATTACTTTTGCGCAAGACGAAGGTGTAAGAGCAGAGACGACGCTAGATATTTTAGGTAAATTACGTCCAGCATTTAACGTTCGCGGTTCTGTAACAGCTGGTAACTCTTCACAAATGAGTGACGGTGCAGCATCTGTACTATTGATGGATCGTGAAAAAGCAGTGAGCGATGGCATGAAACCACTTGCGAAATTCCGTTCATTTGCAGTAGCTGGCGTACCACCAGAAGTAATGGGAATCGGCCCAATCGCTGCCATTCCAAAAGCATTAAAATTAGCTGGTTTAGAGCTATCGGATATCGGCCTATTCGAACTAAATGAAGCATTCGCTTCTCAATCGATTCAAGTTATTCGTGAACTTGGTTTAGATGAAGAAAGAGTAAACGTAAACGGCGGTGCAATCGCACTTGGACACCCACTTGGCTGTACAGGAGCAAAACTAACACTATCTCTTATTCACGAAATGAAACGCCGCAACGAACAATTCGGTATCGTAACAATGTGTATCGGCGGCGGAATGGGAGCAGCAGGAGTGTTTGAATTACTATAAAAAAAGTGGAGGCGGCTTGCTCAGAACAAGAGGGCGTTGGAAGCCCTGACGAAGAGGCGCTTTTTGCCTCACAGGAAGGGATGAAACGACCGACTGTTCTAGCCACTGGAACTGGATTATGAAAAAAAGTGGAGGCGGCTCGCTCAGAATGTGAGGGGGATGGAGCTTCAGACGTAGAGGCGCTTTTTGCCTCGCAGGAAGAAGCGAAGCCACCGAACATTCTAGCCGCTGGAACTGGATTATAAAAAGTGCAGGTGGCTTGCTCAGAACGAGACGCTGCCAATGCAAAGAATGGAAGCAACAAAGGCTTATAAAAGATAAACGGGAGAGCCAGCTTCTTTTGAAATGAAAGAAGCGGCTCATGAAAATATGAAGGAGGAAATTTTCATGGAAAAAACAGTAGGAAGTGCGGTTAAAGGCGGTAGCTTTTTAGTTGATGAGATTACGATTGATCAAGTGTTTACGCCAGAAGATTTTTCATCTGAGCATAAAATGATTGCAAAAACGACAGAGGACTTTATCGTAAATGAAGTTCTTCCAGAGCTTGAATATTTAGAGCAACATGAGTTTGATCGTTCTGTTCGTCTTTTAAAAGAAGCTGGGGAACTTGGTTTATTAGGCGCTGACGTACCAGAAGAGTACGGCGGAATTGGTCTTGATAAAGTAAGTTCAGCGTTAATCGCAGAGAAATTCTCGCGCGCTGGTGGTTTTGCAATTACTCACGGTGCTCACGTAGGTATTGGATCTTTACCAATCGTGTTATTCGGTAACGAAGAGCAAAAGAAAAAGTATTTACCACTACTTGCAACTGGTGAAAAATTAGCTGCATACGCATTAACTGAGCCAGGTTCAGGGTCTGACGCATTAGGTGCAAAAACAACTGCACGTTTAAATGCAGAAGGTACACATTACGTATTAAATGGTGAAAAACAATGGATTACAAACTCTGCATTTGCTGATGTGTTTATCGTGTACGCAAAAATTGATGGAGAGCACTTCTCAGCATTTATCGTAGAGAAAGAATATGCTGGCGTATCTACAAGCCCAGAAGAAAAGAAAATGGGTATTAAATGTTCTTCAACTCGTACGTTAATTTTAGAAGATGCATTAGTACCGAAAGAAAACTTACTTGGTGAAATCGGTAAAGGTCATATTATCGCATTCAACATTTTAAATATCGGCCGTTATAAATTAGGTGTTGGTACAGTTGGATCTGCAAAACGTGCAGTAGAAATTTCAGCACAATATGCAAACCAACGTCAACAGTTCAAACAACCAATCGCTCGCTTCCCATTAATTCAAGAGAAACTTGCAAATATGGCAGCAAAAACATATGCAGCTGAAAGCTCTGTATATCGTACAGTAGGTTTATTCGAAAGCCGCATGAGCACATTATCTGAAGAAGAAGTAAAGGACGGTAAAGCAGTAGCAGCTTCTATCGCTGAATATGCAATCGAATGCTCTTTAAATAAAGTATTCGGTTCTGAAGTACTAGATTACACAGTAGATGAAGGTGTTCAAATTCACGGTGGTTACGGATTTATGGCAGAGTACGAGATTGAAAGAATGTACCGTGATTCTCGTATTAACCGTATTTTCGAAGGAACGAACGAAATTAACCGCCTAATCGTACCAGGTACGTTCTTACGTAAAGCGATGAAAGGTGAATTACCACTTCTTCAAAAGGCACAAAAATTACAAGAAGAGTTAATGATGATGATGCCAGAAGAAGTAGGCGATGAGCCATTAGCACTTCAAAAATATTTAGTAAGTAACGCGAAGAAAATCGGCTTAATGGTAGCTGGATTAGCTGCTCAAAAATACGGTAAAGCATTAGATAAAGAGCAGGAAATTCTTGTGAATATCGCTGATATCGTAAGCAACCTATACGCAATGGAGTCAGCTGTTCTTCGTACAGAAAAAGCAATTAAAACAACTGGCCTTGAAAAGAATAAACAAAAAGTGTTATACACTGAAGTATTCTGCCAAGAAGCATTCAACGAAATCGAAGCAGATGCGAAAGAAACACTTATCGCAGTTGAAAACGGCGACATGCTGCGCATGATGTTATCATCATTACGTAAATTAACTCGCCACACACCACTTAACGTAATTCCGAAGAAACGTGAAATCGCTGCGAAAATTTTAGAAGATGAGCGTTACACAGTTTAATACTTTTAAATAACAGTAGTCGTTTATACGACTACTGTTATTTTTTTTCTGAAAAAAATAAATTTTTAGTGACATAAAACTAATACCATTAGTATAATAAAACTAATGGTATTAGTTTTCGGGAAAAGGGAGATGGAAATATGAGAATGATACATGAAAAAACGGTATATCAATTGTCATTTTTGCCAAGGGTGTTTCCAGTGAATTGTTACTTTGTGGAGGAAGAAGATGGTTTAACTTTAATTGATGCTGCTTTGCCATATAGCGCAAAAGGAATTTTACAGGCGGCTGAGAAAATAGGAAAACCAATTACGAATATTGTATTAACACATGCGCATGATGATCACATCGGTGCATTAGACGCATTAAAGGAAGTACTTCCTCATGTTCCAGTCTATATTTCTAAGCGAGACGCAAAGCTATTAGAAGGCGATACGACGTTACAAAAGGATGAACCAAATACGCCAATAAAAGGCGGTGTACCTAAAAAGGTGAAAACGGCACCTGATATTTTATTAGAAGATGGTGACCGAGTTGGATCGCTTCTTGCGATTATGACACCGGGACATACGCCAGGCTCTATGTCGTTTCTTGATGTACGAAATAAAGCTCTTATTGTTGGGGATGCATTTCAAACAAGAGGAGGTATGGCTGTTTCGGGACAAATGAAATTTTGGTTTCCGTTTCCTGCGATGGCAACGTGGAGTAAAGAAATGGCATTACAAAGTGCAGAGAAGCTAAGAGAATATGAGCCTTCCTTACTTGCGGCAGGACATGGAAAAATGATAAACGATCCAGGGGCTGTCATAGAGCTTGCTATTCAGGAAGCGAAGCGGAATATAGAAAGTAGAAAAGAGGGTTAATTGATGTCACCTAGAATTGGACTTACACTACCGAAAATTGTAGAAACAGCAGCAGAAATTGCAGATGCAAATGGAATACAAGAAGTAACGTTAGCTTCATTAGCGCAAAGGTTAGGGATACGTTCTCCCTCACTATATAATCATGTGAAAGGCTTACAAGATGTATGGAAAAATCTTGGTATTTACGGAATAAAACAGCTGCATAACAAGCTGGAAGAAGCGGCCGAGGATAAACATATGGATGAAGCAATTCATGCATTAGGAGAAGCATATGTAGCATTTGTCCGAAAACATCCTGGACTATATGAAGCAACCTTTTTACGAGATGAAGAAGTAAGAAAAGCAGGTGACGGAATTGTAAAGCTTTGTCTGCAGGTGTTACAACAGTACGGCTTAGAAGGGGAAAATGCACTTCATGCGACGCGTGGATTCAGAAGTATTTGTCATGGATTTGCGTCGATTGAACAGCAAGGTGGATTTGGTCTGCCCTTAGATTTAGATACAAGTTTACATGTATTATTAGAAACGTTTATTAAAGGATTACATGTGATGCGAAAGTGAATAGGAAGCGAGACAACCAAAAACCTTAGAAGCAATTCTAAGGTTTTTTTGTGCATATGATTCGAAAAGAATGGTAGGCTTCTTCTCATTACATGATATTATTTTACAGGTTTGAAAAATGTGTATATGGCTAAAAAAAAGCAAACGAAACTGAATACGATAGGATCTTGATATGGACTAGGTTCAGAGCCTTTCTGGATTTCTGTCAGGAAGTCATGTGTTTTCATGTTCATTGCTCCTTTAACTAATAAGTTTTATATGATGCGAGGGTTATGATGGATAGGAAGTGTTTTTTTGAAATTTCATATAATAATTATTGCATAGCAATCCTATTCCTAAAACTATAAAATATAAAGTTTTCATAATATGTAAAATTGCATATTATTCTTTTTGGAAATTTTGTTATATTATCTTTATATTTAAATTAAAGGATTTTATTGAGATAAATGAGAATAACTGGAGGGTTACTGTGAGTAAAACAGTGTTAGAAGCGTATAGTGTCGAAAGAAAAATAGAGAATATAACATATAAAAATCTATTTGTAATGATAGCAACCATTTTAGGGTTCTTACTTCTAGGAGGATTATTCCTTGGTTTAGCTTTGGGGATTTATGGTGAGGAGGCGTTACGTGATAATTTAGAGGGATACCATTTTCTTTTGTTAGATGCAGCTGTTGTTGCTATCGTTTTATTAGCTTATAAACCGGTTCTTCATTTTATTAAATACATTTGGGATGTATCCGTTTTGAAGAGTGGGAAGACATATTTATATCTATTAATTGGCTTTATTGTCATTGCGTTATCACAATATTTAATGTTACATGTATTTAGTTTTGAAAGTGCAGCAGAACAAAAGGAACAATTAGGGAGTTTAGGGTTTCAAAATAGCATACAAAGTATTATATATGTGTTAAGTGTTGCTATCATTACACCGGTTAAAGAAGAAATTCTATTTCGAGGTATTTTATATCGATTTTTAGAAAAGAAATATAATTTTTTAGTTAGTATCATTATTTCTTCCTTCATTTTTGGAATTCTTCATGGAGGTCTTCTAATTACGGCAACGATTATGGGAATGGTATTTGCAATGTTATACAAAAAGACGCAATCTATTATACCTAGTATTATTTTACACATTGTATGGAACTTACTTGTGAGTATAAGTATGATTGTATCTCTATAAAAATAAATACATAACCAGTATAAAAGATGAATGGCTTAGCTATTCATCTTTTATTTTGTATGCACGTGAAAAAGTTAATTCATGTATACAATCAAAAAATAGCTAAATACTAACAGTGAAAGAATAAAGAAAGGTAGGAGTACCCTATGCAAAACTTAACAGAGCTTGAAGTAGAAAACTTACGTCATTTAATTGGTGGTCACGCAACAATTATTAACAAGTTGGAGCAGTATGCACAGACGTGTACAGATCCACAACTGAAACAAATGCTACAAAAGGACGCGCAAGACGCACGAAATACGAAACAGCAATTAATGACTTTTTTAGGATAGGAGGAAGAGAGAAATGAATGAAAAAGATATGGTAAATGATTATTTAGCAGGATTAAATGCAAGTTTAACAAGTTATGCAAATTATATTGCTCAGTCTGATAATGAACAGTTACATCAAACGTTAATTCAAATTCGTAATCAAGATGAGATGCGCCAACGTAATATGTACGAGTACGCAAAGCAAAAGAGTTATTACAAACCGGCAGCACCTGCTAACCCAATGATTGTACAGCAATTAAAAGGCCAATTAAGTGCAGAATAATGGGATGAAAAAACGAGCGAAAATGGATTCGCTCGTTTTCTTTTTGTATATGTCAATAAATACATAATAAATATTTTTCCAGTTGTAACAAATATGACGAAAATGGAATATAACAATTCACAAAAAGGACAAAAAGTTTGTTCGATATTTCACAAAGTATCCATGGTTTCTATCGTGGGAACCTCTATAATTAGGGGTGTAAGGAACAAAAGAAATAGATTATATGATCAATTAGGAGAGATTGCTATGAAAAGACATACAAGAAAAATTGCAATTATCGGTACTGGATTAGTTGGATCAAGTTGTGCATATTCCATTGTCAATCAAGGCATTTGCGAAGAGCTATTATTAATTGATATAAATCATGAACGTGCAGTTGGGGAAGCAATGGATTTATCGCACTGCATTAACTTTACAAATACAAGAACAAAAGTATATGCAGGAAGCTATGAAGACTGCAAAGATATGGACATCGTTATTATTACAGCAGGACCAGCACCAAAACCAGGACAAAGTCGCTTAGATACTTTAGGAGCGAGCGCGAAGATTATGGAAAGTGTTGTTGGCGGCGTAATGGAAAGTGGATTTGATGGTATTTTCTTACTTGCATCAAACCCAGTTGATATTATTACATATCAAGTGTGGAAATTATCTGGATTACCTAGAAATCGTGTGATCGGTACTGGTACATCACTAGATTCTTCTCGCTTACGAACAATTTTATCTGAAATGTTACATGTAGATCCTCGTAGTATTCATGGGTATTCATTAGGAGAACATGGTGATTCTCAAATGGTTGCTTGGTCACACGTAACTGTTGGTGGAAAACCAATTCTACAAATTTTAGAAGAGAAAAAAGAAAAGTTTGGTGAAATAGATTTAGATGAAATCGTTGAGAAGACTGCAAAAGCTGGATGGGAAATTTATAAACGAAAAGGTACTACTTATTACGGAATCGGAAATTCTCTAGCATATATTGCAAACTCAGTCTTTAACGATGATCACCGTGTAATTGCTGTATCAGCCATTTTAGATGGTGAGTATGGTGAATATGATATTTGTACAGGAGTACCAGCTATTATTACTAGAGATGGTATAAGAGAAATTGTAGAACTAAATTTAACAGAGGATGAAGAATCTCGATTCGCAAAATCAAACGATATTTTACGTGATTATATGAAAACAATTGGTTACTAACTTATAGGAGAAGGTGAAACAAATGAAGGAATATATAATGTCTCGTGTATTTAAAGCATCAGCTGGAATCGCACAAGGTATTTTCGTATCCCTTGGAATTGGTTTACTAATCGAAAATATAGGAAGAATTGTTGATATCCCGTTGCTTATTACAATCGGAGTTGTTGCAAAATCACTTATGGCACCAGCCATTGGTGCCGGAATTGCTTTTATGCTCGGTGCAAATGGACTTGTAATTTTCTCGGCTATGGTAGCTGGAGCGATTGGTGCCGGATCCATTTCCATTACTGAAGCAGGTCTAATTATTAAAACAGGTGAACCAATCGGTGCATTATTAACAGCGACTTTAGCTGTATATATTGGTAAACGTTTAAGTGGAAAAACTGCGTTAGATATGATGCTCGTTCCATTTGCGGCAATATTAGGTTCTGGTTTAGTAGGTATTTGGTTATCTCATAATATCACTCCTGTTTTAAATGCAGTTGGAGCTTTCATTAAAGATAGTTCAGCTGGTAGCCCGTTTATCGCTTCTATCGTCATTGCAGTCGTTTGGGGACTATTACTGATCTCTCCAGCTTCATCAGCTGCATTAGCGATCGCACTTAGCTTAGACGGTGTTGCAGGTGGTGCTGCTCTTGCAGGCTGCGTTGCTCAGTTTATCGGATTCTCTGTCATCTCAGCGAAAGAAAATAATTTAGGCGGCATATTAGCTCAAGCTCTTTGTACTCCGAAAGTACAGCTGCCAAATATCACTAAAAATCCAATGATTCTCGTCCCAACTGTCGTCGCCAGTGCGATAGTTGGTCCAGTATCCGCATTAATTTTCCAACTGGAAGCAGGAAAAGAAATTGCAGGCCTTGGATTAAGTTCTCTTATCGCACCAATTAATTTAATTTCCAGTGAAGGATGGAAAGTTGTCCCAGCGATGGTAATCACTTATATCGTCATTCCAGTAGCTGTTTCTTATATACTTTACATTGCTCTTAAAAAAGCAGGTCGTATTCACTCTGGTGATATGACTGTACCGCAATCTTAAATTGAAAATCTCCTTTTATATAGAAAAAAGCAGACTGTAGAAGCCACAGTCTGCTTTTTACATTTTTTGATTTTGTTTTACTGGAACACGTACTGTTTCTTTTGCTAGCAGTTGAACGCCGAAGTAAAGTATGCTTGCAAGCGTCATTCCAGAGATGGCGTCTACAAATGCATGTTGCTTCGTAAATAGCGTTGATAAAATAATAAGCGTACCGAAGAAGGTAAGAATGTAATATTCAAAAGCATGTTGTTCTCTACGTTTAAAGGCAGCTAGCATAATGACAAATGTAGTAAGAACATGAATGCTAGGGAAACAATTTACCGGTTGGTCGATACTATAAATATAGCGGACTAGTTCGGAAAATACGTCTGTTCCAACGACGGTTGGACGTGGTACAGTTGTCTGCCAAAAATAATAAATCGAGAAACAAGCAAGTTTTCCAAGAATGATACTACTTAAAGTGACATAATATTGTTTTCGATCTGCAAAGCAGTAATAAATAAGTGCACCGTATAAGTAAGGAAACCAAATTAAATAAGGAATAATAAATGCTTTCACAAATGGAATCCAATCATCTACTACAGTTGTGACATCTACTGCGTGTACAGTCGATTTATTTAATACATCGTAAAGGGGACTTACGAGTACGAGTAGAAGTATATAACTTAACGGAAGAAAAGATGAAAGTTTAAATTTCTTCATGATAATCTCCTATGTTTAGTAATGTAAGTAAATTCAATTGATTATAATATAGAAACGTAATTTGGGCTATCGATTTTGCTTACATTTTCTTGAATGAACCTTACGTTTTTGTCACTTGACTGAAAAGAAGGGGAGGGTGCTAAATGAAGCGTTTATCGTATTTCTTAGTTTTTATATTGATATGCCTAGCGAGTGCTGGGTGTGCAAAGGATAAAGAAGGAGAGAAATTAGAATATAACGGAAGAGCACTCGTAATTGGAGTTGTTGGAGAAAAACCGAAAGATACGTTTAGGAATGTAAAGTTTGAGGAAATGAAGTTAGAGGAACTGGAAAAGAAATCTAAGGAAGTGGATGGTTTTCTAATAATGAAAGCTCACTTTCAAGAAGCCTCAACAGATCAGTATAAAAATGTATTTTTATCGCTAAAGAAACCAGTGTTTTTTATCGGTTTACAAGATAAATCATATTCGATTTTTATTACAAAAGGGATAGAGTATAACAGTGCCCGAAAAGATGTAAATGCCATGTATACGCAAGGGTTTGCAAATATCGGAAGTGGTGAAGGACAACAATGGGGAATTGGATTATCAAATGGTGGAAATGTAGAAGAAAGTATTCATAATATGTATATCGTCGTATTCCAAACAATTGCAGATTATTTGAATAGATGATGAGGGAGCCTGTAAATTAGGCTTCTTATTTTTTTAATAAACGTTTGTTTAAGATGTATGTTCGGTAGGAAGAAACTGATGCAGCTAAAGGGTGAACAAGGAAAAATAAGAATTTAATCAAACGTTTGTTTAAGATGTATGTTCGGTAGGAAGAGACTGATGTAGCTAAAGGGTGAACAAGGGAAAATAGGAATTTAATCAAACGTTTGTTTAACATATATGTTCGGTAGGAAGAAACCGATGTAGCTAAAAGAGTGAACAAAGAAAAATAGGGAGTTAATCAAACGTTTGTTTAACATATATGTTCGATACAGAATGAGGGAAAAATCTAAAAAAATTATATATTTATTTTTTTCTTAACAAATGGCGGGAAAATAAGAAAAATTCGCAGGATTATTAAAATTTATCACGAAATAAGTAAAAGTTTAGCGAATAATCGTTTGAAATAATAAAACGTTTTCTATATGATAAAGGTAAAGGTTAGTAAAAAAGTAGGTGAATTTATGACAGTAACATTTTATTCATATCCAAAGTGTGGCACATGTCAAAAAGCAAAGAAATGGTTTGAGGCAAACGATGTAGCATATGAGATGATTCATATTGTTGAAAATCCACCATCAAAAGAAGATTTACGTAATTTACATGAAAAAAGTGAATTACCATTAAAAAAATTCTTTAATACAAGTGGAATGCGTTACCGTGAACTTGGTCTGAAAGATAAGTTAAAAGATGCAAGTGAAGACGAAATGTACGAGCTTTTAGCATCTGATGGCATGTTGATTAAACGTCCAATTGTAACAGATGGAACGAAGGTAACACTTGGTTTTAACGAAGAGCAGTTTGAAAGTGTGTGGAAAAAGTACCAATAAGGTATTTTTACATAATTAATACATTCACTGGAGGTACAGTCATGAGCATTCCAAATAATTTACGTTACTCTGAAGAACACGAATGGGTAAAAACTGAAGGTAATGAAGTTGTTATCGGTATTACTCACTTTGCACAAAATGAACTAGGCGATATCGTATTCGTTGAACTTCCTGAAGTAGGTGCAACAATCGAAGCTGACGAGCCATTCGGAAGCGTAGAATCTGTTAAAACAGTTTCTGAATTATACGCACCTGTAAGCGGTAAAGTTGTAGCAGTAAACGAAGAATTAAGTGACCAACCAGAACTTGTTAACGAATCTCCATACGAGGGTGCATGGATGGTTAAAGTTGAACTTTCTGATGCAAGCCAAGTTGAGAAGTTATTAACTGCTGAAAAATATGCAGAGATGACAAACCAAGACTAATTATAGTCGACTGAAGGACAGCCTTTGTGCTGTCCTTTTTTATTTTATGTAAAATAATGAACGTAGAATCATATACTAATTATCGTGTGGGAGAACGTTTTTTGAAAAAACTTTTTTGTTTCAGCTTTATGCAGTTCTAGTCGGTTCCGCTTTTCATTGTCCAGCTCCACCTCCTAGCCCTTCATGTCTAAGAACCTTCCGCACGAGAAGACAAAAAGCGTCTTCTGTGCGAAAGAACCTTAGCCAACAGGGCTAAACAGTCGGTTTCGCTTTTCACTATGATCCAGCTCCAGCGGCTAGATTGTTCGGTGGCTTCGCTTCTTCCTACAAGGCAAAAAGCGCCTTTACGTCAGAAGCTCCATCCCCCTCACAATCTGAAAGAGCCGCTTGCGCTTTTCTTTTGCAAAAATAAACAGGAAACAACATGAAAATAACGAATATACTATATACTAAGTTAAAGGTTGTATAGTATATGGTGATCGGGTGATGACATATGATTTATGTAGAAAAAGTCATTATTGTAGAAGGTACATCAGATAGAAGAAAGATTGAATCTATTATTCGGGAACCAGTGGAAATTGTTTGTACAAATGGTACAATTGGTTTGTCGAAAATGGATGAGCTCGTTGATCAGTTTTTTGATAAGGAAGTGTATGTGCTAGTGGATGCTGATGATGCTGGAGAAAAGTTAAGGAAACAATTTCGAAAAGAATTTCCGCAAGCAGAGCATATTTATATTGATCGCTCGTACCGAGAAGTGGCAACTGCGCCATCTTCACACTTAGCAAATGTATTATGGGGAGCTGACATTGACGTTTATACAGAATATTTACGGTAAGGAATGATAGAAGTGATTGACTGGACAGGAGCCGAAGCTACAGCCCTAATAGAGAACGAAGAAAAAACAGTGTTATATGTATATACTCCAATGTGTGGAACATGCCAATTAGCAAAAAAGATGTTAACAGTCGTTGAGATGACAATTGAAGATTTGAAAATTGGGATGTTAGATTTAAATTATGCCCCGCATTTCGCGAAAGAGTATGGGATCGAAAGTGTACCTTGTTTACTTGTTTTTGAAAATGGGACACTGATGAAGAAGATATATGCATTTCATTCGGTTGAATATTTATATACGGAATTAAAGTAGGCGGCAAAGTTTTTGCCGCCTCGACATATTTCTTGGGAAATATGTCGAGATGCAGGGTGGTTACAGTATTTGTCGAGCGAAAGTAACAGGATTGCTCTTTAGTGAGAGGGAATGGTATGTGTAATAGAAAGTGATATGAAGGATGTGATTTAGGATGAAATTATATTCTTTGCTGCAATCATTTGTAAATTACGCTAATGGTCAATATCATTTAGAGCCGCTTTTAAGACAAGGAGAAAAAACTGTTAATTTCCGCTTTGGAGATGAAAGTTGTTCGTTACAAATTTCAAGGGATTATATAGAGCTGCTACACGAGGAAAGAGGAACGGAGCAAATCGTTTGTGTGGATGAAGAAGATGTAAAACAATTGGTGAACGGCAATGTACGATTGCAAACGTTAATGAACGATGGACGTATACAATATTCGGGAACGTATCGAACGATGCTATTAATTGAATCGATGTTTCATATATGTAAACCGATGTCAGTAGGTGCTTAAAATTCTGAAGTTTCGTTTTTTACGAAAATTTCTGTTGACATGGTGTGTGGATATTGATACAATTCAATTCATAAAATATAGACAATTTCATAAATTACAAATCAGACGAAAATGTAATCTGATTTCTCTTATCAAGAGAGGTGGAGGGACTGTGCCCTGTGAAGCCCGGCAACCGTCAACTTATGTTGAAATGGTGCCAATTCCTGCAAAGCAAATGCTTTGAGAGATGAGAGAGAGGGATAATGTTGTTATATACGCATATAAACCTTTCTGCTTCTCTAAAGCGGAAAGGTTTTTTTGTTGTTTGAATGTGGAGGACATTCAAATAATAAAAGTAATGAGAACGGTGGACTACACGCATCAAAAATAAAAAATTGCGGAGTCGACCTAAACAAAAAAGGGGTGATACACCATGATTCTATTAGAAAATGTAAAGAAAATATATAAAGCAAAAAGCGGTGATGTCACTGCTGTAGATAATGCCAATTTAAAAATAGATAAAGGTGAAATATTTGGTGTTATCGGATATAGTGGCGCTGGAAAAAGTTCTTTAATTAGATTATTCAATCAGTTGGAGAAACCAACTTCTGGCCAAATTACAATCGCAAATCGTGTCATTTCAGCCATTACAGGAAGCGAGCTTCGTAAGGCAAGGCAAGAAATCGGAATGATCTTTCAGCACTTCAACTTACTTTGGTCACGAACTGTACGTGAAAATATCGAGTTCCCACTTGAAATTGCAGGTGTCGATAAGGCTGCGAGAAGAAAACGTGTTGACGAATTAATTCATCTTGTTGGATTAGAAGGAAGAGGAGACGCGTATCCATCTCAGCTGAGTGGAGGACAAAAGCAACGCGTTGGAATTGCAAGAGCATTAGCTAATAATCCACAAGTGCTTTTATGTGATGAAGCAACGTCAGCTCTTGATCCAGAAACGACAGATCAAATTTTAGATTTATTATTAGATATTAATAAACGTCTCGGTTTAACAATTGTACTTATTACACACGAGATGCACGTAATTCGAAAGATTTGTAATCGCGTTGCGGTAATGGAGAAAGGAAAGATTGTAGAAACAGGTCCAGTACTTGATGTGTTCCGTAATCCAAAGCAGGACATTACAAAACGATTTGTACAGCAGTTAACGGATTCTGAAGATACAAATGAAACGATTGAAAGTTTAATTGAAAAATATCCAGATGGTAAAGTAGTTCGTTTGCAGTTTATCGGTGAAGCTGTAGAAAGACCAGTGCTTCAAAGATTAATGCAACGCAGTGATATAGAAGTTAGCATTTTGCAAGGCAATATCGCACAAACGAATAACGGTTCTTACGGTAGTTTAGTTGTTCATTTAAATGGTGAGGAAACAGCGATTCAGCAAGCAATAGAGGGAATACATCAAGATCAAATAGAGCTGGAGGTGATTGCACATGGATAAGTTACTCACAAATGTTGATTGGAATCAAATGTTAGAAGCAACTGGTGAAACGTTATATATGACGGCAATCGCAGCTCTTGCCACATTTATTTTAGGACTCATTTTAGGATTGTTACTCTTTATGACAGCGAAAGATAATTTATGGGAAAACAAAGCGGTTAATACGGCGATTGGAGCGTTCGTAAACATTTTCCGCTCGATACCGTTCATTATTTTAATCATTTTATTAATCCCATTCACTAAGATTCTGCTTGGAACAATTCTTGGAGCGAGTGCTGCACTTCCAGCTTTAATTATTGGAGCGGCACCATTTTATGCAAGAATGGTTGAAATCGCGCTTCGCGAAATTGATAAAGGAGTAATTGAAGCTTCGAAAGCGATGGGAGCAAAAACAAGCACAATTATCTTGAAAGTGTTAATTCCAGAATCGTTACCAGCATTAGTATCTGGTATTACGGTTACGACAATTGCTTTAGTAGGCTATACAGCAATGGCGGGAGTTGTTGGTGCTGGTGGCCTTGGAACACTTGCTTATTTAGAAGGGTTCCAACGAGGAAATAACGACGTAACAATCGTTGCGACAATTTGTGTATTACTAGTTGTATTTTTCATTCAGTGGATTGGTGATCGTGTAACGACTCGAATAGATAAACGATAATAAAAAACGGGAGGATGTTTCAAATGAAAAAATTATTACTTACAGCACTTATTTCAACTTCAATTTTTGGGTTAGCTGCTTGTGGCGGGAAAGATAACGATGAAAAGAAACTAGTTGTTGGTGCCTCTAACGTACCGCACGCTGAAATTTTAGAAAAGGCAAAACCGTTACTTGAGAAAAAAGGAATTGAATTAAAAGTGGAAAAATTCCAAGATTATGTGTTGCCAAATAAATCGTTAGCGGATAAAGATTTAGATGCTAACTATTTCCAGCACATTCCGTATTTAGAAAAAGAAATTAAAGATAAAAAATATGATTTTGAAGTAGCAGGAAAGATTCATTTAGAGCCAATTGGTGTATACTCTCAAAAATATAAGAGCTTAAAAGAGCTTCCAGACGGAGCGACAATTATTATGAGTAATTCAGTAGCTGACCATGGACGTGGTTTAGCAATTTTACAAAAAGAAGGTATTTTAAAAATTAAAGACGGAGTAGATCCAGTTAAAGCAACTCCGAAAGATATTGCGGATAATCCGAAAAACTTAAAATTCAAAACGGATATTGAGCCTGGTTTATTGCCACAAGTGTATAACAATAAAGAAGGCGACGCTGTTCTAATTAACTCGAACTATGCAATTGATGCGAAGTTAAATCCAGAAAAAGATGCAATTGCAATTGAAAGCAATGATTCACCATATGCAAACGTAGTAGCTGTTCGTAAAGGCGATAAAGATAAGAAAGAGATTAAAGCTCTTGTAGAAGTATTACACTCTAAAGAAATTGAAGACTTTATTAATAAAGAATATAAAGGGGCAGTTGTTCCTGTAAAAGAATAATTGCTGTGGAAGGGCTGGTGTATGCCGGCCCTTTTTATAACTACATAATTATACAGGAGAAGGAGACATCCTATGAAGAAGATTCTATTGTCAGTTGTTACAGCGCTGTCTGTATTTACATTAGCTGCTTGCGGGGGGAAAGATGAGAATAAGCTTGTTGTTGGAGCTTCTAACGTGCCGCACGCTGTTATTTTAGAAAAGGCACAGCCGATACTAGAGAAAAAGGGTATTAAATTAGAAATTAAAAAATTTCAAGATTATGTGTTGCCAAATAAAGCGTTAGCGGATAAAGAAATTGATGCAAACTACTTCCAGCACATTCCTTACTTAGATAAAGAAATTCAAGAAAAAGGATATAAAATTATAAATGCAGGAAAAATTCATTTAGAGCCAATGGGCATTTATTCTAAGAAATATAAAAGCTTAAAAGATTTACCAGATGGCGGGACAGTGATTATGAGTAATAACGTAGCGGAGCGTGGCCGTATGCTAGCATTGTTACAAAAAGGAGGCGTTATTAAATTAAAAGACGGTGTAGATGTTGTGAAAGCAACAGTAAAAGATGTTGTAGAAAATCCGAAAAACTTAAAGTTTAAAACAGATGTAGAGCCTGGGCTTTCACCAAAGTTATATGAAAATAATGAAGGAGATGCTTTGTTTATTAATTCAAACTATGCAATTGACGCAAAATTAAATCCAACGAAGGATGCAATTGCGATTGAAGGATCAGACTCTCCATACGCAAATATTATTGCAGTTCGTAAAGGTGACGAGAAGAAAAAAGAAATTAAAGAGCTAGTAGAAGTACTGCATTCAAAAGAAATTCAAGATTTTATTAATAAAGAATATAAAGGTGCTGTACTTCCGGTAAGTGAATAAATATAAGGAAAGGGCTGGAAAATTACCAGTCCTTTTTTCTTTATATAAATAAGAAGAAAGGTGTATCATATAAGGATGCAAGTGAAATACTTATATACATTTGTGAAAAAATTGTTACTTTTTTTCATCGTTTGCGATATCATTTTATTTGATATAAAATTAGAATGAGAATAAAATGAGAATATGAACGTTTTAGGAATTTTTAAAATGTATATATAGGATTAATGGAGGTATTGAGATGGCTGGTTCTACATTAACGGTTAAAGACTTACACGTATCAATTGATGGCAAAGAAATTTTAAAAGGTGTAAACCTTGAAGTAAAAGGTGGAGAAATCCACGCAATTATGGGACCTAACGGAACAGGTAAATCAACTTTATCTTCTGCAATTATGGGTCACCCAAAGTATGAAGTAACAGAAGGTAGCATCATCATCGACGGTGAAGATGTATTAGAAATGGAAGTAGATGAGCGCGCACAAGCAGGTCTATTCCTAGCAATGCAATATCCAAGTGAAATTAGCGGAGTAACAAACGCTGACTTCTTACGTTCTGCAATTAACGCACGTCGTGAAGAAGGCGATGAAATTTCTCTTATGAAATTTATCCGTAAATTAGATAAAAACATGGAATTCCTAGAAATGGATCCAGAAATGGCACAACGTTACTTAAACGAAGGTTTCTCTGGTGGAGAGAAAAAACGTAACGAAATTCTTCAATTAATGATGATTGAGCCAAAAATCGCAATCTTAGACGAAATCGACTCTGGTCTTGATATCGATGCGTTAAAAGTTGTATCTAAAGGTATTAACGAAATGCGCGGCGAAGAGTTCGGTTGCCTAATGATTACGCATTACCAACGTTTATTAAACTACATCACTCCAGACTTCGTTCACGTTATGATGAACGGTCGTATCGTTAAATCTGGTGGCCCTGAGCTTGCACAACGTCTAGAAGCTGAAGGTTACGACTGGATTAAAAAAGAATTAGGTATTGAAGACGAAACAACAGAGCAAGAAGCGTAAGAGAGGAGCATAAACATGACAATCGGTACATTACCTTTCGATCAAGAAACAATCCGTCAACGCGCAAGCGAAGTAAACGAAGCAGCTTGGTTGACTGAGTTCCGCTTACAAGCTCTTGCACAAGCAACTGAACTTCCAATGCCAACGCCTGATAAAACGAAAATTGACAAATGGGACTTTATCGGAAAAGGCGACGCTGCTAAGCAAGAGCCTGTAAGTTCTTTAACAGAGCTTCCAGAAGCAGTGAAAAACTTAATTGATGAAAATAACAGCGTATTAGTGCAACGTACTGGTACAACTGCATTCGTTTCGTTAGCAGACGAAGCAAAAGAAAAAGGTGTTATTTTCACAGACATCGTAACAGCTGCAACTGAGCATGCTGAACTAGTACAAAAGTACTTAATGAAAGACGGCGTGAAGGTAGACGAGCATCGTCTAACTGCACTTCATGCTGCATTAATCAACGGCGGTGCATTCGTATATGTTCCGAAAAACGTTGTTCTTGAAACTCCACTTCAAGCTGTATTCTTAGTAGACGGCGAAGAAGCTAACGTATATAACCACGTATTATTCGTAGCTGATGCGAACAGTACTGCAACTTATGTAGAAAACTACGTTGCAAATGAAAATGCTAAAGGTATTGCAAATATCGTAGCAGAAGTAATCGTGGAACAAGGCGCACAAGTGAAATTCGGTGCGGTTGATCTATTAGCAAAAGACGTAACAACTTACGTTAACCGCCGCGGGGTTGTAGGACGCGACGGCCGTATTGATTGGGCTCTAGGCCTTATGAACGACGGAAACACAATTTCAGAGAACGTTACAAACTTAATGGGCGACGGTTCATATGCTGATACGAAAACAGTAACAATTGGCCGTGGTAACCAAACACAAAACTTTACAACTAAAGTTGTTCACTTCGGTAAACATTCTGAAGGTTGGATTTTAAAACACGGTGTACAAAAAGATAGTGCAACATCTATCTTTAACGGAATTGGTAAGATTGAACACGGTGCATCTAAATCAAATGCACAACAATCTTCTCGCGTTCTTATGTTAGATGAAAAAGCTCGCGGTGATGCAAACCCAATTCTTTTAATCGACGAAGATGATGTAATGGCAGGTCACGCAGCGTCAGTAGGTCGCGTAGATCCAGTCCAACTATACTACTTGATGAGCCGTGGTATTCCAAAACGCGAAGCAGAACGTTTAGTCATCCATGGATTCTTAGCACCTGTAGTTAATGAGCTTCCAATTGAAGGAGTAAAAGCACAGCTTGTTGAGGTAATTGAAAGGAAAGTTCGCTAATGAATATTCATGAAATACGCAAACAGTTTCCAATTCTTGATCAAAAAGTGAACGGCAAACAACTTGTTTATTTCGATAGTGCAGCAACTTCTCAAAAACCAATTCAAGTCATTGAAACGTTAGAACGTTACTATAAAGAATATAATTCTAACGTGCATCGCGGTGTTCATACGCTCGGTACGAAAGCTACCGATGCGTATGAAGGTGCACGTGAGAAAGTTCGCAAGTTTATTAATGCGAAATCAATGGAAGAGATTATTTTCACACGCGGAACGACAACTGCATTAAATACAGTAGCGGCTAGTTATGGTCTTGAAAATGTAAAAGAAGGCGATGAAATCGTTATTTCTTACATGGAGCATCATAGTAACATCATTCCGTGGCAACAAGTTGCGAAGAAAACTGGTGCAACTTTAAAATATCTTCCGCTTCAACCAGATGGGACAATTTCAATAGAAGATGCTCGTCAAACAATTACACCGAATACAAAAATCGTTTCTATCATGTATGTATCTAACGTACTTGGAACGATTAACCCTGTAAAAGAAATCGGAGCAATCGCACACGAAAACGGTGCAATTATGGTCGTTGACGGTGCACAAAGTACACCTCATATGAAAGTGGATGTACAAGATTTAAATTGTGATTTCTACGCATTATCTGCTCATAAGATGTGCGGACCTACAGGTATCGGCGTATTATATGGTAAGAAAGAATTGCTAAACAATATGGAGCCAATTGAATTTGGCGGTGAAATGATTGATTTCGTAGATTTACAAGAATCTACTTGGAAAGAGCTTCCGTGGAAGTTTGAAGCAGGTACGCCGATTATCGGTAATGCAATCGGACTTGGTGCGGCAATTGATTTCCTAGAAGAAATCGGTCTTGATAATATTGAAAAGCATGAGCATGAATTAGCGCAATACGCTTTAGAAAGACTATCAGAAGTAGATGGCGTTACAATTTATGGTCCAAAGCATCGCGCTGGTCTTGTTACATTTAATATTGAAGACGTACATCCTCACGATGTAGCGACAGTATTAGATGTAGAAGGTATCGCGGTTCGCGCAGGACACCACTGTGCACAACCGCTTATGAAGTGGCTGAAAGCTTCTTCAACAGCACGTGCGAGCTTCTATTTATATAATACAAAAGAAGAAATTGATACATTTGTTGAATCGCTAATCAAGACAAAGGAGTATTTCACAAATGTCATTTAATAATTTAGATACGTTATATCGTCAAGTTATTATGGATCATTACAAAAATCCTCGTAACCATGGCGTGTTAGAAGATAGTGTCACTGTTAACTTGAACAATCCAACTTGCGGCGATCGTATTCAACTTACGATGAAAGTAGAAGAAGGTATTGTGCAAGAAGCGAAGTTTGAAGGAGAAGGATGTTCTATCTCAATGTCTTCAGCTTCAATGATGACACAAGCAGTAAAAGGTAAGAAAATTGAAGAGGCGCTTCAGCTTTCTAAAATTTTCTCTGACATGATGCTAGGAAAAGAGTACGATGACAGCATCGATTTAGGAGATATTGAAGCATTACAAGGCGTATGCAAGTTCCCTGCACGTATTAAATGTGCAACATTAGCGTGGAAAGCGTTAGAAAAGGGCTTAAACGAAGATAAGTAATGTTAAAGGTTCCTAAAAACGAGGTTATCTAAGGAGGGACACACCAACATGGCGAAGCAACTGCCAGATATCGGCGATTATAAATATGGTTTCAAAGACAAAGACGTTTCGATTTTCCGTGCTGGACGCGGTTTAACAAAAGAGATCGTTGAAGAGATTTCACGTATGAAAGAAGAACCACAGTGGATGTTAGACTTCCGTTTAAAATCACTGGATAAGTTCTATGAAATGCCAATGCCACAATGGGGCGGCGACTTAAACGACTTAGATTTCGATGAAATTACGTACTACGTAAAACCATCTGAGAAATCTGAGAAGTCTTGGGATGAAGTACCTGATGAAATTAAAGCAACATTTGATAAATTAGGTATTCCAGAAGCTGAGCAAAAATATTTAGCTGGTGTATCTGCACAGTACGAATCTGAAGTTGTATACCACAACATGAAAGAAGACCTAGAAGCTCTAGGAATCGTCTTCAAAGATACAGATAGCGCATTAAAAGAGAACGAAGATATTTTCCGTGAGCATTTCGGAAAAGTAATCCCACCAACAGACAACAAATTCTCTGCATTAAACTCTGCAGTTTGGTCTGGTGGATCATTCATCTACGTTCCAAAAGGTGTGAAAGTTGATACACCACTTCAAGCGTATTTCCGTATTAACTCTGAAAATATGGGACAATTCGAGCGTACGCTTATCATCGTAGACGAAGGCGCACACGTACACTACGTAGAAGGTTGTACAGCACCTGTTTACACGACTAACTCACTTCATAGTGCGGTAGTAGAAATCATCATTAAGAAAGATGCATATTGCCGTTATACAACAATCCAAAACTGGGCGAACAACGTATACAACCTAGTTACAAAACGTGCGGTTTGTGAAGAAAACGCAACGATGGAATGGATTGACGGTAACATCGGATCTAAATTAACGATGAAATACCCAGCAGTTATCTTAAAAGGCGAAGGCGCTCGTGGTTTAACATTATCTATCGCGATTGCTGGTAAAGGCCAACACCAAGATGCTGGTGCGAAAATGATTCACTTAGCACCAAACACATCTTCAACAATCGTTTCTAAATCGATTGCGAAGCATGGTGGTAAAGTAACTTACCGTGGTATCGTACACTTCGGACCAAAAGCGAAAAACTCTCGCTCTAACATCGAGTGTGACACGTTAATCATGGATAACCAATCTACATCTGATACAATTCCTTACAACGAAATCAAAAACGATTACGTTTCACTTGAGCATGAAGCGAAAGTATCGAAAGTATCAGAAGAACAATTATTCTACCTAATGAGCCGCGGTATTTCTGAGCAAGAAGCTACAGAAATGATCGTAATGGGCTTCATCGAGCCATTCACTCGCGAACTTCCAATGGAATACGCAGTTGAAATGAACCGCTTAATCAAGTTTGAGATGGAAGGTTCTATTGGTTAATATTTAAAGTGGAGGCGGCTCGTCCAGAATGTGAGGGGGATGGAGCTTCTGACGTAGAGGCGCTTTTTGCCTCATAGGAAGAAGTGAAGCCACCGAACATTCTAGCCGCTGGAACTGGATAATATATAAAGGAAGCGCCCTGCTGTGCAGGGCGCTTTTTTTATTGTGTGAGCTGGGCTTGGAGTTAGCTGGGATACCCAGGTAGGTTTCCAGCTAAATATATCAGCGATTTTTCAAATATATCGAACACAACTCGAAATATATCAGCGATTTTTCAAATATATCGAACACAACTCGAAATATATCAGCGATTATTTCAATATATCGACGATTCGACAAGGAATATCGACTTATCAATAAATTACGACATATCAGAAGGGCGAATATACCCCGAACCTAAATCGTATCCACCTTATCCACAGACCTAACACGCTCCAAAATATACTTTATCCCAACGAAAGAACCATACCCAATTAAAGCACCTAACATATTCAGCATGATGTCATCAATATCGAAAACACCAGTAAAAGTAAGGAGCTGTAACGATTCAATTAATAAAATAAATTTAATGAAAATTTTTGATGCCATTTTTACATTGTTTATTTGTTTAAATAATAAAGGTAGCAGGAAGCCGAATGGGATGAATATGATGACGTTTCCTAATGTATTCATAAGTACGATATCTATATTATAAGAATCAAATTCAGTTAAATAGCGGATTGTACTTCTGAAAGGAACTAAGTTTATTAACCCACCGTGTATAGAATGCCAGTCACCTGTTTCAAAGAAGTACGTCAGATTACCAAAGTAAAAGGCTGATCTCCCGAGCAATAGTTTAAATAACAAAACAAACGAATACGGTAAAAACAATCCCCAGCCAATCCACTGCACATATTTTTGCGTAGAAGATTGCATCGCTTTTTCAATTTCAGTTCCTAAAGTAGAGGCTTCTCCAAAATTTTGAATGGCTAATGTAGTAGCTTCTTCTTCGGATTTTCCTTGATCGAGAAATTCTTGTTTTAAGCTTGTGAGATGATCGTAAATTTCGAAGTATAGTTCGTCTTTATCAGATTGGGATAGGTTTGTTTTTTGAACGATACTCTTTATGTATTTTTCAATCGTCATTAATTTAAAGCTCCTTTCTGACAAGTTTTAATAAGAGCTGTAACTGAATCCCACGCTGTTAGTTTTTCTTCTAACATTTTCTTTCCGCTCGTAGTAATGCGATAAAACTTTCGTTTCATACCAGTTTCAGATTCACCCCAGTAGGAATGGATTAAATCCTTTTGTTCCAGCCGTTTGAGTGCTGGATAGAGTGTACCTTGGCTCATCGTGTATAGATCATTGCTGTTTTCTTTTAGCTTTTGAATAATTTCATATCCGTACGTATCATGCTGTTTAATGATGGAGAGAAGTAAAATATCAATACTTCCTTTTAATATCTCTTTATCCATTTTATGGTTCACCACCTTATGATGAAATTGTAACACGACATATGTCGTGTTACAAGGTATAAATGTATGGTGATACCCCATCCAGTATACATTGGAATATATCAGCGATTTTTCAAATATATCGAACACAACTCGGAATATATCGGCGATTATTGCAATATATCGACGATTCGACAAGGGATATCGACTTATCGACAAAGTAAGACAAAAGAAATTCTTCATATACCCCCGCAACATAAAAATAGAGCTAGCAATAACTAGCTCTAAAATCCAAATCCTACAAATATAAAAGGAATACCTATTAATACGAAGAGAATTAAGATAAGTAAGACAAAGATACCGGCAAATCTCAATTTGCTAGCTTCGTTTTTAGATATTGCAACGATGCTAAACATGAGGCCAAGAATAACGAGAGGGAAGCTAATAAATAGATATAGATTAGGTAAGTAAAGTACGGAAGCGATAAATAAAATGCTTCCTATTAATGAAAACACGAGTGAGAGTAAGCTATAAAGTTTAATAAGAACACCTCCTATATAGATGATAATGCAGAAAAATTCATATGAAAAGGGCAATCTTTTGCTTTTTCTCACAATGCGAGTACAATGTAAAATAGCAAGAAAAGACGAAAAGTATTTACAGGATTATTGCATACGTGTAGCGTAAAAGGCAGTAAGGAACTGAGAGGAGGTTTTTTCTCTGAATATAAATAAAGAAACAATCATCCACCTTTATCATACAAACGATATACATAGTCATTTTGAAAATTGGCCGCAAATTTCTCGGTTTGTACAAGGAGAGAAAAAGCGAAGACAGGAAGCAGGAGAGACCGTTTTAACTGTAGATATTGGCGATCATGTGGATCGTTTTCATAGTATTTCGGAAGCGACGAATGGACTTGGCAATACGAAGCTTTTAAATGAGGCGTTATATGATTATGTAACGATCGGAAATAATGAAGGCATTACGTTAGCGAAGGAGCATTTGAATCGTCTATATGATGATGCTGGATTTGAGGTGCTCGTCGCGAATTTATTTGAAAAAGAAGGGGTACGTCCAGAGTGGGCAAAGCCTTATAAATTACATACAACGACAGATGGGATTACGATTGCTTTTATCGGATTAACAGTTGCGTATCCAGAGTTTTATCAAATGTTAGATTGGCATATTGAAGATCCAATCGAGCATTTAGAGTCTATTTTAGAAGAAGTGAGAGATGAGGCTCATATAACGGTTGTCCTTTCTCACCTTGGAAAAAGTATGGATGAGCATATGGCGGAGCATTATGATATAGATGTTATTTTAGGGGCACATACGCATCATTTATTTGAGCGTGGTGTTCTTATGAATAATACGTTACTTTGCTGTTGTGAAAAGTGGGGACGTTACGTTGGGCACGTTCAGCTTACTGTGGATAAAGAGACGAAGAAGCTGTTGAAAAAGGACGGTAGAGCGATTAAGACAGACCGTTTAGGTGCTTATAGTAAACCGTTATCCACAATTGAAGCGCTGCAGGAAGAAAGTACACATATTATGGAAGAACCTGTCGTTCATTTAAAGGAATCATTACCGGTTGATTGGTTTCATGAGACAGCATTTTCGCACATGTTAGCAAATGCGCTGAAAACGTGGTGCGGTGCAGAGATTGGCATGGTGAACGCTGGTGTACTTCTTGAAGGATTAGATGAAGGTGTTGTGACGCGCGGAGATATTCACAGAATTTGTCCACATCCAATTAATCCATGTTTATTAAAGGTGCCGGGGAAAACGCTAAGAGAAGTTATTTTAAAGGCACGTCGCCCGAATATGGAGAACCTTGAGGTAAAAGGATTCGGATTTCGCGGGAAAGTGATGGGGAAAATGATTTACGCTGGTGTAGAAGTCATTCCAGATACGATTCCCGGGAATAAAATTTTACTCGAAGATGTATTAATTAACGGAGAATCGCTGGAATTAGATCGTATATATACAGTAGGAACGATTGATATGTTTACATTTGGCTACTTATACCCAGAGCTATCCACACTTTCTAACAAACAATATTATATGCCAGAACTACTTAGAGATGTGTTAACGGACGTGTTAATAACTCATACATCTTCCGTCAAACTATAGGCTAGTTAACTTGTAACACTCATTTTTCTCTTGTCATACAGATAAGAAAGAGAGGAGTGTGAACTATGGTTAATGTAGAGCCGATTATAATCGATAATTATACGTTTATTGCGGTTAGCGTCAAACTTCCAAAGACAAATTTGCTAGCTGTAATGAGCGATAAAGGATATATTATGTGCGGTGCATTAGATGTAGGTCTTTTAAATGAGAAGTTAGGAGATCGTGGTATTATTGCTGGCCGCGCGGTTGGTGTAAGAACGATTGAACAACTTCTTGAAGCACCGCTAGAATCAGTAACGATTGAAGCCGAAGCTTTAGGTATTACGGCTGGCACAATCGGAAAAGAAGCATTATTAAAAATGAGATAAGCATATATCGTCCCTCCTTCTTGCATAGAAATGATATAAGAAGGAGGTTTTTTTATGAGTATATTTCGTTCGAAAAATTCGCGGTTTCGAAGGGGACCTATTTCCTTTCGGCACATACTGCTTATGTCGTTTATTCTTTTTGTCATATTGCTCGTGCAAGGATTATGGATTGTGAATAGCAGCATTCAGCCGACATTAATGAAATATGGAGAAGTAGAGACACATAAAATGGCGACAGCGGTTATGACGAAGGCGGTAAAAGATAGAATTGATGAAGGGTTCGATGTCGATTCATTAATGAAAGTACAAAATGATAAAAACGGAAAAGTATCCACAATTAACTTAAATACGAAGCAAGTAAATGAAATCGTAACGTCAACGACCACATACATAGAAAAATATTTACAGCAAGTAGAACAAGGGAATTTAAATGGGCTAGGTATTTCTGAAAAAAACGGGGCAACGATGGCGGTTCCTTTTGGTCGTGTAACAAATAATGCGCTTCTTGGAAATATAGGACCCGATATTCCAATTGATTTCACGACGATTGGTCATGTAAATACGGATATTAAACAAAAAATTGAACCACACGGGATCAATACGACAGCGATTCAAATTATTATGGAGATGGAAGTCACGTTGCAAGTGGTTATTCCATTTCATACGAAAGAAATAAAAGTGAAACAAAATGTTCCAATTGCGACGCGCATTGTTCAAGGAGAAGTGCCTACTTATTATGGAAGCGGAAGTGTTGTTGTACCTAATAAAAAGAAAACGGATAGTTAGTTGTAAATGAAAAATAACCGTAGCAATGTGCTACGGTTATCGTTTTGTATTTGCGCGTTCTTTTCGCTCCCAAAGACTTAAATGCATGTATGGATCGAAAGCCCATTCTGTATAACCGTTGTCTTTATACATGCCGAAATGTAGGTGAGGCGGGAATTTTCCAGCTGTGCCGGGAGGACCGTAACCGGTGCTACCAACAAATCCGATTACTTTTCCGGGCTCGACAATTTGTCCAAGCTGTATTTCTTTTGAGAACCCGCCTAAGTGAGCGTAATAATGATAATTATTATGAAGGTCGCGAATACCGATGCGCCATCCGCCAAGGCGATTCCAGCCCTTTGTTTCAATAATGCCATAGCAAGTGGATCTTACTGGTACGCCATAGCCTGCGAATATATCGGTTCCTTCATGAACCCTTCTTCCACCAAAACTTCTTCCAGCGCCGAAAGTACTACGGTAGCTATGGTCACTGCGAATAGGAAGGGGAAAAGCATTTCCTTCTAAATTAATACGTCCATAATGTTTATAAATTTGGGCGTATTCGGTAATTAAATCAACTGTTTTTGCACGTCTATAATATTCCCAGAGCATGATTTTGATACGTTCTTCTGACGTTCCTTGTTTCTTTAAAATTGTTGCTGCTGTATGCAGAAGGTCACGGTCGTTATTTGCATTTGCAAATCCATCTTTGTCACCATCTAAACCTAACCCGCCAAATAGAGCAATTGTATGGGGGAGAGTATCGTTACCATTAACAGGTCCAGCCCATATTTCTGGTTTGAAATAAAGGGAAATGATGGCATCTGGTTTTTTCGGAATATCTTTTCTTACGCTCCGTATATTTCTTTCATATTGATCCATTGCAGCTAAGTAATACCACGGAATGCCTGAAGATTGCTCGGTTTCTTTATATAGTGCCATGCGCTTTTCGTATATGCTTTGCTGATTATCTTCACCGTAAGCGATGTTTTGGTGGAGAAGAAAGCAAATCGAAAGCAAAAGAGAAATTTTTCGAAGCATGAAATAGACTCCTTTCACAACATCACTCTTTTTAGTGTGGGATATACGGAGTATTTCATTATAGGGAACGATTGGAAAAAATCTTAGAATCTTCATTTGAGCAAATCGCTTTCATACGTTAGAATAGATATGTTACATTGAAAGAAGCGAACACGGTAAACTATTTCATATTGTGCGGAGTTGATAACCATGACAAAACAAACAGAATATAAGCGCAAGCCCGAATGGTTGAAAATTAAGTTAAACACGAATGAAAACTATACAGGCTTAAAGAAAATGATGCGTTCTAAGAATCTTCATACAGTTTGTGAAGAAGCGAAATGTCCGAATATTCATGAATGCTGGGCTGTAAGAAAAACAGCAACATTTATGATTTTAGGAGCAGTATGTACACGTGCTTGTCGTTTCTGTGCGGTTAAAACAGGCTTACCAACAGAGCTTGATTTACAAGAGCCAGAACGCGTAGCAGATTCTGTAGTACAAATGGGCTTAAAGCACGTTGTTATAACAGCGGTTGCACGTGATGATTTAAAAGATGGGGGAGCAGCTGTTTTTGCTGAAACAGTACGCGCTGTTCGTCGCAAAAATCCATTTACGTCAATTGAAGTATTACCATCTGATATGGGTGGAGTAGAAGAAAACTTAAAAATGTTAATGGATGCAAAACCAGATATTTTAAACCATAACATTGAAACAGTACGTCGATTATCTGACCGAGTTCGCGCTAGAGCAAAATATGACCGTTCATTAGAGTTTTTACGTCGAGCGAAAGAAATGCAGCCTGATATTCCAACTAAATCGAGCATTATGGTGGGCTTAGGTGAAACGAGAGAAGATTTAATTGAAGCAATGGATGACTTACGTGCAAACAATGTGGATATTTTAACTCTTGGACAATACCTACAACCATCTAAGAAGCATTTACCAGTTCTTAAATATTATCCACCAGCAGAATTTGCAGAGCTTAAAGAAATTGCACTTAGCAAAGGCTTTAGCCACTGTGAAGCTGGCCCACTTGTGCGTTCTTCTTACCATGCGGACGAGCAAGTTCGTTCTGCAAAAGAAAAAACAGCAGAAGCAAAATAATGAAAAAAGGGAGCTAACGATTAGCTCTCTTTTTGTTTATACTCCAAAACAGCATTTGAACATGTTAATAAAATCTTTTTTAATTCCTCTGTGGATAATTCAATTGTAAATTCAGGTACACCAGGTGTAATTAAAATTTTATCGTACGTATAAATAGCGCTATCCACAATAATTGTTACATCGTGTGAATACCCGAAAGGAGCGACACATCCCGGCGTGCAACCAGTTTTGTCTCGCAGTTCATCAGGAGAACAGAGAGATAAGCGTTCTCCTGTTAGTTCTTTCATCTCCCCTCTATTGAGCCTTGTGCCCTCTAACGTGAAAAATACGTAATAATCTCCAGACTTTGATTTTAAAAATAAGCTTTTACTTGGAGTGCCTTGTAAGCCAAGCCTCTCCCGCACGATCCGATCTGTTTCATAATCGAGTACTGGCTCGTGCTCAAATTTTTCATAAGAAGCATTTGTTTTATGTAGTAATGCAAGTACATCTTCGTACATATGGAGTGATACCCCTTTCTATTATTAGTACAGTTTCTTCTCGTGGCGTCAACTGAATGTGTTGGAAAGAGATATTACTTGGATGATGCTTCCCATAATCGTTTTATAGTACATTGTTCATCAATTACAATTTCGTAAACATCAGGATTCGTTAAAGCTTTCCATTCATGAAAGCCAATCGTATGATCAAAGTACTTTAAAATGAGTGTAAGTAAATTGCCATGTGTAACAAGTAGTGTTGTAGTATAGTTTAATTTTAAAACGTGTTGGATAAGCGATATAGCACGATCCGTTGCTTGTTTCGTTGACTCCCCGCCTGAAAAGGCAATATCTATATTTGTAAAAGTAGATTCTAGTTTTTGCATCCAATCGTCCATTGGAACGTCGCTTAATATGCGTTCAGCTAATCGTACATCTTCTTGGATAGACAAATTGGCTTGGCGTGCATAAGGCCGAATAGAATCGATAGCTCGCACAAATGGGCTTGAAATAATATGGTCTATTTGTGGATGATGCTCTAAGAGGAATGTAGCAAGGGTGTTTGCTTGTTTTTTTCCATCGGTCGTTAATTCGGCATCACGTTCTTGGCCAGTTGCTGAACAATGTCGTATGACAATAATTTTTTTCATAATTCATCCCCATCTTTCAAGTTGACGCTATATACTTCGACAAATGTGGAAAATATTCCTTTTTATTGGAAAGAACATAATGACCCGATCATGTGGAAAAGTAATGTGGATAATAGAAAATCGAGGTGCAATGATGAAAAAAATGATATGTATTGTATTCATGATTTGTTTTCTCTCGCAACTGTCCACAACATATGCACAATCCAATCAAAAGGTAGATTATCCAAGCAATCGAAATAAGTCATTTGTGAGTGAGGATGTGTTTTACGAACAATTAGATAAGAAAATGTATAAAGAATACAACAATGCAGCATATAGTGTTCGGAAAAAAATCTTATTTAAAGAAGTGGCTGATGAGGAATTTTCTTTCCTACAAAAAACAGCCATGGGTTGTCGGAGTAGTGTGATGCTTCAAGATTTTTTTGTTCATCCTAATCGCCAAGTTTATTTTTTCGCTTCCTTTTCTCAAAATGAAGTAGAAGAGTTTCATAAGTACATCGTTATAGATGCAGAAACAAAGAGGGAGCTGCAAGAGGGCAAAAGTTATCATCAGTGTGGTAATTCATATAAAAATAACCCACCAATTTTGGTGGGTTATTTTTTACTCCGGCACACTCATTAATTTCGCTTTCATTTTACGAATAAGAACAACAGCACCAATGGTAAAGAGAAGGGTAATTCCTTCTGCAACAAAGATGTTAATTGTTTTCGTTTGATAAAGTGCCGCGAAGAAGTCTACAAGTGCATGGAATAGTATAGCGTACACAAGGAAGATATATTTCTTCTGTTTTACTGCGTATAAAACAAGCATTGTAAAGGCAATTTGCAGCACGAGTGCCATAATTCTTTCTAAGCTACCAAGGAAGTATAAGTAGGCAGGTTGCTGAATTAACATGTCCTGTAGACGGCTTAGCTCTGGCATTTTTTCTACCATCTGAGCGAAGCTACCGTTGTTAATTGAATTCGCAAATATAAGTGCTTGGAATGCAGAGAATCCGCCAACTAAAATGGATTCAATGCCGCCGTGACCAATTCCGTAAGCGAAGCCATCTTTATATTCTTGATATTTTTTTAGTAAGAAGAAGAAGGCAACGAAGCGTCCTAATTCTTCAAAAATACCAGCAGTGAGTCCGCCATACAGTGCGAAGACAAATGGATTTTCTAAAATTGGAGCGATTGCTGGATTACCGCGCATAAATAGGTGGAATGGTGTTTCGAGAATTTGGGTAAATCCGATAAAGATAAGAACACCAACGCCGACTACTTTCCAATTTATATTATATTTTTTACGGAAATAAACGAGTACAATAATTGGGACCAGAATCGAGACAATGAGTTGAAAGATGATGCTGGCAATTACAGTATTTGAAACCATATTTTCACCGCTTTCTAATATATGTACATATCTATTATGCATGAAATATTTTATAAAGAAAATGAATTTACTTATTGACTCTAACGTTGCGTCATACTTTATCGTATGTATTAAGGGGGAGATACACATGGCAATGAAGGTAAAAGAAGTAGCTAATTTAGTTGGAATTAGTGTGCGCACACTGCATCATTATGATGAAATTGGGTTGTTAATCCCAGACGAGACGACAGAGTCTGGATATCGTCTGTATTCCAATGAAAATTTAGAAACGTTGCAGCAAATTTTGTTTTTTAAAGAACTAGGCTTCCCTTTGAAGAAAATTAAAGAAATTATCATGAGTCCATCATTTGATCGGGAAGAGGCACTAAAGCTTCATAAGAAAATGCTTCTTGAAAAGCGTGCTAGGTTAGATAAAGTGATTGCGACAATTGAGAAAACAATTCAGCATACAAAAGGAGAGATTGAAATGACGAACAAAGAGAAATTTGAAGGATTCGATTTCAGCCATAATCCGTACGAAGAAGAAGCACGTGAAAGATGGGGAGACGCAGCTGTAGATAAAGCGAATGAATATGCGAAAGGTATGTCAAAAGAGAAGCAAGAAGAGTTTAATGCTATTTACAGAAATTTAGCGGCACTTAGACACGGTGCTCCAGATTCCAAAGAGGCGCAAGAAGCTATCAAAGTATGGTACGATTACTTGCAAAACTTCAGTCACTATTCATTAGATGCTTTTAAAGGGCTCGGCCAAATGTACGTCGCTGATGAGCGCTTTACGAAAAATATCGATAAGTTTGGCGAAGGTTTAGCGCAGTTTATGTGTGATGCGATGGAGATTTATGCGGATCGTAATAAATAGTAAAAAATAAAGAAGGTGGAGGTTTTCTCCGCCTTCTTTATTTTTTTATCATATCATTTAAAGTCTGATCCCCTGTATTGTTCAAATGAGGATTTTTACTCATTTCACGCTTTAACATATCGAGGCTTTGCGTATATTCTGTATCATTTAATGCGCCAGATTGAAGTCCTTGAATTTGAGAAATCAACTTTTGGTCTGTTGATACATATGCTTTATAATAGCGAGGGACGATGGACAAAGCAGTTCTATATACTTGATCCGCTACAAGTTTCGCATCCGTTGTGTTTGCACGGTATACAACAAATACTTCATCGTCTGTAACGAGCGTAGCAGCGTTTGTAACGTCAGGAAGTTTGACTGTCATGCTTGTAATCATTTCAGCAACTTTCTCACGGTTAATGGCTCCTACTTGTTTGTTAGATACTTCATGCTTTTGTTTAGATGAATAACCGACTCGCGTTAATCGTGTATTTGTATTTTCCGTATGATACATGTCGTTTTTATTGGACACAAGAACACGACTTCCTTCTTCACGTTCCATTTCGGCTTTATTTGTTTGGCAGCCTGCAAATAAGGAAAGCGTGAGGAGAGAAAGTATAATTTGTTTTTTCACGATGTATCACCTCCTTCTTCATAGCATGTACTAATTTGCAAATTTTTGTATTTGAAATTGTTGGTTGTTATGCTTTGTGATACGATAAAAAGAAGAATGCTTAGAGAGGAAGTTAATGATGGAGCAAAAGCAAGAGATTCATGCTACGGTGAGCATTAATAATGTGCAGTACGAAGTAATTAAAAACTTTCGTGACGGTTTTAGTGAAGAAGCATTTAAAGAGCGCTATGCAGAAATTTTAAATAAATATGATTACATCGTTGGAGACTGGGGTTATGAGCAACTTAGATTGCGCGGATTCTTTGATGATAGTAACCAACGTGCGACATATGATACAAAAATTAGTACGTTATCGGAGTATTTATACGAGTATTGTAACTTCGGTTGTGCACACTTCGTATTACGAAAAGTGAAGAAGTAAAAAAATCCTCTTACGATTGTAAGAGGATTTTTTGCATATTCTCGCTTATAAACAAATTGATATACAATCGCCTTCAGAAAGTATTGTATTTGGTTTCATTTGTTGTCCGTTCAATTGAATATCCCCGTTTTTAATTTTATCCACAATGAGTGTACGGCTCCAGTCGGAAATATATGTGGATAAAGCTTTATCCATCCGGTGGGAACCGAAAACGAGGTCTAATACAATCGAAATTTCATCTATGCTACTTTCTTTATGCTGTGTAATGGAAATGGTAGTAGCTGTTTCCGTTTGATCTTGTTGCGTCATATCGACTGTTTCAACGTGATCAGTAAATGATTTATAAATACGAAGTTTTTGATTCCACGTATGATCTTTCGGACATTTATAAATAGCAAAGCGATATATGTTTTTTCCGTTAGCGTTATGCCTACGAATATTTGTGTCGGTAAATAGGGTAGTGCGTCTGCAATTTTTACAATACTTTTCAATTGTATTTTGCTGATTTTCATATAAACTCCAAGAAAGTTGTACTTTCTGCATTTTCCTTCACCTCTTATAGTAGTGGTAAAGGAACGTGATACAGCTATTTGGATGTCTTGTAGTATGAAGACATGAGAAAAAGACAAAAATAAAAGGAGGTTCCCTAAAGAGGAACCTCCGTAAACATCATACTACAGATGCATTACGTTCCTTTGTAATGGGAATGGGCAGACTACTCCCTTGAAAAAGCGTGGTGCTTTTTTGAGAGTAATGCTATCCAATTGCTGGTCCATTACAAAGTAAATGTTGGCATACGTAGATAACGTCCTTTCTATCCAAATAGATTTATTCTTCATTATAACATATAAGATTGAAAATTCAAAATTATTATGGGGAAAAAACACCAGCTAAAAAGCTGGTGTTTGAGATAAATTATATAAGTTCAAATAAAAATGAGCGTAGTTCTTCTGCAATTTCTTCAGTCATAGAAAATGCGTGCTCTAAGTAGCCTGGTTCGTTTAAATCGTCAGCGCCGATGATTGCGAATTTATTACGCTGCATATCAAGGACAATTGTTTTACCGTAATGACGATCGGAGTATAATAGCGCTAAATCATGACGCTCATTTTCTCCCATAAAGCTAACGAAACGAGTTTTTGTAGCGACAGTGTCGTCGTACAGAAAGAAACGTTCTTCCATACACATGGCTCCTTTTATTAAATATCTAAGTTTAAGTGTGGCTTATGATCTAAATGGTGATGCGTTTTAATGAATCGTACTGTTCTTGTTTTGTAACGCATTACGATAGAGTATGTTTCAGCTAAATCTCCGCCTAGGAATTTCACGCCGTCTAATAACTCACCAGCAGATACACCAGTTGCTGAGAAGATTGCATCATCCCCAGATACTAAGTCATCTAACATAAGAAGTTGACGAGGGTCTTCTAATCCCATTTCACGACAACGAGCTTCTTCTTCTTCGTTCATTGGAACTAAACGAGCTTGCATTTCACCTTCAAGACACTTTAATGCTGCTGCAGAAATAACGCCTTCTGGAGCTCCGCCAATACCTACGAATAAGTCGATACCAGTTCCAGGTAGTGCTGTTGCGATTGACGCACCAACATCACCGTCACCAAATAATTTTACACGTGCACCTTTAGCACGAACACGATCGATAATATCTTGATGACGTTCACGTTCTTGAACGATAACTGTTAGATCGCGAATCTTTTTATTGTTAGCTTCTGCTACAATTTCAATTGTTTTTTCAATTGGATCATCTAAGCTAATTTTACCAGCTGCTTTTGGACCAACCGCGATTTTTTCCATGTACATATCAGGAGCATGAAGAAGGTTTCCTTTATCTGCGATTGCGATAACTGCCATTGCGTTTGCAAGACCTTTTGCAACGATGTTTGTACCTTCTAATGGATCAACGGCGATATCTACTTCTGGACCGTTACCTGTTCCTAGTTCTTCACCAATATATAACATCGGTGCTTCATCAAGTTCTCCTTCACCAATTACAACTGTACCTGCCATGTTTACTGAATCGAACATATCACGCATTGCTGTAGTTGCTGCATCATCTGCTTCATTTTTCTTTCCGCGGCCCATCCACTGTGCGGATGCTAATGCTGCTGCTTCTGTTACACGGACAATTTCTAGTGCGAGTTCACGTTCCAAGATTCCATTCCTCCAATTTCAAAAATCATACAAATATAACTATAACAAATTACGGGGAAAAGGTGAATTCGAAAAATTGTCGATTTTTTCAGAAGAAAGCGTTACAATTAAAATGTAAATGCTTTAATTTCCAGGTAGGTGACATTCATGTATTTTGTAGACAGAAAGAAAATAGAACAAATGCTAGTATGTTTAGAACGAGCAACAAGTACATTTCAAGAGAAAAAGATATATGAAACCGAGTTTGAATTTTACGCATTAGAACGCATAGCGCATCTAATGATTGATTCTGTATTAGATGTAGGGAATGCGATGATTGATGGATTTATTATGCGCGATCCAGGAAGCTATGAAGATATTATTGATATTTTAATGGACGAGCGAGTGATAAGTGCAGAAGATGGACAAGGGATGAAAGAAATTATCCTTCTTCGAAAAATGCTTACGCAAGATTATATTCAAATGAATCATGATGAATTATATAAGACGATTCAAAAACATATTGCAGTGGTAGAGAAATACCCAGCCAATATTCGCAGTTATTTAGAAAAGGAATTAGGACCTGTATCTGCATTTGTACCAGAATAATTATGCTTATAAGATCCCCAGAGAAAGCCTTTTGGGGGTCTTATATTGTATGTGAGGGAGAAGGGTGAAGCATGGGGGAAGCACGTACGACGAAAGATGAAATTATCCAATTGTTGAAAGTAAAGGGAGAGCACACGGTAGCGGAACTAGCTGAAGTTTTAGAGATTACAGAAATGGCGATCCGAAGACATTTAAGTAATCTTGAGAAAGATGGTTTCATCTATTCTAAGATGGTAAGGCAACATGTCGGAAGACCAACTTATTTGTATGGATTAAGCGAAAAGGGAGAAGATACATTCCCGAAGGAGTATAAGCAATTTGCGATTGATATGCTAGAAGATTTAGCTCGAATGGGCGATGAACAAATACTTCGTTACGTTTTAAAAGAGAGAACGAAGCGAATGGAAGAACAGTTGCAAAAGCGAGTGAGTAATCAAAAGAATTTAGCATATAAAGTGCAAGAGATAGCAGCGATGCAAGAGAAAAATGGTTATATGGTTCAAATAAAGAGAGACGGAGAGAACTCTTTCGTAATTGAAAAACAAAACTGTCCGTTAAAGGAGATTGCTGAGAGATTCCCGCAAGTATGTGAAGATGAAAAAGAGATGTATAATCGTTTATTTGCGGGCGCAGATGTGAAAACACTAGCAAACATGTGCGAGGGCGATTGTAGTTGTTCTTATCAAATAAAAGAGAAAAAATGAACGTTATGGGGCGCTTTAAGGTAAAGCGTTTTTTTCTTTGTAAAAAGCGGGTAATATAAGAGTGGTATGATAAGGTGAGAACGTTAGCATAGAAGGAGAGACATAATCGATGTATAAAGGTTACTTAATTGACTTAGACGGTACAATGTATCGCGGAGAAGAACAAATTGAAGAAGCGAGCGACTTCGTAAAAGCGTTAGGAGAGCGCGGCATTCCATATTTGTTCGTTACGAATAACTCAACTCGTAAACCAGAACAGGTAGCAGAAAAACTTGTTCGTTTCGATATTCCAGCGAAAGCAGAGCAAGTATTCACAACGAGTATGGCAACAGCAAACTTTATTTACGAACGTAAACAAGACGCAACTGTATATATGATTGGTGAAGAAGGCTTACATGATGCACTTGTGGAAAAAGGATTTGAACTTGTGGATGAAAATCCTGATTTCGTTGTTGTCGGTTTAGATCGTGACATCACATATGAAAAATTAGCAAAAGCTTGTCTTGCTGTACGTAACGGCGCAACGTTTATTTCTACAAATGGAGACATTGCTATTCCGACTGAGCGCGGATTATTACCAGGTAACGGTTCATTAACATCAGTTGTAGCAGTATCAACAGGTGTAGATCCAATCTTTATCGGAAAACCAGAATCAATCATTATGGAACAAGCTTTAAAAGTGCTTGGCATAGAAAAGAATGAAGCCTTAATGGTTGGGGATAACTACGATACAGACATTTTAGCAGGAATAAATGCCGGTATGCATACGCTTCTTGTCCACACTGGAGTCACAACTGTGGAGAAGTTAACAGAATACGAAGTTCAACCGACGCAAGTTGTGCATAACTTGACGGAGTGGATTGAGAAGATGTAATGAAAAAAGCTGTTCCAAACTTTGGAGCAGCTTTTTTTTTGATATTTGCGGGTTAATATTCAATTGTGATTAGTGTCGGTTTTTGTCGGTAAGTCGATATATTTAGAAAATCGCCGATATAATCTGAGTTGCGCTGATATAATTTTATTTAAAATGCACGATTCACAACATCTTTAACCTCTTCAAGATATTGTTTACGCACACTGTCATCCACAGAAGGAACACTCGTATAGAATGTATGCTCAATTGTTTCAATGCCTGTAAATTCAAAAATACCAACATCCGCTGTTTTCTTCATTGCGTCAAACATACCGCCTGCTAGGTATGCCTCTTTCGTATTTCCCATTGTAGATAATAATAATCCTTTTTTACCGCTTAATAACTTCTCGATGCCATTTTCACCGTAAGCATAAGCGAAGCCGTGGCTAAATACACGGTCAACGTATCCTTTTAAAATAGCAGGAAGTCCCGCCCACCAAACTGGGTAAATGAATGTAATGGTATCAGCCCAAGAGATATGCTCTTGCTCTTCTTTAATATCTGCTGGTGTGTTTCCTTGAGAAAATGAGATGAAATCGGAAGCGCCTAATACTGGATTGAAGTTTAATTCGTATAGATCACGAACGCGAACTTCATGACCTTTTTCTGCTAATTCACTTTTTACCGTTTCTAAAATCGCATGGTTGAAGCTTTCTGTATTCGGGTGTGCATAAACGATTACATGTTTCATTGTTATTCCTCCTATTTGTGGATATGTGAATAGTTCTACCTGTAACCATTATTGTTACTTCTTTTGCGAAAGTCAAGTAATACATATATGTATAAAAAGACGCCTCAAATCGTCTTTCTACACACCACTCATACAAAGAACAAAGAAAACAAATAAAATAATGACAATACCAATGCCGAAGTTAAATACGAGAGTACTATCCATATATGTAACCTCCTGATTTGAAAGTAAAAAGCACTCTAGCCAAGAGTGCTTTTTTATTTTGAGTCTACTGCACAACTTTTAGAAAAGAATTCATGCATGTAAAGAGTTACATTATTTTATGTGCGTATGCTTTGAAATGAGTAAGTCCTTGTAAGGTATAGAAAAAAAGACACTCTTTCGAGTGTCTTTCAAGATGACAAAATGTGCCAATTGCTTGAGTTTGATAAGGCGCTAATATCCGTTTTAACGCCTTTTCTTTGATCAAGAAGTGTAGCAACAGCGATTCAAATAAATTGTATCATTTGTTTCATAGTTGTGCGTATGTAATTATGCATATTTCAATTAGAGGGAAATGAGGCGTTAAAAATGAATGAGTATATATAGAATATTTGATTAGGGGAGAGAAGGATGGATATACATAAGTTAACGATAGAAGAAGCAAATGAGATAAATACGTGGACGTACGAAGAACCTTATCATTTGTATAGTTTTTCAGGCGAGGAAGAAGTAATAGAAGAATTATTAGATGGGACGTATTATGGTTGTTGTGACGATAAGGGAGAGTTTATCGGCTATTTTTGTTTTGGGGAAAATGCACAAGTGTCAGGGGGAAGAGATGCTCATTTATATGGTGGAGAAGATGTAATTGATATCGGACTTGGCATGAAGCCGGCGTTAACAGGGAAAGGGCTGGGAAAAATGTTTTTTCAAGCTGGCATAGATTTTGTTGTTAAAGAATTTAGGCCGAAAACGTTTCGACTTAGTGTAGCAACATTTAATACAAGAGCGATTAAGCTATATAAAAACATAGGTTTTCAACAAGGTCCTATTTTTTGGAGCCGCGGGAGAGAATTTATGCTCATGGAATACGAAAGACCGTCAGTATGACACTGACGGTCTTTCAGATTTTATTCCGAATGCTCAGCTCTATGCGCTAAACGGCTTGAAGCAGCGGCAGCGATTCCGCCAACGATATCGTCAAGGAATGTATGCACCTTTCCAGTCGATTTATCATTTAAGTATTCTAAAATACCAGGTTTTAATTTATCGATATATCCAAAGTTCGTGAAACCGATAGAGCCGTACACGTTAACGATAGAAAGTGCGATCACTTCATCAATTCCGTATAAGCCTTCATCACGTTTTACGATATCCTGTAACGGCTCACTTAACATACCTTTTTCAGTAAGGACATCGAGTTCGATACCAGTAATCAATGCGTTTTGTACTTCACGTTTTGATAATACGCGCTCAACGTTATAACGGCATTCTGACATCTCTAAATTTGGATGGTATTTTTTTTGAAGAAAATGAACAAGTTCAGCAATATCGTCAATTGTTACACCGCGTTCTTGTAATAGTTGTAATGCTTTTTCTTGTAGTTGATTTGATTCTTTCATGTTTATCACCTTTTTTTCTTTTTAGTATTTGTATACGTTTCGTTGCTTTATCATGTGCATAGGAATGAAAGGCGAGCACAAGCTCATATATATATAGAAAAACCATAGGTGGCGACTGCGATGATTCATCATATTTATGAGCATTATCACATGCATGTTAAAGAATTAATCCCCCTTGGCCCCTATAAAAGCTTTTGGATTCGCAACAAAATTTATGTACTTGTTCCAATTGGAGAAATGGAGGAAGAAGTACTTGTAGAGATGAAAAAGCTCAGTGACTATATGAACCAGCAAGGGGATATAACTGTAGCGACTTTCGTTCCAACTATACACGGCTACTATGTAAGTGAGATAGAAGAACAAAATTACTGCTTATTAAAAGGTATGCGAGCGTTAGAACGACATGCTATATCATTAGGTAGTGAGCTTTCTATATTCCATAAACGAGGTGCATTCTTTCCAGAAGAAATTGAGCAACTAAGCCGCATTGGTGAATGGAAAGCATTATGGGAAAAAAGGCTCGATCAATTAGAAAAGTTTTGGCAATCACAAGTGATGAACCACCCTACAGACGTATTCGATCAATTGTTTATTGAATCCTTCCCGTATTACTTAGGGGTTGCAGAAAATGCCATTCAATATGTTGTTGATACAGAAATGGATGATACACCACAGCTAACTGATGCAGCAACAATTTGCCAAGAACGATTCACACCTTTATTATGGCATCAAACGAAGCGTCTCAAACTCCCTTTTGATTGGGTGTATGATCACCCAACTCGAGATATAGCAGAATTAATCCGTTATATGATGATTGAAAAAAAGAAAGACTGGGAGAAAACAATCGTTCAATTTGTTACAGATTACGAACGAAATTATTCGCTATCCTCATTTGGTTGGCGCCTATTATTTGCAAGGCTCTTGTTCCCGCTTCACTATTTTGAAACAGTTGAACGGTACTACCAAACAGGAAACGAAGAACAAAAAAGCATATATAGAGATCGCTTAGAAGCCATTTTACACGATGTGAACCGCTCAGAGCAATTTATGAAGCATTTTTATAGCTCACTTCGTTTACCAGTTGATAAGCTCGGGATTAGAAAATTAGATTGGTTATCTTAAAAATATAAAAAAGAGACCGAGTGAGGTCTCTTTTTTATATACCACAATTGTATGTAATACATTATGCCCCTACTTGTTGCTCTGCACATATATTTAAAATGAATTGATGTTTTTCGATTTTTTCATTTACTTTACCCAATAATTCTTGCTGGATTTCTTTAAATAAAAATTGATAGCTCGCATTCCATGTTGGTATAACAGATGAAAGGCCTAATAAATACTCTTTTTTCTTTTCTAGTTCTTGAATTGTTAAAAAAGTGTTCCCCATTTTTGGCATGTGTCGTCCCCCTATGTTTTTTGATTGTATATGTGTGAACGATTCACTATATAGTATCAATTATCGCATTTTTTGAGAAGGATTTCCAATTTTGTTTTATGATGTTAAAGGGGAAGTGTTGTTTGAATAAAAAAGAGACCCAAATGGGTCTCTTTCTAGGAAGCGATTCTGAACGAGCCGCTTCTGCTTTTAATTAATATCCAGCTCCAGCGGCTAGAACAGTCGGCCATTTCGCGCCTTCCTATGAGGCAAAAAGCGCCTCTTCGTCAGGAGCTCCAATGACCTCCTGTTCTGAACGAGCCGCTTCCGCTTTTAATTAAAATACTTGTTCTACTTCGATAACGCCTGGTACTTCTTCAAGTAATGCGCGTTCGATACCAGCTTTTAGTGTGATTGTAGAACTTGGGCAGCTTCCGCATGCACCCATAAGGCGTAATTTTACGATACCTTCTTCAATGTCTACTAACTCAACGTCTCCGCCATCGCGAAGTAAGAATGGACGTAATTTATCTAATACTTCTAGTACTTGTTCTTGCATATGTGGGTTTTCCATTTTTATCGACTCCTTTCATCAGTTTTATTATAATCAAGATAGAGGGGAAAATCTATTTTTTCTGTTCTTGTTTTATTGTCGAAATTTTTTATCATGTTTACAACGTGTTTTTTCAGTATAGGGGTATGGAATAAGTTTGTAAAATGATGTGCTTATGTAATAAGACATCTGAATATACTGTTAGAACAAGAAGTGGGGGAGAAGAAATGGTTAATGTGCAAGTGTATGGGACGAAAGTAATTTGTGCGAGCTGCGTTGGAATGCCATCTTCAACAGAAACGTTTGAGTGGTTACAAGCGGCGATTGGTCGTAAATATGAAGGACAAGAAAATAAATTTAATTTCGAGTATATTGATTTTCAAGAAGAACAAGAAGATGAAGAGAAAAAAGCATTCGCAGAGCGCGTAGTGGAGGAAGATTTATTTTACCCGGTCGTTCTTGTAAATGGAGAAATTGTTGGAGAAGGAAATCCTCGTTTGAAGGATGTTTACGAAGAAATCGAGAAATATTTATAAAGCAGGAAGTCTTTGCGAATTTGCAAAGGCTTTTTTTATTGGAGGGATAGTTGTGAAAAATGGAGTGAAGCATGCGTTACCAACAGAAGTACAACAGTTAATGGAACGATACACAGTAGAATTAAAAGAAATTTTTTTAGATGAAAAAATAGTCGGGGTATACATTTACGGATCCATCGCACTCGGTGCATTTCATGCAGAAACGAGCGATGTTGATTTTGTTACGGTAATAAGTGATTCCGTGAATAAAGCTGAAAAACAGCAACTTGTAGAACTTCATAAGAAACTTAGTGGTAGTACGTTAGGGAAAAGAATGGATGGTATGTATATTCCGCTTGCTGATTTAGGGAAATACAATGATGAACTGAATGAGTACGTGTATTGTGCAGATGGTAAAGCGAATGTAGGTCATTGGGATATTAATGCGGTCACATGGTGGACATTGAAAAATCAAGGTATTACAGTTACCGGGAAAGAAGCGGAAGATCTCCCGTTTCAAATAAGGTGGGATGATGTAGTCAATACGATGAAATACAACGTAGAACAGTACTGGAGTGGGAAGGTGAAGCAGCCATATTTATTCTTTATAGAAGAATGGGTAGAATCAGCTGTCGTTACGATGGGCCGTATTTTATATACACTAGACCATAAAACAATCGTTTCAAAAGATAGAGGATTACAATACTTATTAGAACGTTCATCGGAAGAATGGGAGCTTTTATTAAAAGAAGTAGCGAGAATACGGCAGAACCCAAAAGAAAAGAGAATGCTCTCAAGGTGGAGAAGGGCAGATATGACGAAGAGGTACTTACTACATTTAATTGAAACATGCAGAGAGAAATGGTAGGGAAGAAAATGGACAATACAGTTGAATGTATTGTCTTTTTTTACGTTTAATTTGGTATATAATGGTTGGAAAGGTTTAATTATACTGGAGGGGATATAGTGGACACGGAATTAGTTACATATAAAGAAAAGAATGTACAAATGAGTATGTTAGAAGTAATCATCATGATAGTAATTATTTTTGGGATCATGTATGGAATTGGTTATTTGAACTTTTTATATGACTCCTCATTATATCCGTGGTATGTAGATCATCTTATTCCGCCTTTAACATTTCTTACTATTATTTTAATATATGCGCCAGCAAGAAATTACTGTTTGCAGTTATTAAAATCAATACAGTTCAATCACTTTAAACATTATGTAACGATAGTAATGACGATGATCGTACTGCTTATATATCTTGCGGTATTAAATTTAATTCTACCAACGGGAGTCAGTTTGGATGAACCTAATAGAGTAATCGAGCCTACTAAAAGTGAAATCCTTATATACGTAGTGGTGCTCACAGTTTTTGCACCAGTTTGGGAAGAACTTCTATTCCGGGGGATGTTTTTCACGAAATTATCTCAGCACTTTTCTACGTTCAGTAGCATTGTTATAAGTGCTTTTATATTTACTTTAGGACATCCACTTACTTTAGGGAGTGTTTTATATATTTTGGGTGGCGGTATATGTTTAGCTTACACCTATAAGAAAACAAACAATTTACTCGTTCCATGGGGGATTCATGTATTAAACAATTCCTTTTATTTATTAGTAAATTTTCAACTGTAAAAAGACGTCCTTTTGAAAAGGGTGTCTTTTCTATTTTATAGTAAGTAGAAAGGGCTTTATATGCATTGTGTAGAGGCAAGGTAATACACAATATAAATAGTTTCATGTGAAACATTTTTCATTATCAAATATACAAAATGCTTAACTTAGTGTATTAAACCCATCATTCATAAGTATTCTAATATATTAAAAAGTAAAATGGAATAATAAACGAGAAATTGTCGGAATATATTCGATTTCCGTTCATTTTTATGAAATATATGTACTTTTTGTTAGATTCCTTCTCTTTCTTTCTATAAAATACACGTATGTAGAAAGAAGAAAAGGATGATGTACGTGAAGGACACTGTTTTACAAGAAACAATTTCTCCGCAAGAGTTACATAAAGTTGTTCAAAAGAATACAGCTTATTATGACTTTAAGTGGGGCAAAGTAGAAAATCCAGCGCAAGGGAATACGTGGAATTGGGTAGCCTTTTTCTTCCCAACTTTTTGGTTAGCTTATCGTAAAATGTATAAGTTGTTTATTATACTTACGTTATTGGCGGTACCTAGTATCGTTGTAACTCCTTTTATAGATATTCCAGATGGGATTTATTTAACATGTAGTTTAGTCCTTCAGTTAGGAACGATGATATTTACTGGATGGCAAGGAAATCGTTTATATTATAAGCACGCTGTTCGTGTATTACATAAGGGAGAAGATATGCCAGATCATGAGAAGGCATATTATTTACAATCAAAGGGCAACGCTAGTTTTGCTGGCATGATTGGTTTACAGGTTATGGTGATGATAGTATTGGTTGGAGCTATGCTCGGACTCTCACTTTTACCAACTGAGCCGAATATTAAAAATGTCGTTCGTTCAAGTAGTGAAGGTATTACTTTAGAGATTATGACGGATAATCCAACTTGGAAGTTTGTGAAGAAAGAACAAGATTATGATGTAGTAGAGTTTACTGGTTATGATTATACGGAGAAGAAAAACGTGAAAATTAAATTTGCTGTTTATTTTAGTGAAGACTATTTTGAATGGCAAGAAGTATATGAGAATAATAAGAAATTGAGTGAAGATGAGTTAGAAGAGTATCAATTTTACATTGAAGAAAATGGTTGGGGATTCTAGTCAGAACTCGTTCATTTTGAAAAGGAGAATCTTGTGAAGGTTCTTCTTTTTTATTTGGAAACACCATACGAATTGAAATTTTGTAAAATACAATAAAAAATGAGAATTTGAGGTAGGCTTGTCAATAACGTGAGACTATGGCACTATATAGAAATGCTATACAAATTTTATTTATCGAGATGTAAACATCAATTTTGATTTTTACGTATAAATAATGAACGGAGGAAATGGATTTATGGCTACTTTACCAAATTGTCCAAAATGTAATTCAGAATATACGTATGAGGATGGCGTTCTTTTCGTATGTCCAGAATGTGCTCATGAGTGGGGCCAAGAAGCAGAAGCTGAAAATAATGATGGTGCAAAAGTTGTAAAAGATGCGAACGGAAACGTTCTTCAAGACGGCGATGCTGTTACTGTCATTAAAGATTTAAAAGTAAAAGGAACTTCTTCAGTTGTGAAGATCGGTACGAAAGTAAAGAGTATCCGTCTAGTTGATGGCGATCACGATATTGATTGCAAAATCGACGGTTTCGGAGCTATGAAGTTAAAATCACAATTCGTTAAGAAGGCGTAAGTAAATAAAAAGAGGAGGCGTATAGGCCTCCTCTTTTTATTATGTCATTTTTTGTCGGTAAGTCGATATTCCTTGTCGAATCGCCGATATATTTCAAAAATCGTTGATATATTTTGAGTTATGATAGATATATTCGAAAAATCGTCGATATAATTTCATTTACCATGAACAGTGCACAATTTAACGCCCGCCATAGTCAATCTCTTTCAACTGACAACGCTTATTAAAGAATGTTTTATAGCCAAGCTGTAAAAAGATAATGACAGCAAAAGCGGTACTTCCTGAAATACCAAGTATAATTGCGATTTGATATTGAATGGCTGTAAATGGTGATACACCAGATAAGATTTGTCCTGTCATCATGCCTGGTAAGCTTATAATTCCCATTCCGACCATAGAATTGATCGTTGGTAAAATGGCAGAGTCAAAAGCGTCGCGTATGAGTGGAGCAGTGGCTTCTTTTGGCGTTGCACCGAGCATAAGTGCTCCTTCAATTTGACCTCTTTGCGATTTCATATTGTTTAAGAACGTATTTGCACCGAGAGAAACACCGGTCATCGCATTTCCAACTAACATTCCGGTAATCGGAACGATATATTGCGGCGCATACCAAGGATCATGTCCGATAATAACAAAGATAAATAGTAGAAGTGGCCCAATGGATCCGGCTACCATGGAAAGAGCGGCTACTCGTTTTAATTCTTTAGACATAGGGATGTTAACTCGTTTATAAATATTAAAAATTGCAAAGGTAGTAATAGAAGTAATGAGAGCAATTGTATAAAATGGATTACTGTTTTCAAATACGTATGTAAGGACATAGGCAACAAGTACGAGCTGAATCGTCATACGGAATGTTGCGAGCGCGATTTGTTTTTCGCGAGGTATTCCTTTTAACTTCACAAGCCCAATTAAAATAAGAATGAAAATATATGCAGCGGCAAGTTGCCAAATTTGGAGTTCAATAACGCCCTTCAACTGAGAGCACTTCCTTTCTAGTTGCACCGTTTGCTTTACTAATCTCAATAATATCGTCCGCAATTTCTTCTGGAAGTTGTTGTGAGTGTGTGATGAAGATAACTGTTTTTTTCTTTTCTCTTGCTAGCGTAGTGAACTGCTTCATAACGCGTCGTTCTGTATCGCTATCTAACGCCGAAGTTGGTTCGTCTAATAAATAAACAGGTGGATCCATAAGTACGATACGTGCAAAAGCAAGTCGTTGTTTTTCCCCGCCTGATAAGGAATCAGCGTTATCTTCTAAACTTTTTTCTAAGCTAACAGTTTTTAATGCGCTTCGCAAAATATCATCATTTGGAAATGGTTTTTCAGAAAGACGAAGTCCCATTAATAGATTGTCTTTAATGGTTCCATCAAAAATAGGTGGTGTTTGCCCAAGCATGACTACGTCACGTCGTAATTGAATAGGGGGATAATCAGAAATTAGTTTTCCGTTATATTCAATTGTTCCAGATGTTGGAGATTGCAAATCATTTAACATACGGAGCAATGTACTTTTTCCGCTCCCACTCTCACCGATAATACATGTAATTTTTTCTTTTTGAATCTGTAAATAAGGAATGTGCAGTATATCTTTATATGTAACGTCTTGTAATATAAACATAGAGGGCTCCTTTCTAATTCTAGTTATATCGTATCAAAAAAGAGAAGATAACGGTTAGAAAGAGCAATGTTTTTTCTTCGTCTTGAGTTCTATTAATAAATTAAGTAAACGATCTAATTCTTGGCTGAAAGAAATTACTTTATGATGAGTGAATCCGTACTTTTCAACGAGATAGATCAATTCTTTCTTCTTCGCTTCTATGCGATCATTTAGTTTCGTTACGTTCATAAGTGAAATGAAATGCCTCCTATAAAAGTATTTACAACACAAAAAATAAGACCGAATGAATTCGGTCTTAAAGGAAATAAAACAACTTATAAATAGCATACACTGTTCATCAATAGTTTTTAATATAAAAATGAAAAATAAATCATTATCCATATTGAGAAAAATGTGTCTGATAATTATATTTTAACTCATAAAAGAGACTGTCTAATTAGTAGACAGCCTTTTAAGTATTAACCGTTATGATATTTGTACATCCAGAGGATACCGGATTTTAATAACCTCGGTACACGTCCCATTAATGGTTGGTTTGCGAGTAAACCGAAGCCGTGCTTCTTACCAAGAGAGCCGAGAACACCTTTTAATTTAATGACAGGTAGTTCGTCAGGAAGTGGTTCATTATGCCAACGTTTTAATAATATTTGGACAATTTGTTCTCCTTGTCCTTCAGCAAGTTGTGCAGATGGTGCGTGTGGAAGTGCTGCGCAATCTCCTACAACATACACGTGCTCGTTATTTGGAATATTGTGATATTTTGTTAAAACAACCCGGCCGCTACCATCTTGTTCAACTGGAAGGTTTCGAACAACTTCATTTGCTTGAATACCAGCTGTCCAGACGATTGCATCACATTCAAGTGGTTCATCGTGGTTGTACACAATATTTGGCTCTACTTTTGTAATGTTAGAGTTTCGTATAATAGTAACTTTATGTTTTACGAACCATTCTTCTACATATCTACTTAATTTCTCTGGATATGGGAATAGGATTCTATCTTTTCGATCAAATAAGTAGATTTTTAAATCAGAACGACTTTCGCGAAGTTCACTTGCGACTTCAACGCCACTTAATCCAGCACCAACAACAGCTACTGTTGCATTTGGTTCTAGACTATTTAATTGTTCATATGTCTTACGTGTTTGTTCAATCGATTGTAGGCTATGTGTATATTCCTTCGCCCCAGGAACGTTATGATACTTATCCTCACAGCCAAGTCCAATAATTAAATCATCATATTGGATTGCTTCGCCGCCATCGAGATGAACAGCTTTTTCTTCGAGATCAATATTTGTTACTGTGCCGTATTGAATATTGAGGCGTGGGTGTTCAGGAAACGGTATACGAATATGCGTTTCTGAAATAGTACCCGCAACTAATGCATAATATTCAGTTTTGAAGCAATGATATGGTACTTTGTCGATTAATGTCACTTGTACATCATCTGGAAGTTGGTTGCTTGGAAGTAGCCGCTGCAGAATTCTCATTCCACCGTAGCCGCCACCTAATATTACGAGGTGTTTCATGATGGATTACCCCTTTTCTGTTGAAATATCCCCTAATCATAAAATTTTATATTGATAAAATATTTTGACTTTACTCAATCAAATTATATCGAATTTGTGAACAAATAACAATGCATGAATGAATACTCTGTTGTACAATAAGAAGAAAAGTAGAGTAAACTGTTTTTCTTATTTAGTTACCATTTCATCGCAAATAGCATGTAATATAAAATAAATCATCTATTTTGAAGTGAAATAATGAAGTAACTGAATAGTTTAGAATGTGTAATGAAAACAACAAGAAACAGCTTAGTTTTCTTCTTATAGATAGAATCAGAAAGTAATTTGTTTTGTAGTACAGGGGGGAGAATTTTGATTAAACCATTAATTGAATTTTGTGTAGGTAACCTTGCGAGTGGTTCACAAGCCGCTTTAGAGAAATTAGAAAAAGATCCGAATTTAGATGTAATGGAGTATGGTTGTTTAGGATATTGTGGTATTTGTTTTGAGGGGCCGTTTGCACTTGTAAATGGTGAAGTTGTACAAGGTGCTACAGTAGAAGAACTTGTTAATAATGTATATGAGTATTTGGATGAAAATCCAATGTTTTAAGGTGTTGCAATCGGCAGCACCTTTTTCTTTTTCTATTAGATAAAATTTTATTTCGCAGGGGAGGATAATATTGTATATAAATAAAAAAAGGCCCTTTTAGAAGGGCATTTTTCTTACACAATTTGCGCAAGAATGGCTCATCGCCAAATGTTGTCAAATATGAGAAACGGGGGACATTCATATTGTGTTCTAAAAGCGTGCATTTTATACTTAACATAACAAATTATTTTTGGAGTGAATACAAATGAGCCAATTTTCTTTTACAAAAATGCATGGTCTTGGCAATAGTTATATATATGTAAATATGTTTGAAGAACAAATTCCTGAAGAAGATTTAGCTCTTGTGGCGGAAAAGGTTTCAAATATTAATACTGGTATTGGAGCAGATGGAATGATTTTAATTTGTCCATCTGACGTAGCGCCTGTGAAAATGCGCATGTTTAATAATGATGGATCAGAAGGAAAGAGCTGCGGTAACGGTTTACGCTGCGTAGCGAAATATGCGTATGAGCATAAACTAGTAGAAGATACAGTTTTCACAATTGAAACGTTAGCTGGCATTGTAACAGCGGAAGTAACGGTAGAAGAGGGGAAAGTTACGTTAGCGAAAATCGATATGGGAGCACCGCGTTTAACACGTGCGGAAATACCGATGCTTGGTGAAGGTGAAACCCCATTTATTCGTGAAAACTTCTTATACAATAATCATCGTTATGCATTTACAGCTGTTTCAATGGGAAATCCGCATGCGGTTATTTTTGTGGATGATGTAGAACAAGCACCTCTTACAACACTTGGACCAGTTCTTGAGACACATGAAATGTTCCCAGAACGAGTAAATGTTGAATTTATCGAGATTTTGAATGAGGAAGAGATGAACTTCCGCGTTTGGGAACGAGGATCTGGTGTAACACAAGCTTGCGGAACAGGAGCGTGTGCTGCAGTTGTAGCCTCTATTTTAAATGGGAAAATGGAACGTGGTAAGGAAATTACAGTTCATTTAGCTGGCGGCGATTTAATGATTGCATGGACAGAAGAAGGCAACGTGTTAATGAAAGGACCAGCGGAAGTAATTTGCCGCGGAGTGTATGAGTACAAGATAGAAGCGTAAAGATGTATAATAGAATGAGAACAGAAAGGATGGTGTATTTCATGATTGAAGTAACAGAACAAGCGGCTTTTCAAATTAAAGATATGTTAAAAGATGCTGAAGATGGAGAGAAGTACGTGCGCCTTGCTGTACACGGCGGCGGATGTACTGGCCTTTCTTACGGCTTAGGATTTGAAGTAGAACCAAAAGAAGACGACACAGTTCTTGAGTTTTTCGGTGTTGAATTTGTTATCGATAAAGAGAGTGCTCCGATTGTTAAAGGAGTAAAAATTGATTATAAACAATCTATGCTTGGCGGCGGATTCACAATCGACAATCCAAACGCAATCGCATCATGCGGATGTGGATCATCTTTCCGTACAGCGACGAATGCTGGTAAGCCAGAAGAGTGCTAAGTTTTTAGGTGAAATAGAGAAAGACCTTTTTAGCGATGGAATAAAATCGTTAAGGAGGTCTTTTCTTTTGGCGTGAAAGTCCAATTGATGACCGGATGAAGATTTCTAAAGTGAAGGAATAATTATTATCTTACAAAAGTGTAATGTTCATGTCATGTTTTTGAATTTCTTCTTTAAGCTTTGGGCTTTAAGATAACAATATAAGAAAAAACATATGAGGTGAAGGAAATGAAAAGATACATTGCACTATTTAGTATTTTAGTTGTATTTGCAAGCCTGTTAGTTGGTTGTGATATTAACCGTATGGGGAAAGATCAGTATTACGTTCAAATCACAGTAGATGGAAAAGAAACGTATAGTAAAGCTGATAATGGTGAGAAGTTTAAAGATTACCAATATAAATTAACTGGTTTTGATAAAGATGGTAAAGAGAAAGAATTAGAGTTCACAGCTCAAAAAAATCTTCGTAAAGAAGCATTCTTACGCGTATACAATTCAGATAAAAAAGGTGTAACAGCTTGGGAAGAAGTTAAGAAAGATGAGCTTCCTGCGAAAGTGAAAGAAAAATTAGGTGCAAAATAAGACAGAAAAAAGGAATTGACGAACAGGGTCAATTCCTTTTTATATTCTCAAAATCCTCTTCTGAAATGACTGTAAATCCATGTCTTTTGAATAAAGCAGTTGTTACCCCGTAACCAATTTGTTTATTGCCGTTAAATTCTCCCGTGTAAATGGTAGAACTACCACAAGAGGGACTGCGTTCTTTCAAAATAATATATTCTGGATGCAAATTTTTAATTTGTTCTAGCGCTCTATAAGCACCACTTACGAAAGATTCCGTGACATCTTCACCGTCTTTTGTCATCACTTTCGCTTTTCCATCCAAAACGTCATCGCCATTCCCGCCAATAATTTCAGCTGAGGGACGAGGCGTTGGCAATCCTCCTAATACTTCAGGACAAATAAGGACTGTATCTTCTTTTTGCAGGAGCTCCTCTATTTTTGAAACGAGATTGTCATTTCCATCATACCGACAAGCAATACCACCTAAACAAGCGCTAATTACGATCATATTTTCATCTCCAGTAAAAAAATATTAATTATCACGCCAATTTCCCTTCCAACCCCTTATTTATAAGTGAGGTGATAAAAATGGGAAGCTTATATAATTTAATGAAACCATATAGTGAATTTCGAAGTAAAGAAAAGTTTAATACATATCAAAAACAAGTTTTGAAACATTATCAATTTCAATTAAATAAAACGGATGCTACTATTATTCATTTTTTAGGAAAGTATGCAGTGAATGAGAAACAGAAAACAGTAGGAGTTGCTTGTCCATTAATGGAGACGATTGCGACGAATGTTGGAAAAAGTATTCGTACAGTACGCCGCTCTATTGCAAAGTTAGAGGAATTAGGAATTATAAAGCGTGTTGCAACGAAAGAAAGACATAAGCGCGGCGGGTATAGTGCGAACTTATATGTTTTTCTTACATCTGCAATTGACCGCATGGATGACCGTATGAAATTGTCCGCATGTGAAAGTGAGAATTATGCAGCTGGCTGTAGTAAAAATGAGCAAAAATATGAGGGGGAAACAATTCTTTCTAAAAACATTCCACAAATAAAAGAGAAAAGAAAAGTAACGTACGAGCTTGATGAGACGTATTGCCGTCACGATATACCGAAGCCTTTTATATATGCAATTCTGCCGATGACGAGTAATCCGAAGAAGATTAATATATTTTGGAGCAAGGTAGAACTTGCGTATAAAAAGAGCGGGTTACTAGAGCAAGGTGTTTTACTGGAGCAAATATTAGCTGATGAAGAAGTGTATGGAAATTTCATTTGGCGAGTAAAGAGTGTTGTGAGAGCGTATAAATACGGAGAAATCCGTAAAAATGTAAAGGCACTTTTATATAGCACAGTGCGGGATTTATTTTTAGAGGTTGGATTAGAATGGGGAGCAGCACTGAGAAGAAGTAAGGGGATACCGTTATTTGATCCGTTTAAAAAGGAGCCATGCGTAAATGCATGACTCCAAGTAGTTAATCAAACTTTCTTACAACTGGAACGCGAATCGCTACAAATAGTACAAAGACGATAACGGCGATTGCACCACTTTTCATAACGGTTACGATTGGAATTCCTATTGCAAGCGCGATTGATGTGAATGCATAAGAGAGCGGGATAAAGCCCATTGATGATAGCATAAGTAAACTCATTACGCGTCCCATCATTTCTTCTTTTACTGTCGATTGAATCATCGCCATAAGCGGAACGATAGCCATGGCGATTGTAATACCGTAAAACATGCCAGCTAATAACGCTTGCCATAGTACAGTGCTAAAGTTGATAGATAAGAAGAATACACCAGACAGTAGCATCATGACAATACAAAATAGACCGCGTCTACGATTAATATTTTTTAAACCGACAATGACAGCGCCTATTGCCATTCCGCCGCCTACAGATGCTTCTAAGTAACTAAACTGAAGCGAATCACCGTGTAGAACATTTTTAACGAAAAGCGGGAAACCGACTTGCATCGGACCGATTAAAAATAAGTTTAAAAATGCGCTACAAATAAGGAAAGTTGAAAGGAACGGTGATTCCTTTACATATAAGATTCCTTCTTTAATAGAAGTAAACATGCCCTTGTCTGTATTTTGTTGCTCTGGTATCGTAAATTGTATTTTTTGAACGAGTATAGCTGCGACAATGAGTAATAAAATTGTAATCGAGAAAATCGTTTCATAGTTCGTAAATTTAATAAGAATACCGCCAAGTACAGGGCCTAAGATGACCGATGCTTGGTTTGTCATTTGTGTAAGTGAGTTTGCTTGTGTTAACCGACTTTTTTCTACAAGTTCAGGTAGGATAGATCCATCAGCTGACCAGAAAAAGGCATCAGCAAGTCCAAAGAATAAAGCGAATAAAGCAAATGTATATAGTGTTACATCACCTACGATGAACCATGTGAGGATGGTTGCGACGAGAATAGCACGAATAATATTAGAATAAAACATAATGTTTTTTTTCGGGAATTTATCTGCTACAGCGCCGCCGATAATCATAAAAATAAGCCTTGGAACACTAAGAGCTACGAAAACAACACCGAGTGATGCCTCAAGGTTTAATGTTTTTGCTATGTACCACGTTTGCGAAAAAGTAAAAAAGGCTAAAGCGAAACTTGAAAAAAGAGTAGCTGCCCAAAGAAAAAGGAAGTTCGCATTTTTTAATAGCGGTTTTCCGCTTCCTTCTAAAGCAGATTTATTTTGTTGTAGTTCCTCCATATTGCTTCCTTTCTATGTACCGATTTTAGACTAAAAAACCTATTAACAATCGTTTTATACAGTTTCTAATATTTCTATACTGCACTTTCTCATTGTAGACAATTATGTTGAATTTGCACAGTGGCTATTTAACGACAAAAAAGAAGATACCAAATGGTATCTTCTTTTTTGTCGTTTAGGCTAATGCAATATAAATATCCAATTGTGCGTTGTTTGGATCTGTTGCTTTTTCATCGTATAGCTCGAAGTCTATTGTGAAAGCACGTTTATTTTCTTTTGACCATTTCCAAATATATTCCCAAGCCTCGCAAACAACTTCAGCAACTGGTCCCTTTCTCGTTGTAAATACCGCATACGTAGCGGCAGGTATTGTTAAAGTTGTCATAGTTTCTGGAACGTCTTCTAATGAAGAAACGGGCATGCCAATCGTAAAGGTATATGTACCCGTTTCATCTGATTCGTAGTTTGAGTAAAAAGCGAATGTTTCTTTCGTTTGTTGATTTGGAATGTGGTGCATGATTTGTTCTTGGAAGTACCGGTTCCAAAGCCCGGGAATTTTTCCTTCAGTAGATGCCTCTTTTTCATTTGTTGTCGTAATCGAAATGCCGATTGCTTGGAAAGCTTCTTTTTTTACGATGATAGGTTCTTTCATTTTAAAATATCCCCCTTATTATATAGAACGTTTGTTCTTATTTAATATAACATATTTTTACATGTAACGGTTACTATTTTTAAAAAATTTCAATGATACATAACAAACTGAAATAAGTAAAAAATGGTAAATTTATCATTGTATGTATAAATAGATTATGGAGTATGTTAAGATTTTTATGTATCCTTAAACTGTTATATAAACCTATATCATAGGGGATTTTTACAATAAGTAAAAAGTGGTAGAGGTTTATATGAGTATCCGATATATATACTATTTTTGATAAATTAAAATAGTAATATTTTATGAGATTTGTATTGTTGAAATAAAGATTTCAATGATAGATTTTCATAGGACGGATTGTTGCGAGTGGATATATATTGTTATGTTTTCGTCTATAAGTAGACGGATAGCAAATATATAGGAAGGAGAAAGGTACAAGATATGAAGAAATCGTTGAAGTGTTTTAATGTCGTAACAATAATCGCACTTCTCCTATCCATCACCTTGCCTTCACCTAGTGCTTTTGCAGAGATACATAAGAAGAACTGGGATGAGTTACAAGGAAATGATGTGAGAATTAAGGCAGAGCAAGTAAATGCTGAAATATATAGGGGAGAAGTAGCTGAGAGGGAGCACGTATTTCAATATACGATTGAAAATACGGGAGATACACCAATTCAAGAATTGGTACTTAAACAAAATAATGAAAATGAAATTACGTTCCTCTCGCAATCTATGAAAGTAAACGGAGAGAAGTTACCTGAAAATAAAGTAGCGGATTTCTATGTAGAGGAAAAAGATAAGGGAGGAAAGCTTCTTTCTTCTAATCTTAAAATTCGAGATTTAAAATCACACGAAAAAATGACTGTGTTAATAAAAGCTAGTCGCACGCAGCATTTTAATAAAGAATACAAACAAAAGATTAGTGTACAAAAAGATCAAGTACAAATAGGGAGCATGTCCTTTGATGTGGAAGGGATTCCTTCTGAAGACAAGGTAGAAGCTACTGCTGATGATGAGGCTGACAGTAGTAAGAAATCAGTAGTCCCATCTGTTAATAATACAACTAAAAAAGTTGATGAAAAGCTAAAAGTATCTGTAGAAGATACAAATAAACCTACATCCAACACAGAACTGGTAAAGCAACCAGTAACTGAAGCTGAGAAACAGCCAGAAAAAGAGGTAGCAAAGCAGAGTGATGCAGAAGTACAAGCTGCGTCAGAGAATGCTTCAAAGGTTCAAATTCAGGTAGGAGATAAGCAAGGATTTGGAGATCCGTTGTATTCCGTAATTACTGCTGGTGATTTAGTGCAGACGGGTAATACGACGCTTGGCCTAGTTGATGAGAAGACTCGATATGGTAGACAAAGCCTGGGGTATAGGACGGATAAATATACTGTTAATGTCGATAAGGTTGATGGCAACTTTAACTCATCAACAGGTGCATTTCCACAAATCCCTGCTGGAAGTAAAGTGAAAAAGGCCTACCTATTTTGGACAGCAGCAATGGGTACACCACTTTATGCTAAAGAGAATGTAGTTAGCGATGAAGATGTAAGGCAGCCAGTTAAGATGAAAATGGGAAATAAAGAATATACTGAAGTAAGTGCTGATAGTATACGAAAAGCAAAAGCTATATCTTATATCTCAGATTACTCTACTGGTGTTAATGGTGATGGTTATGTTGCATATGCTGACGTAACAAATGTAATTATGGAACAAGGTATTTCTCAAACGGTGACAGTTGCGAATGTGCCTCAAATGACAGGTGACAAAGGTAATGGCTACTACTGGGGCAACTGGAATCTTATATTAGTTTATGAAAACTATAAAGAAACAGTAAAAGATATGAAAATTTGGGAAGGTTTAGTTGTTCAAAAAAGTACAGCTTGGGCAAATATTAGTGTTAACAAAATAAACACACCGAAAGAAGGTGCTTTTAAGGCGAAATTTAGTTATTTCTCTTCACAAGGAGATCCTGCTGAAAATGATGGATATGCTTGGGATTATGGAGAATATGACTTTGGATTAGGATATCAAAAGTTAAAAAATATTAACGGTAAAGAAAATGATGTGAATGACTCGTCTATGACAGAAGTACAGGTAGACGGTACTAACGAGTTTGTTACGAAAAAATATCCGGGATATAACCCAGATTGGACAAATTCATTTAGTACAGATATTCATACGTATCATCTTGAGGGACCAAAACAAGTAAAAAGTGATTTAAAAGAAGCAAAAATGCGTTTTAGGGCAAATAGTGGCTATGGTGATATTTACGTATTAAACAACGCCACATTCGTCACAGAACATAATGCGCCAAACTTACAAGTTGATAAAAAGGCGTTAGATAGTGCCGGAAAAGAAATTAAGGAAGTTAAAGCTGGCGAAGAGATTACGTACAAAATTGAAGTGAAAAATGATACGAAGAACAATCAAGCGCCGGTATCTAATGTAAAAGGCTTTGATAAATTAGATGATCGCTTAGAGTATGTCCCAGGATCAATTCAATATGTTACTGGTAGCAATACAGGACAAAAAACAGATGATGCAAGCGATGATGAAGCAGAGTTTGTAAATAATCAAATTGATTTCCGTATTGGTGAAGGGGCAGATGCTAAAGACGGTGGGGTTTTAAAGCCTGGTGAAAGTGCCATTCTTACATTTAAGGTGAAAGTGAAAGAATCTATAAAATCAGATACAACAGTAAAAAATGTCGTTGCTGTAAAGGGACAAGATAGTGCCGAGATAAAGTATGAGAGTGAAGACGATGCAAATGTTACGATTACGATTCCAAAAGAGGTTCCTGGAGAAATAGAAGCGAGAAAAATAGCTTCTAATAAATCACCGAAGTTAGGTGATGAGGTAGAGTATCGTATTACATTTAAAAATAAAGTAAAAGATGGATGTCTAGACGTATTGACAATTGAAGACGAATTACCAAGTAGTCTTGAGTTTGTGAAAGATAGTTTGAAAGCAGAAGGTGAAAAACCAGAGCCAGTAGAACTGAAATTTGAAAATGGAAAAATCATTGCAAAGTATCCAGCAATTACGGATATGGAAGAAAGAAGTATCGTCTTTAAAACAAAGGTAAAAGAAAATGCGGAAATTGGTAAAGAAATTACTAACAAAGCGACTGTAAGTGATAAGACAACTTCTCCAAAGAATATAGAAGAAAAGATTACACCGCAGCATAAGGCTGGCAAGATTGATGCAAAGAAAAAAGCAACAAATAAGCATCCGAAGCTAGGAGAAGAATTTGAATATCAAATTAGTTTCAACAATACGGTAGAAAACGGAAAACTAGAGGCCGTTACAATAGAAGATGAAATTCCAGCTAACTTGGAATTTGTTCAAGGCAGTGAGAGAGCTGAAGGCGCTGGACCAAGTCCAGTAGAGTTAAAAGTAGAGAATGGTAAGGTAATCGCAAAATATCCAGAGATTACGGATACAAAAGAGCGAAGCATCATTTTTAAAGTGAAAGTAAAAGAAGAGGCAAAAGTAGGAGAAACGATTGTTAATAAAGCGGTTGTGAGTGAGCCAAATGGACAGTCGGAGCATCCAGAAGAAAAGGTTACGCCAGATTATAAAGACGGTAAAGTAGATGTAGATAAAAGTGTAACGAATCAAACACCAAAACTAGGAGAAGAAGTGGAGTACCGCATTACATTTCATAATACGGTAGAAAACGGAAAACTAGAAAATGTACTGGTAGAAGATACATTACCTAAAGATGTTGAATACGTAAAAGATAGTTTGAAAGCTGAAGGCATCAAACCAGAGCCAGTAGAACTAAAAATGGAAGATGGTAAAATCATTGCAAAATATCCAGAAATTACGGATACGGAAAAAAGAAATATTGTTTTTAAAGTAAAAGTAAAAGATTCGGCAAAAGTAGGGGAGGCAATTGTAAATAAAGCAATTGCAAAAGATCCGAAAAATAAGCCTGTTGAATCGGATGTTGTTATTACACCGCAAAGTAAAAAAGGGGAAATTGCTGCTACAAAGGTAGTTAATAATAAGAAACCAAAGCTAGGAGAAGAAATTGAGTACCGCATTAGTTTTCATAATATGGTAGAGAACGGAAAACTAGCAGAGGTACGAGTAGAAGATACAATTCCAAAAGGTCTTGAATATGTAGAAAATAGTATTAAGGCTGAAGGGGAAGCGCCGAGTCCAGTAGAATTAACAGTTGAAGCTGGGGTAGTTAAAGCTAAGTATATCGATATTACGGATACGAAAGAAAGAAGTATCGTCTTTAAAGTAAAGGTGAAAGAAGAAGTAGAAGTAGGTAAAGAAATTGTGAATAAAGCAATTGTTGATGATACGAAACATCAACCAATTGAGCCGGAAGAAAGAATTACCCCACAACATAAAGATGGGATAATTAATGCGGCTAAGATAGTAGATAATCCATCACCAAAACTAGGAGAAGAAGTGGAATACCGAATTAGCTTTAAGAATACGGTAGAAAACGGAAAACTAGAAAAGGTAAAAATAGAGGATACAATCCCTAACGGTTTAGAGTATGTAAAAGGTAGTGAAAAGGCGGAAGGCGATAAACCAGCTCCAGTAAAGTTACATGTGAAAGATGGAAAAGTTATCGCTGAATACGAAAATATTACAGATACGAAAGAAAGAAGTATCGTCTTTAAAGTAAAGGTGAAAGAAGAAGCGGAAGTAGGCAAGGAAATCGTCAATCAGGCAATTGTTGATGATACGAAAGATTCGAAAAAGCCAGAAGCAAAAATTACGCCATTACACAAGGACGGAAAAATTAAAGCAAAGAAAAGCGTAAATAATGAAACACCGAAGTTAGGAGAAGAAGTAGAATACCGAATTAGCTTTAAAAATACGGTAGAGAACGGAAAACTAGCAGAGGTGAAAATAGAAGATACTTTACCAGAAGGTGTAGAGTATGTAGAAAATAGTTTGAAAGCAGAAGGTGCCGGACCAAATCCAGTAGAGTTGAAAATGGAAAATGGGAAGGTACTGGCGAAGTATCCAGAGATTACGGATATAGAAGAAAGAAGTATTACTTTTAAAGTAAAAGTAAAAGAAGAAGTAAAAGTCGGTGGAAAAATCGTCAATAAAGCAATTGTTGATGATACGAAACATGATCCAATTAACCCAAAAGCAGAAATTACTCCTCAGTATAAAGATGGGAAAATTGAAGCGGAAAAGGTTGTAAATAATCGATCACCGAAGTTAGAAGAAGAAGTAGAATACCGAATTAGCTTTAAGAATACGGTAGAGCATGGAAAGCTAGCAGAGGTAATAATAGAAGATGATTTACCAAATGGATTAGAGTATGTGAAAGGTAGTTTACAAGCGGAAGGTTCTAAGCCGGATCCGGTGGAATTGAAATTTGAAAACGGTAAGGTAATGGTGAAGTATCCAGAGATTACGGATACAAAAGAGAGAAGTATCACTTTTAAAGTGAAAGTAAAAGGTAACGTGAGCGATACAATTGTCAATGAAGCAATTGTGAGCGATACGAAACATCCGCCAGAGACACCGAAAGCAGAAATTATTCCGCAGCATAAAGACGGAAAACTTGAAGCGAAAAAAGTAGTAAATAATCTATTACCGAAGTTAGGAGAAGAAGTAGAATACCGAATTAGCTTTAAAAATACGGTAGAAAACGGAAAACTAGCAGAGGTAAAAATAGAAGATACTTTACCAGAAGGTTTAGAGTATGTAGAAAACAGTTTGAAAGCAGAAGGTGCCGGAACAGATTCAGTAGAACTGAAATTTGAAAATGGTAAGATAATGGCGAAGTATCCAGAGATTACGGATACAAAAGAGAGAAGTATCACCTTTAAAGTGAAAGTAAAAGATGAAGTGAAAATTGGTGGGAAAATCGTCAATAAAGCAATTATTGATGATACGAAAAAAGAGCCAGAAACACCGACGGCAGAAATTACTCCGCAGCATAAAGATGGAAAACTTGAAGCGAAAAAAGTAGTAAATAATCCATCGCCGAAGTTAGGAGAAGAAGTAGAATACCGAATTAGCTTTAAAAATACGGTAGAGAACGGAAAACTAGCAGAGGTGAGAATAGAAGATAATTTACCAAATGGCTTAGAGTATGTGAAAGACAGTGTGAAAGCAGAAGGATCTAAGCCAGAGCCGGTAGAACTGCAAGTAAAAGACGGAAAGGTAATCGCCAAATATCCAGAGATTACGGATATAGAAGAAAGAAGTATCGTCTTTAAGGCGAAAGTAAAAGAAGATTTCAAAGTTGGAGAAGGAATTGTCAATAAAGTAGTTGTTGATGACACAAAAGATCCAACGACTTCAGAAGTAACGATTACCCCAGAATATAAAGACGGTAAGCTGAAAGCTGAGAAATTTGTAAATAATAAGAAGCCGAAATTAGGAGAAGAAGTAGAATACCGAATTAACTTTAAAAATACGGTAGAAAACGGAAAACTAGTAGAGGTTAAAGTAGAAGATGAAATTCCAGCTGGACTAGAGTATGTGGAGAACAGTTTACAAGCAGAAGGTTCTAAACCAAGTCCGGTAGAACTGAAATTTGAAAACGGCAAGGTAATGGCAAAGTATCCAGTAATTACAGATACAAAAGAAAGAAGTATTGTCTTTAAAGCGAAAGTAAAAGAAGAAGCAGAAATAGGCAAGGAAATCGTTAATAAAGCAATCGTAGTAGATACAACACATGAGCCAGAAAAACCTTATGTGGAAATTACACCGCAATATAAAGACGGTAAGATTATTGCGGAGAAAGTGGCGAATAATCATAAGCCAAAACTAGGAGAAGAAGTAGAATACCGAATTCGTTTTAAAAACACGGTAGAAAACGGGAAACTAGCAGAGGTAAACATAAAGGATACATTACCAAAAGGTTTAGAGTATGTAGAAGGCAGTATCACGGTAGAAGGTTCTAAACCGAAACCAGTAGAACTACAGGTTAAAAATAATAAGGTAATGGCAAAGTATCCAGCAATTACAGATACAGAGGAAAGAAGCATTGTCTTTAAAGCAAAGGTAAAAGAAAGTGTAAAAGCGGGAGAAGAAATCGTAAATGAGGCGATTGTGGATGATACAAAGAATGTACCAGAAGAGCCTTATGTACCGATTACACCGCAATATAAAGATGGGAAAATTGAGGCAAGAAAAGAAGTAAGTAATCATGAACCGAAACTAGGTGAGGAAATCGAATATCGAATTATTTTTAATAATACGGTGAAGGATGGAAAGCTAGCAGAGGTGAAGATAGAAGATGAAATTCCAGCTGGCTTAGAGTTTGTACAAGGAAGCGAAAAGGCAGAAGGTGCAGAGCCAAAACCTGTGGAGTTGAAGGTAGAAAATGGTAAGGTAATTGCAACGTATGCAGAGATTATGGATACGGAAGAAAGAAGTATTGTCTTTAAAGTAAAGGTGAAAGAATCAGTTACAATAGGAAAGGCTATTACAAATAAAGCAATTATTCATGTGGATGATCCAAATCACCCTATAATTGAACCGACAGCTAAAATTACACCGCAATATAAAGACGGTAAAATTATTGCTCATAAAAAGGTAAATAATGATAAACCGAAGCTAGGAGAAGAAATCGAATACCGCATTTCATTTAGTAATACGGTGAAAGATGGAAAGCTGGCAGAGGTGAAGATAGAAGATGAAATTCCGTCTGGTTTAGAATACGTGAAGGATAGTCTAAAAGCAGAAGGGGATAAACCAGCGCCAGTAGAGTTGAAAGAAGAAGCGGGTAAGGTTACCGCGAAGTATGAAAATATTACTGACACGAAAGAAAGAAGTATTATCTTTAAAGTGAAGGTGAAAGATACAGCTGAAGTGGATAAGGCAATTGTAAATAGAGCAATTGTGGATGATACAAAAAATCCACCAGAGCGACCAGAAGTAGAGATTACACCGCAGTATAAAGAAGGTAAAGTTAAAGCTGATAAAAATGTAAGTAAAAAAGATCCGAAGCTAGGAGAAGAAGTAGAATACCGAATTAGCTTTAAAAATACGGTAGAAAACGGAAAACTAGCAGAGCTGAAAATTGAGGATCAATTACCAGCTGGCTTAGAGTGTGTGAAGGATAGTTTAAAAGCAGAAGGTAATGAACCAAATCCAGTAGAGTTAAAAGAAGAAGCTGGAAAAATTACAGCGAAGTATGAGAATATCACTGATACAGCGGAGCGTAGTATTAGCTTTAAGGTGAAAGTAACGGAAGCAGTAAAGGTCGGTAAGACAATTGTGAACAAGGCAATTGTGGATGATCATAATCCAAAGAATCCTCCGCAAAAACCAGAAGCGATTATTACGCCGGAGTATAAGGATGGAAAACTAAAAGCTGAGAAAACAGTAAATAATCCAGCTCCAAAATTAGGAGAAGAAGTAGAGTATCGAATTACTTTCCGTAACGTAGTAGAGCATGGAAAAGTAGCGAAGGTGAAGATTAAGGATGAATTACCAACGGGCTTAGAGTTTGTAGAAGGTAGTGAAAGAGCCGAGGGAGAGAATCCGAAACCGTTGCATGTGAAAGTGAAAAACGGAATCGTCCTTGCAGAGTATCCAGAAATTGTGGATACGAAAGAAAGAAGTATTATCTTTAAAGTAAAAGTGAAAGAAAAAGCTAAAGTAGGCGAGGAAATTGTGAATACGGCGGTTGTGGAAGATACAATAAATCCACCAGAGCAACCGAATATTGCTATTCAGCCTCAATATAAAGATGGTGCATTACAAGCAGAAAAAACAGTAAGCAATCAGGAACCGAAGTTAGGAGAAGAAGTAGAATATCGAATTAGCTTTGAAAATACGGTAGAGAACGGAAGGCTAACTGAGGTAAAGGTAGAAGATGAAATTCCAGCCGGTTTAGAATACGTACAAGATAGTATAAAGTCTGATGGGCCGGAACCAAATCCAGTAGAACTTAAAGTTGAGAATGGAAAAGTAACAGCAAAGTATCCAGAAATTACGGATATGAAAAAAAGAAGCATCATCTTTAAAGTGAAAGTACAAGAAACGGTACAAGTAGGAAAAGGGATTATAAACAAGGCGATTGTCGATGATAATAATCCGACGACTCCGCCAGTTGAGTCACTTATACCAATTACACCGCAATATAAAGATGGGAAACTAGAGGCAAGGAAAGAAGTAAGTAATCATGAACCGAAGCTAGGAGAAGAAATCGAATATCGAATTACTTTTAATGGCACAGTAGATGGCGGGAAGTTAGTTGATGTGAAAATTGAAGATGAAATTCCAGCCGGTTTAGAATATGTGAAAGATAGCCTGGAGGCTGTAGGTGATAAGCCTGTACCAACAGAGCTTAAAGTAGAGAATGGAAAAGTAACAACGAAGTATCCAGAAATTACGGATACGAAAGAAAGAAGTATCATCTTTAAAGCGAAGGTAAAAGAAACAGTAAAAGTTGGAGGGGAAATAACAAATAAAGCGATTATTCATGTGGACGATCCGAACCATCCAGTTATAGAACCGACAGCGACAATAAAGCCAGAATATAAAGATGGTAAGTTAAAAGCAACGAAGGCAGTAAGTAATAAAGAACCGAAGCTAGGAGAAGAAGTAGAATACCGAATTAGCTTTAAAAATACGGTAGAAAACGGAAAAGTAGCAGAGGTTAAAATTGAAGATCAATTACCAGATGGCTTAGAGTATGTGAAAGATAGTGTCAAAGCCAAAGGGGCAATAGAAGTAAAAGTAGAGAATGGAAAGTTAACTGCGAAGTACGAAAATATTATAGATACAAAAGAAAGAAACATTACTTTTAAAGTGAAAGTAAAAGAAAAAGCCGGTGAAGAAATTGTAAATAGAGCAATTGTTGATGACGGAATAAATCAACCGCTTGAACCAACAGTCTCAATTAAGCCGAAAGAGCCAGAAGTGAAACCGGAAGATCCGAAAGAACCAGAAGTGAAACCGGAAGATCCGAAAGAACCAGAAGTGAAACCGGAAGATCCGAAAGAACCAGAAGTGAAACCGGAAGATCCGAAAGAACCAGAAGTGAAACCGGAAGATCCGAAAGAACCAGAGGTGAAACCGGAGGATTCAAAAGAACCAGAAGTGAAACCGGAAGATCCAAAAGAACCAGAAGTGAAACCGGAAGATCCGAAAGAACCAGAGGTAAAACCGGAAGATCCGAAAGAACCAGAGGTGAAACCGGAAGATCCGAAAGAACCAGAAGTGAAGCCGGAAGATCCGAAAGAACCAGAAGTGAAACCGGAAGATCCGAAAGAACCAGAGGTGAAACCGGAAGATCCGAAAGAACCAGAGGTGAAACCGGAGGATCCAAAAGAACCAGAAGTGAAACCGGAAGATCCAAAAGAACCAGAAGTAAAACCAGAAGTAAAACCAGAAGTAAAACCAGAAGTAAAGCTGGAGAAACCGGAAGTAAGATTGGAAAAATTAATTAAAGAGCCGCAAGTAAAAGTAGAGAGAGAATTACCGAAAACAGGGGCAGCGTCTCCGTGGATGGTCTCAGTTGGTGCGGGAATTTCATTCTTAGTTGGCGGAGTATTATTTGTATTAGGTAGAAGAAGAAAACAATAATTCTTTTTAGATGAAAAGCACAATGAGTTCGATTTTGTATCGGATTCATTGTGCTTTCGTTTTCTGATATAAAAGGAAAAGCTCCTTCCATGCGTGGAAGGAGCTTTATTTTTGTATATTAAAACATACTAGAGCTGTGCATCGGTTGAAGTTTTGCGTTTGGATCGAAGTAAGCTTTCGCATTGTTTACTGCGGTTGGTGCTTCACCAAAGCCGCAAGCAATGAGTTTTACTTTTCCTTCATATGTACAAATGTCACCAGCAGCGTAAATGCCAGGAATATTTGTTTCCATTTTCGAGTTCACGAGAATGCTGTTTTTTTGTATATCTAAGCCCCAGTTTTTAATTGGGCCAAGGGAAGAAACGAAGCCGTAGTTTACGATTACGTCATCAACATCGATGATAATTTTTTCTTCCGTTTTTACATGCTGAAGAACGACTTGTTCAATTTTGTCATCACCAATGAGTTCTACTGGGACGTACGGTGTGCTTACTTCTGCACGAGAGTTCATTAAGCTTTCTACGCTATGTTCATGCGCACGGAATTTATCACGGCGATGAACGATTGTAACCTTGTCAGCGATTGGCTCTAACATCATTGTCCAATCAACAGCTGAATCGCCGCCGCCAAATACTACGACGCGCTTACCAGCAAATTTATTCATATCATCAACGAAATAATGTAAATTTTTCTTTTCGTACTTTGCTGTCCCTTCTAATTCTAAGCGGCGTGGTTGGAAAGCACCGTTACCAGCAGTAATAATGACTGATTTAGAATAGTGAGTTTGCTTATTTGTAACAAGTTTAAATATACCGTCAGCTTGTTTCTCAAGCGTATCAACAGCTTCTTCTAAACAAACGGTTGGATCAAATTTCTTCATTTGCTCTTTTAAGTTATCAACTAACTCTTGTGCACGCACTTTCGGGAATCCAGCTACATCATAAATGTATTTTTCAGGGTAGAGTGCGGATAATTGTCCTCCAAGCTGAGGTAAGCTTTCAATAATTTTTACACTTGCTTGTCTCATACCGCCATAAAATGCTGTGAATAGTCCTGTTGGACCACCACCAATAATCGTTATGTCGTAAACTTTTTGATTTTCTGCCACTTTCATTCCCCCTATAGATGGAATTTTGATATTGATTTCATATATTGTTCATATGTACACGAAAATCCTGCAAATGATGATACTTTCAAATAAATGATAGCATATTTCAGTTCATAATACTTCTGAAAACGACTGAATTGTGTGTAAGTTTTCGCATAGACACTTTTTAATTGTATAAAATATGGAGAAAGGAAAATACATGAAAAAAAGGCTGAAAAACCCTTGAAAACGCTATGTTATTTTAAAATATTGATAATTCTCCAGACGCTTGAATTCTGGAATAAAACCGACTAATATAGGGAAGTATTATGTTAAATTTCTATGACAAAATTCGTACGATTTTTTGACTGCATTTTGTTATGATATAGAATGTGATAAATTCCACATTCTTGACAAATAGAGTTTTTTGGTACTTGGTATTATTTTTTATTACTATTATATAAAGAAAAGGGTTGTGATTTGGTGAAGACTCCAAAAATCGTAGTTTTAGGTGCAGGTTATGGCGGGATGATTACGACTGTTCGTCTGCAAAAAGCATTATCTGTAAATGAAGCTGAAATTACGTTAGTAAACAACAACAGCTATCACTACCAAGCGACTTGGTTACATGAGAGCGCAGCTGGTACATTACAAGATGAAAAAATCTGTCTAGATATTCAAGACGTTATTGATACAAATAAAGTGAACTTTGTACAAGACACAGTAGTAGAAATTAAAGCTGCTGAAAAACGTATTATCTTAAAAGATGGCGAGTTAGAGTATGACTACTTAGTAATCGGTCTTGGTTTCGAATCAGAAACGTTCGGAATTACAGGACTAAAAGAGCATGCATTCTCAATCGCTAACATTAATGCAACTCGTCAAATTCGTGAGCATATGGAAGCTAGTTTCGCTAAATATGCAACTGAAAAGCGCGATGAGTTAGTAACAATCGTTGTTGGTGGTGCTGGATTTACTGGTATCGAGTACGTAGGTGAGCTTGCAAACCGTGTTCCTGAACTTTGCAAAGAGTACAATGTACCACGTGAAAAAGCACGTATCATCTGTGTAGAAGCTGCTCCAACAGCACTTCCAGGTTTCGATCCAGCATTAGTAGAATATGCTGTAAAACAACTTGAGAAAAAAGGTGTAGAATTCCGCATCGGTACAGCAATTAAAGAAGCAACTGAAGAAGGCATTATCGTTGCAAACGGTGATGATACTGAATTAATTAAGTCTGAAACAGTAGTTTGGGCTGCAGGTGTTCGTGGTAATGGTATTGTGGAAGAGTCTGGCTTTGAAGCAATGCGCGGACGTGTAAAAGTTGATGAGTACATGCACGCTCCAGGATACGAAGATGTATTCATGGTTGGTGACGCAGCGTTAATCATTAACGAAGAAATTAACCGTCCATATCCACCAACAGCACAAATCGCAATTCAACAAGGTTACAACATTGCACACAATTTAACTGTGTTAGTTCGTGGTAAAGGCGAAATGAAGAAATTCGTATTTGATAATAAAGGATCTGTATGTTCTTTAGGTCATGACGATGCAATGGGCGTTGTTATGGGCAAAAAGTTAACAGGTTGGAAAGCTTCTTTCATGAAGAAAGTTATCGATAACCGTTACCTATTCTTATTAGGTGGACCTTTATTAGTTCTTAAAAAAGGTAAATTAAAGTTCTTTTAATATATAGTAGAAAAAGCAGAAACGGCTAAGAGCTGTTTCTGCTTTTTTCGTATAGTACACGCTTTCTATACAGTAATAGAAAGATGCAAAAAATCGTAAGACAGATGGGAGTAATACTTTTTTGAAATATTGTTGGATCGGAAAGTGGGCGAGTCCAATGTCTTAATCCGAAAATCATACCAATTAAGAAGGAAGTATATGAAATGAGATAAAGAATAATTGCTTTTCCAGAAAAAGAAAATGCCGATTCAAGAAGCCAATGTTTTGTTCTCTTCATAGTATATGTCCCCCTATTTACGTTTTTTATTAACAATATATCAAAAATATGGAATTTATCATAGTGCATTCGAAAGGAAAAGTAACAGCATATTTGAAAATATAGTATAATATACAAAAAAGAAAGAATATTCTGTCCGTTCTAGTGGAGGAGGGTATGACATCATGGAGAAACGAGGGAAAGTGTGGTTAGCTGTCAGTGGCCTAGTAGCTACAAAAGATGGAAGGTGGCTGTTCGTTAAGAAGAAATACAGTGGATTAAAGGGGAAATGGTCTTTACCGGCTGGTTTTGTAAATGAAGGTGAGACGATTGATGAAGCTGTGAAACGCGAAGTGTTAGAAGAGACAGGTATTGTCGCTCATGTGAAGGGGATCATTGGTGTTCGATCGGGCGTAATTCACAATGAGATTAGTGATAATATGATTATTTTCCTTTTGGAACCTGAAGGGGAAAACATTATTGTACAGGAGAAGGAATTGTCTGAAGTAGCGTTTCTACATCCAGATACGATTGCGGACGATCCAAATACGTCTGTGCTTATTACATATTTGTTAGAAAGAAAATCAGAATTACATCTTGAAATGGACAAAACATTAAATCCAGGAGAGCAGTTTGGTTATACGGCCTATCACGTATTTACGGCGCATACGAAGGAGAGGGAGAAAGAGTGAGTATACCGGTACTACTTATTTCAATGATGTTATTTTTTATTTTGTTTTTTGGAATTGGATTTTTACTCAATATGATATTGCGAGCGACATGGGTAATGGTTATTGTGTATCCAATTGTTTGTATACTTATTATTAATAAGGCAAGTGTGTGGGATTATTTTTCAAAGCCAAAAGAAACATTTTCTTCATTTGGGACAAGTGTATCGCATTTAGGACAAGCAGATGTGTTTATTTTATCTACTGGATTGGTAGGTGCTGCTTTAGCGGGAATCGTAATTAAGAAACTTCGGAAAAGCGGATATCAAATGTTTTAATCTCCAATGCAATTGGAGATTATTTTTTTGCATATTCCTTCATCGTATAGGGAATGATTAACGATGAAGGAGTGTGGAATATAAAAATGTTAAAACGATATTGTATTCGCATTATGATGACTTGTTTACTTGCAATTGCATTATGCGTAACATGGAATGCTTTCACAGGAGTTTCTTTATTAGAGATTGTAAAGAAGTATGAGGGAACGAGTGCAAAAGAAGTACATGCAGCAGAAGTTAAGAGAAATGTTGCTCCGAGTAAAGAAGTGATAAATGCTTTAGAGCAGGCAAACGACTGGTCTAAATATCGTTCAATTGAAATGACAGCAACAGGTTATACGTCGGGAATTGAGTCAACTGGTAAGAGGCCGGGACATCCGGAGTATGGTATTACATATTCAGGTGTTAAGGCGAAAAGGGATTTATATTCCACAATCGCAGCGGACTTACGCGTATTCCCAATTGGAACAATCTTATTCGTACCAGGTTATGGGTATGGTGTAGTAGCTGATAAGGGCGGTGCAATAAAAGGAAACCGTCTTGATTTGTACTATGATACGGTGAAAGATGTTTATAGCCAATGGGGTAAGAAAAAAGTAAATGTATATGTAGTTAAGATAGGAAATGGTAAGTTTTCAGAAGAAGAGTTAACGATGTTAAACCAAGATGAAACGATGCAAGTGTTTCGCGGACAATATTTAAAACAAAGATAGTCTAGTGGTAATTACGCTAGACTTTTTTATTTTATATTGGAGGAAATAGGGACTAGATAGAATGTAACAGAAGTTAGAATTGTCGCATTTTATCGAAAATAAAGTTATAATAAAGGTAGAGTAGAGAAATTTAGGGGGTCTGAACATGTTTCAAGTACAAAAAGAATTAGCAAGCCATGAAGCGGTGGTTGTTGCCTTATTTGAAGAAGAGAAAACGAGTAGCTTTGTACAAGAACTGGACAAAGCGTTTGAAGGACAATTACAAGTTTTATTAGAAGAGAAAGAACTTTCTACGAAGAAGAAAGCTATTTCAAAAGTACATAGTTTAGGAAAAACAGATGTGAAACGTTATTATTTCGTTGGTTTAGGTAAGAAAGAATCTTATACGACAGAAACATTACGTTCGGCTCTTGGTAAGACGTTTAAAACACTGCAAGCAGCAAAAGTACAAGATGCAGCAATCTTACTTGATTCTTTCGTAACAGAGAAATTAGACGCGATTGATGTCGCTCATATTGCGGCAGAAGTACAAGGCCTTGGTACATATGAGTTACAAACGTATAAATCAGATAAAAAGGATCGTGTAGAGTTAGAGAAGTTTACGGCTATTACAGCGGAAGATGCACAGGAAATTGAAGCGGCATTAACAGTTGGCTACGTACATGGACGTGCAACAAATTCAGCTCGTACACTTGTAAATATGCCGCCAAACGTATTAACAGCAACAAAGCTTGCTGAGTATGCTGTTGAGTTAGCGGAAAAGTATGATATGGATTATAAAGTTCTTGAGAAAGAAGAGATGGAAGAGCTTGGTATGGGTGCATTACTTGCAGTAAACCAAGGTAGTATAGAGCCACCAAAAATGATCGCTCTTATTTATAAAGGAAAAGAAGAGTGGACAGATGTTATTGGATTCGTTGGAAAAGGAATCACATATGATACAGGTGGTTATTCTTTAAAACCACGTGAAGGTATGGTTGGTATGAAAGGTGATATGGGCGGTGCAGCTGCTGTATTAGGTGCGATGGAAATTATCGGTGAACTTCGCCCAGAGCAAAATGTGATCGCTGTTATTCCATCAACAGATAACGTTGTAAGTGGTACAGCATTTAAGCCAGACGATGTAATCACATCTATGAGCGGAAAAACAATTGAAGTATTAAATACAGATGCAGAAGGTCGCTTAGCATTAGCTGACGGTATTACGTATGCGAAAAAATTAGGTGCAAACTATCTCATTGATGTGGCGACATTAACAGGTGGTGTAATTGTTGCACTTGGAAATCATACGACAGGTGCGATGACAAACAATGAAGAGTTGTTTGAGCAAGTACTAGAGGCATCTATGGAAACAGATGAATCAATTTGGCAATTACCGATTTTTGATCGTGATAAAGAGCGCGTGAGAAACAGTAAGTTTGCTGATTTAAATAACTCACCAGGCCGCGAAGGACATGCGGTTATGGCAGGTACATTCATAGGTGAATTCGCTGAAGATACACCTTGGGTACACTTAGACATCGCTGGAACATCTGAATCATCAGGAGCGCATGATTTAGGGCCAGCTGGAGCAACAGGTGCAATGGTACGTACACTTGCAACACTTGTTGAACGTTTCGGAGAAGAATAAGATTATAAGAGAAGGCTGTTCCTACATTTTGGAACAGCCTTTTTTTTGATATATGTGGAGTTACGGGCGATGTAATTTCACTTTATAAAGAAATTGTATATAACGTCCCGTTTAAAGCAAAGGAAGTGCGTCCCGTTTCTTCAGAGACAACTAAAATAAGTGCATCGCTTTTTTCTGATAAGCCAATTGCAGCTCTGTGACGTGTTCCTAGCTCAGGATCAACTTCTGTGCTTCTTGTTAATGGAAGAATATTAGCAGCTGAAACAATATGATTATTTTTAACGAGAACGGCTCCGTCATGAAGAGGGTTACCTGGATAAAAAATCGACTCGAGCAGTGGTGCGGTTAAATGAGCGTTTAACGTTGTTCCAGTTTGAATACAAGATTCAAGTGTCTCGTTTCGTTCCACAACAATAAGAGCACCGTGTTTTCGGGCGCTTAAATGTTGGACAGCTGTTGTAATGAACTGTGAGCTTTCCGTATAAGGTGATAAATACGCTTGAATATAGTATGTAGCTGCCAGTGTTTGTACATTTGCTAACATATGATGAATATCTTCCATCTTGCACAAAATACATTCATCTTCTTTATCAATTGCTTGCCTCATAATTGATAATTCTTTTTCAGCAATTTCAATCATTTGCTTTGTTTGTATTTTGAGCTCTTCTGACAAGCCCCATTCTTGCATAATCCTCATTCCCTTTAGTGGAGTATTTAATCATAGTGTATACAAATATTCCCAGTAAAATCCTGTTAGATTGTAAAAAATATTGAGATACAGGTTGTTTTTTTCATATAATAAAGGTATGACAAGCGAGAGGAGATAGAAATATGAACTGGAAACAAGAATTTAGTCGCTGGCTTTCATATGCAGAGTTAGACGCAGAACTAAAAGAACAGTTAGAAAACATGAAGCAAGATGAGAAAAAAATCGAGGACAGCTTTTATAAAAATCTAGAATTTGGCACAGGTGGTATGCGTGGTGAACTTGGTGCTGGTACGAACCGTTTGAACGTATATACAGTTCGTAAAGCAACACAAGGATTAGCAAAGTTTATTGAAAAGTTAGGTGAAGAAGCGAAGAAGCGCGGTGTTGTTGTAGCGTATGATTCTCGCCATAAATCACCTGAGTTCGCAATGGAAGTAGCAGCTACACTTGGTGCACACGGTATTACAACATATGTGTTTGAAAGCTTACGCCCAACGCCAGTGCTTTCTTTCGCAGTTCGTCATTTACATACAGTGAGTGGAATCGTTCTTACGGCAAGCCATAATCCGCCTGAATATAACGGTTATAAAGTATACGGTGAAGATGGTGGGCAGTTGCCTCCAAAAGAAGCTGATGAATTAATTAGCTACGTAAACGCAGTAGAAGATGAATTAACAGTTGAAGTTGCTGATGTAGAGCAATTAAAAGCTGACGGTTTATTACATATGATTGGACAAGAAGTAGATGATGCATATGCTGCAGAATTGAACAATGTCATTATTAATAAAGAAATGGTACAAAAGGTTGGGAAAGACTTAAAAATCGTCTTCACACCACTACACGGAACATCAAATCTTTCTGTACGCCGTGGTTTAGCAGAAGTTGGATTTACAGATGTAACAGTTGTAAAAGAGCAAGAGTTACCAGATCCGAATTTCTCTACAGTGAAATCACCGAACCCAGAAGAGCATGCAGCGTTTGAGTATGCAATTCGTGACGGTGAGAAGGTAGGCGCAGATGTGTTAATCGCAACAGATCCTGACGCAGACCGCCTTGGTGTAGCAGTTCGTAATCATGATGGTGAGTTCCAAGTATTAACGGGTAACCAAACAGGTGCATTAATGCTTGATTACTTATTATCTCAAAAGAAAGAAAACGGAACGCTTCCAGAGAACGGTGTTGTATTAAAAACAATCGTAACGTCTGAAATTGGCCGTACAATCGCGAAAGCATACGGTTTAGATACAGTTGATACGTTAACTGGATTTAAATTTATCGGTGAGAAAATTAAACAGTATGAAGAAAGCGGACAATACGAATTCCAATTCGGTTATGAGGAAAGCTATGGTTATTTAATCCGTCCATTCTGCCGTGATAAAGATGCAGTACAATCTGTTCTATTTGCATGTGAAGTAGCTGCATACTACAAATCACAAGGTAAAACGTTATACGATGGTCTATTAGAAGTATTTGAGAAGTACGGTTTCTTCCGTGAAGATCTTGTATCGTTAACGCTAAAAGGGAAAGATGGAGCGGAACAAATTCAAGAAATGATGGCAACATTCCGTGAAAATCCTCCGAAAGAAGTAGCTGGCTTAACAGTTGTAGCAGTTGAAGACTATAAAGCGAGCATCATTACATCTTTACAAGATGGACATAAAGAAGAGATTCACTTACCGAAATCAAATGTGTTAAAATATCAATTAGAAGATGGTTCTTGGTTCTGCCTACGTCCATCTGGAACTGAACCGAAGATCAAGTTCTACTTCGGTGTTCAAGATAATTCTTTACAAAATAGTGAACAAAAGTTACTTACTATTAAAGAAGATATTATGAATCGTTTATAATATAAAGTAATTTTAAGTAGTAGGAAACAAAAGGGAGCGAAACCTCCCTTTTGTTCTATGTAAGGAAATAATCGTTATTGATTCTGACAGAAGAGAGGGTATTTTGTGATGAAAAGAGTAAGAAAAGCGATAATCCCAGCAGCTGGATTAGGAACACGTTTTTTACCAGCTACAAAAGCAATGCCAAAAGAAATGTTACCGATTGTTGATAAACCAACTATCCAATACATTGTAGAAGAAGCAGTAAAATCAGGAATCGAAGATATTATTATCGTTACTGGTAAAACGAAGCGTTCTATTGAAGATCATTTTGATAATGCATTTGAGTTAGAGCAAAACTTATTAGAAAAGAAAAAGTATGAGTTACTTGAAAAAGTACAGGCTTCTTCAAAAATGGTAGACATTCACTATATCCGTCAAAAAGAACCAAAAGGATTAGGTCACGCTGTTTGGTGTGCACGTAAATTCATCGGTGATGAGCCATTTGCTGTTTTATTAGGTGATGATATCGTTCAAGCTGAAAAACCATGTTTACGTCAATTAATTGAAGAATATGATAAAACGCTTTCTTCTGTTATTGGTGTACAAACGGTTCCAGAAGACGAAACACACCGCTACGGAATTATTGATCCGTTAGAGCAAGAAGGACGTCGTTACCAAGTTCGCAATTTCGTTGAGAAACCAGCAGCAGGTACAGCACCTTCAAACTTAGCAATTATGGGACGTTACGTTTTAACACCTGAAATCTTCATGTTCTTAGAACAACAACATGTTGGTGCTGGTGGTGAAATCCAGTTAACAGATGCTATTCAAAGCTTAAACGAAATTCAACGTGTATTCGCTTACGATTTCGAAGGAAAGCGCTACGACGTAGGTGAAAAGCTAGGATTCGTTCAAACGACAATTGAAATGGCACTGCAACACCCAGAATTACGTGATGACATGGTTGTAATGATGAAGAAAATTTTAGAAGAACAAACGAATCAAGAGTCTTAATATAAAAAAAGAGTTATCTTAACATAGTAAGATAACTCTTTTTTATTATGAAATCGTCGAATGAGAATGCTGATAAGCGGAACGACGTACAGCATAGTATATGCGAGGTGCGATAATAGCACCGATTATTGTAAACACAATATCTTTTACTGCAAACCACATCATAATCATCCATGCAGCTTTATAACTCATCTTGCCACCCATGAAGAGGTTGACTGCCCCGTACATATAAGTAGTACCGATAATATACGTTAAAATGATCCCTGTGAACGAAGCAATTGCAAATGTACTGAATGTCGGTTTTTCCTTTTGTTCTACTAGTTTTCCTGATACGTAAGCAACGATAATAAATGCAATAATAAAGCCACCAGTAGGATCTAAAAGTGCTCCAAATCCAGCTTTGAAGTTAGCGAAGATTGGTGCACCTGCTACTCCAACGAGCATGTAAACAGTCATTGATAATGCACCAAGTCTACTTCCAAGAAGAAGCCCTGCTAAAATTGCGAAAAATGGTTGCATAGATAATGGGATGCCCGCTACTTGCAGGAATGGTGCCCAAGATACAATATTTGCACCAATGGCCATAAGAGCGACGAACATGGCGGCTAATGCTAAATCTAAAACATGAAATCTTCTCATAATGTTAACCTCCTGTTGTTTTTAGGTTAACATTATCGTAGCGAAACTATTTACTTGTTGTCAATTAAAATATTTTGATAAGAAGGCTTCAAATACTCTCTTAGCAACGTATATGGAATACGAAATTGTGGAATGCCGCTTGAATAAGGCGCAATTTCATATAAAGGGAAATAAATGACAAGATTGTTCGGTTCTAAAAAGAAGTGAAACTTTTTCGTGCTCATGACTTTTTCAGTTGCATCAGGAAAATAAATACTTTCATTTTGTTTAATCTGTCTTACAATCTCAGCACGAATTACTTCTTTATATTTATCTTCTTGTTGAAATAAATCGTCTAAGTGTAGTAACTTTTTTTCTTTTAAATCAAATGTGTTAGCCTTCCACGTATAAAGACCGTGTGCTCCGCCTGTATATTGATAGTAATTCAAATAAAGGCTGAGCAAATGTGGTTTATTTAAGGAGACTTTATAATCAACATTCGCCACGTACGGATGAAATGGTGTACTAGATCCTTCTGTTTCTTTATAATATTTCTTTGCGTCTTTTTCTAATTTTGTTTTAAATTTTTCAGTAGATTTTTTGTAATAGAAATTGAGCTTATTTTGAAACTTAGAATCGGAAAAATTATGAAACGAAGGCCTATTGATTTGATATTCTATATAAGGTTTCTTACCTTTTTGCGTGACAGTCTGAACATCGATTGTCAGGTTGGATGCTTTGGCTGCTAGTGCACAATTTGGTACAATAGTCAGCAAGGAGAACATAAGAGATAGTATAAAAAATTTCTGTTTCATTTAGGTGAAACCTCCTTATATAAGTGTTATACGTAGTTTGAAAGTAAATAGGTAAAATTATACATTTAATTAAAGTGAGAGAAGGGGGAAACGATATGGCAAAAACTTTAATGGATTCACTTGGAATTGAGTTGTTAGAGATGACAGAAGATAAGGTAGTTGCTACGATGCCTGTTGATGAACGTACACATCAGCCGTTTGGTTTTTTACACGGTGGTGCATCTCTTGCGTTAGCGGAAACAGTAGCAAGCGTCGGTTCATACAATTTAATTGATCAAGAGAAATGCATTTGCTTCGGTCTAGAAATTAATGCAAACCATATTCGCTCAAAGAAAGATGGAATGGTAACGGCAATCGGAACACCGATACATAGAGGACATTCAACGATGGTTTGGGATGTGCGCATCATTGATGAGAATGACGATTTATTATGTATTTCAAGATGTACAGTAGCAATTAAAGAAAAACGTGAAAAGTAAAAAAGAGGCAGCTCAATAGAGCGCCTCTTTTTTATAATTAGAACTGGATTTTCTTCTCTAAGAAACCTTTTAGTTCGCTAATTGGCATACGAACTTGTTCCATTGTATCACGGTCACGTACTGTAACAGCTTTGTCTTCAACTGAGTCGAAGTCGTAAGTGATACAGAATGGTGTACCGATTTCGTCTTGACGACGGTAACGTTTACCGATAGAACCAGTTTCGTCAAAGTCTACCATGAAGTCTTTCGCTAATTCTGCGAATACTTCAGTAGCACCTTCAGATAGCTTTTTAGATAATGGTAAGATAGCTGCTTTGTATGGTGCTAAAGCAGGGTGGAAACGAAGAACTGTACGAGAATCGTTTTCTAATTGCTCTTCTTCGTATGCATCACATAAGAATGCTAATGTTACGCGGTCAGCACCTAAAGATGGCTCGATGCAGTACGGTACGTAACGCTCATTCGTTTGTGGATCGATATAGTTAAAGTCTTCGTTAGAGTGTTCCATGTGACGTTTTAAATCGAAGTCTGTACGAGATGCAACGCCCCATAGTTCGCCCCAACCGAATGGGAATTTGAATTCAATATCAGTTGTTGCGTTACTGTAGTGAGATAACTCCTCTTCACCGTGGTCACGAAGACGCATGCTTTCTTCCGTCATACCAAGTGAAAGTAACCAGTTCTTACAAGTTTCACGCCAGAATGCGAACCACTCTAAATCTTCACCAGGCTTACAGAAGAATTCAAGTTCCATTTGTTCGAATTCACGTGTACGGAATGTGAAGTTACCAGGCGTGATTTCGTTACGGAAGCTCTTACCGATTTGGCCAATACCAAATGGAAGTTTTTTACGCATAGAGCGTTGTACGTTTTTGAAGTTTACGAAAATACCTTGTGCTGTTTCTGGACGAAGGAAGATTTCGTTTGTGCTAGACTCTGTAACACCTTGGAATGTTTTGAACATTAAGTTGAACTGACGGATTTCAGTGAATTCTTCACTACCGCAATCAGGACATTTTACTTCATGTTCTTTCATTAAGTCAGCCATTTGGTCGAAAGTAAGACCATCAACAACCATTTCGATGCCTTTTGCATCTAATGCATCTTCAATTAATTTGTCAGCACGGTGACGCGCTTTACATTTTTTACAGTCGATCATTGGATCGTTGAAGTTACCAACGTGACCAGAAGCGATCCAAGTTTTTGGGTTCATTAAAATAGCTGCGTCTAAACCAACGTTGTATGGAGATTCTTGAATGAATTTTTTCCACCAAGCTTTTTTAACGTTATTTTTTAATTCGATTCCAAGTGGACCGTAATCCCAAGTGTTTGCAAGACCACCGTAAATTTCAGAACCAGGGAAAACGAAACCGCGATGTTTCGCTAAGTTTACTACTTGTTCCATTGAATACATAAGAAAATCCTCCTTTTGAAAGTTAACGTATTGGCGATGACGTGCTCAGGTAACTTGTGAAACGAGCAGTATATGCTTTGAAAAACATAAAAAAACGCTCATCCCAAGGCTTAATTGCCTAGGGACGAGCGTTTGCCCGCGGTTCCACCCTAGTTGATACACAAAAGGTGCATCCACTTTATCACGTATTGCTCGAGACTGCCGTTTCCTTGCAGCTTCAGGCTTTCACTATCCCTGAATCGCTTTTTGTGCAAGTACTTATAAGTCCGTCATCGCTACTTATATTAATAATAATGAACATATTCTAACACGTTCTTTTTTAAATCTCAATAGAGGAACGCGTCTATCTATGATAGAGTCTCGCCTATTTTTTCGTTATTTATTCCGTAATTTTGTTTAATGTGCTTAATTGCTTCACGTTTACTGAGCGGAGCAAGCTCGTTATTTTGCACGTATTCCCAAACGACATCGGGCTTTGTTTTTGCATATTCGCGAAGGACCCATCCAATTGCTTTTTGAATGAAAAATTCTTTTGAAGAATGTAGTTGTCCGATGACCCAAAAAAGAAGTTCTTCATCCATCTTTTGTTTATATTTTAGCTGGAATAAAATAGCGGCGCGTTGTAACCATATATTATCTGATGCAATCCACTTTGGAATATAGGCAGAAATTAATTCCGGGCGTTGTAAAAAGATATTGCCTAAAAAGGTAGGGACGATGCTATCAACGGTGTCCCACCAAGATTTTGTTACAATGAGTTCTTCTAAGAAGGGGATATGCGTTTCGTTTATATGCTTTTTATATTTTTGCATCATATCGAGTGCGGCTGCCTGAAATTCTCGTTCTGGTAAATCCCACAGCTCACGTACGATAATTTGGAAGTCTTTTGGATCTGGGAGAGTATGTATTTGGATGACGTCTTTCAATAATTGTCTTCTTTCAGGCGTTTGAATACCGAGAAATGGGAAGTGATTTTTCATATAACGTGCCATCGGTTCTGCTTTTTCTGGATTTTGATTTGCTGTGAAGTGCTCTTGTAATGCTTTTACAAATGGATGCATAGGTTCGTTCTCCTCTCTTATTATCTTACTCCTATTATTATACAGAGAGTTTGGTTGAATTTTAAAACATAACTTGCAATGCAACGAAATATGTTGAGAGTAGAGAGGAGAGGATAAGATGGAAGATCAAGGTTTACTAGCAGGTTTCTTTGCTCTTAGTTTTGCGTTTATTCTTGTTATATTGATTTGGGCAGTTATTGCGTATTTGTTAACGGCTTTTGCACTGTATACGATGGCGAAAAATGACGGTGCAACGGATGGTGTTCTTGCATTTATTCCTTTTTTAAATAGTAAAATATGGGGTGATTTAGCGAAAGATAAATTACCAGATTTCTTGAAAGAAGAAGCAGGATGGAAAGTATTCGGCATATATGTCGCATGTTTCATTTTTAATTTCGTACCAATTTTATATTTAATAGCAACAGCCGTATCGATTGTGTTGTCCATTTATCTCATCTACGCTATCTTAGACAGATATGGAACGAACTCTATATTATTTACGATTATTCATGTCATCACATTTTCGGTGTTCTTGCCGATTCACTTGTTCATTATTCGAAATGAGCCAGTGAGGTATAACGAGTAAGTTTATTTTAAATATGTGTAATGAAAAAAGCGCCCTGATTATCAGAGCGCTTTTTCTACTACATAAGGTAGCGTAAATAAATATAAATATGAGAAATGATTAATGAAACGATCATAATTGGGAAACCGACTTTTAGGAAGTCCATGTAGCTAAATTTATGCCCTTCGCGGCTTGCGATACCTGCGACAATTACGTTAGCTGAAGCTCCGATTAATGTTCCGTTTCCGCCCAGACAAGCACCTAATGCTAATGCCCACCATAATACGTCGATTTGTGCGTCAGAAGGTGATAAACCTAGCCCAACTGCCATATCGTTAATAAGTGGGATCATTGTTGCAACGAATGGAATGTTATCAATTGTTGCAGAGGCGATACCAGACACCCATAAAATAAGGATAGATGCGTAAGAAATATCTCCGCCTGTTATGCCAATTACTTTTTGAGCTAGCATTTTAATAAGGCCGATATCGATAAGTCCTCCAACGAGTACGAATAGTCCTGCGAAGAAGAAGATTGTTACCCATTCTACACTTGCAAATACCTCTTCAATTTCATGTTCTTTCACAGCAATTAGCATAAGTACAGTAGCACCAGTTAAAGCGATGATAGCTGCATCAATGTGGAAAATCGAATGAGTCATGAAACCTACAATTGTAAGTCCAAGTACTGTTAAAGATTTTTTCATTAATACTGGATCTTTAATGTATTGTTTTTCATCTAGGCTCATTAATTTTTTAACTTGTACAGGATCAGCAATTAATTGTTTACGGTACATGAAGTAAAGTATGACTGCTGTCACTGCAATAATAATAATTACGATTGGCGCTAAGTTTATTAAGAATGCATTGAAGTCTAAATGCTTATTTGCAGAACCAATCATAATATTAGGTGGATCACCAATTAATGTTGCTGTTCCCCCAATGTTTGAAAAAATAATTTCAGAAAGTAAATAAGGAACAGGATTTACTTGCAGTATGCGCGTAATAGATAAAGTAACTGGAACAACAAGAAGTACAGTTGTAACGTTATCTAAAAATGCGGAACCAAGCGCAGTAAGTAAGGAAAGTGAAATTAAAATTTTAATTGGATTTCCTTGTGCTCCTTTTGCTGCTTTAATGGCAACGTATTGGAAGACGCCCGATTTACTCGTAATGTTCACCAAAATCATCATACCGATGAGTAGTGTAATCGTCCCCCATTCAATATGTTTCGTAAAGGCGTTGTGTAAATCAACGACCCCCATAATTACCATGAGTGCTGCACCGAGAAGTGCGATGACAGCGCGATTGATTTTTTCAGAAATAATAATGGCATATGTAATTAAAAAGACTGCGATAGCAAAATAATACTGCCAATTTGCGAGCTCTTGCGTTGTTTCGTGCAAAACTCTCATCTCCTTTCATTCACTTTTCTTAGTGTGTCAAAAATTAACTAGATGAAACACACATAACGTCATTATAAATTAGAAAATTGTCGGATGTAAATGAAAGGGCTTATTTTGTTATATTTTCTGCAACTGTTACTTTTTCGTATTTTTAAAAATATTTGCGGGTATTTGACATATATATAAGATACATCCAATCTGAATATTTAAAATGGAATTAGCATTCGAGCTTGTTCGTGTAGGAGTGTCAAATAGAAAGGAATGACAAAGATGATAAGGAAGGGATCGTATGGATGAACAACGATTTTTATTTTTAGATTTTGAGTTTACGATGCCCCAGCACAGAAAAAAACCAAAAGGATTTTTCCCGGAGATTATTGAGGTAGGACTCGTTTCGGTTGTTGGCTGTAAGGTAGAAGATACGTATTCAGCTCATGTGAGGCCGAAAACTTTTCCTTCTTTAACGGATCGATGTAAGAAATTTTTAGGGATTAAACAAGAAGTCGTAGATAAAGGGATTTCGTTTCTAGAACTCGTTGAAAAACTCGCAGAATATGAAAAGAAATGTAAACCGACCATTGTTACGTGGGGAAATATGGATATGAAAGTGTTGAAGCATAATTGTGAAAAAGCGGAGGTAGATTTTCCGTTCTTAGGACAGTGCCGTGATTTATCACTTGAGTATAAGAAGTTTTTTGGTGAGAGAAATCAAACAGGATTGTGGAAAGCAATTGAAGCGTATGGAAAAGTAGGGACGGGTAAGCATCATTGTGCGCTAGATGATGCGATGACGACGTATAATATTTTTAAATTAGTAGAAAAAGATAAAGAGTATTTAGTGAAACCAGCACCTCCAACATTAGGAGAACTCGTTGATTTTTCAAAAGTGTTAAAGAAAGTGAGCACACAGTAACGACCAAATTGCACAGTATGTAATTTGGTCGTTTTGTTTTTTTAAAGTTTGTAGTCTTTTTTTAACTGCTCTAATGTTTCTAGACTGCGAACTGCAAAAGGTGAATCATCTTCAGCAAATGAATTCATTTGAGTTTCTAATGCTAATTTGAGTGAATCTGTATAATCTGGAATTTCTCCTTCATATTTCTTCACCATTTGCTCTGGAATGTTCGTCTGTTCACGGAAAGCTAAAGCACGTCTTTCGTGGAAAAATGGTACGTCAGCTTGTTTCACGTTATGTAAGTCACCTTGCACCGGATGTTTTAAAACAGCTAATACTTTTACGACGTAACTGCCAGGGCGTCTATTTGTAACTTCGCCGATGTATTTTCCCGTCTTATAAATACCAGTAACGATTTCGCCAATTTCAAATGTTTCTCTCATATTTTTCACCTCAAGTTTATAGTAAGGAAAGTAAGAGAAGGAGTCAAAGAAATCATTCGCTTTCGGAACGACCCCTTGAGAATATGAATCGGTTCAACTATAATTTAAATTAATGTAACAGAAAATTCTGATGTTTTATAAATCCTCTAATGAAGGAGTGTTCTATTCTATATGATGCCTTTATATTTTCCGGAAGATAAAACAGAATATATTATTCCAGGGATTGTTTGTGTTCTATTTATCATCGGTGCCGTTGCTACGTGGCGTATGTTCGTTCGTGTATCAAAACGAGAAGCAGAACGATTACAGAAAGTTGAAGAAAAGCTATTAGCTGAAAAGAAACAGTAACTCATTTTTGTATGTTTCCCTCTATGCTCGGACAATCTAAGGGCAGAATGTATTTTGGAGGGAATAAAATGAAAAAACGGCTTTTTTTCAGTTGTTGTTTACTATTTCTGATGGCAGGTTGTGACCAAGGAAAGCCGAAAGAAATTGACGTGAAATTACATAATGCTTCAGGTGATGAAGTGGGAACTGCGAAAGTAACTCAGCAAACAAGCGGAGTGAAAATTACGATTAAAGGGGAAGGTTTCACGCCAGGCCCGCACGGACTACATGTACACGAAATTGGAGAGTGTAAAGCACCTCGTTTTGAATCAGCTGGAAATCATTTTAATCCAGATGATAAAAAGCATGGTCTACTCAATCCGAAGGGTGCAGAAAACGGCGATTTACCGAACGTAATTGCAGACGGTTCTGGAAAGATTAAAGCAGAAATTGATGCGCCACACATAACGCTTGAAGAAGGAAAAACGACGATTTATAGAAAAGATGGAGCGTCTATTATTATTACGGAAAACGCTGATGATGGCATGACACAACCGACAGGGAAATCCGGTGATCGAATTGCTTGCGGTGTCATTGTAAAAAAAGCGTCGGATATGAAGAAAAAGTAAAAGCTACCGTGCATGGTAGCTTTTTGTGTAGTGTAAGTGAAAATATCTGAGCGATTATTGGAATATATCGACTGTAACTCAAATTATATCGGCGATTATTGGAATATATCGACCGCAACTCGAAATATATCAGCGATTTTTTTAATATATTGACTTACCGACAAAAGTTGACAAAGGAGTCTGTCTCAAATAGCCTCCTTTTTATTATGAAAACGTATGGCGCAGTCTATTTAAAATTTCTTCTAAAACAGATCTTGGACAGCCGATGTTAATTCGAATATGTTCTTCTCCGCCTAATCCGTATTTCTCACCAGGTTCAACGATAATTTTCCCTTTTTCCTCAAGCGATATAGTGCGCTCGTCTTGAGAAAGATTTAGGGCAGAACAATCAATCCATAATAAAAAGCTACCTTCTGGCTTCATTACGGAAAGAGTAGGTATGTGATCTTTAATATATTCACAAGCGAATTTAGCGTTATCTTCTATATAGAATCGAATTTCATTTAGCCAATCGTTACATTCTGTATAGGCACTTTGCATCGCTGTATAGGCGAATATATTTAATCCGTGGAAGCCTTGTCTATATTGGATAGATGTAAAGGCTTGACGGAGTTTTTCATTTGGAATGATAATAATCGATGCTTGTAATCCCGCGATATTAAATGTTTTACTCGGAGCCATACAAGTAATCGTGCGCGCTGCTAATTCTTCAGATAAAGAAGCGAACGGTGTATGTGTATGATCTGCGTAAATAATATCGGAATGAATTTCGTCTGCGACAACGATTACATTATATTTGGTACATAAAGATCCAAGCTTTGTTAGTTCCTCTTTCGTCCAAACACGCCCTATCGGATTGTGAGGACTGCAAAGAAGCATGAGTTTGACGCCTTGTTGAAATTGCTTTTCTAAATGCTCAAAGTCTATCGCATATGTATCATTTTGTTTCTGTAATGGACTTACGCATAATTGTCTGTTGTTTGTTGTGACCATTTCGAAAAATGGGGGATAAATAGGTGGTTGTACGAGAACGGATTCGTTTTCCTTTGTGAAGGCTTGTATGCTCGTACTAAGAGCTGGAACGATTCCGGCGCTAAAGACAATCCATTCTTTTTGAATATCCCAGTTGTACTGTTTTTTGGTCCAGTTACAAATAATATCTCCAATATTTTCAGGAGGAAGTGTATAGCCGAAAATAGGATGCTCGATACGTTTCTTTAAAGCAGTTTGAATTGGTTGTGGTACTTCAAAATCCATATCCGCAATCCAAGCATGGATAAGTTCTTCGTTTTTATATGTATCCCATTTTATACTATGAGTTCCACGTCGATTGACTGTTTTATGAAATAGTTGCATAAGTTTGCCCCCTTCTTCTGTAAAACCGTTAAGTTATAAAAGTTCTCTCTCTTCTTATAGAATAGCTGATGTGATAGGATAAAGAAAAGTATTAAAAAGTGAAAAGGCGGGAAGCGAATGGGTACATATGAAAAGATGATAGAGGTTGTGAAGAATTGGGATCCGTTTCAAATGGGACCGGAGTTTTATGAAACAGAAGCGAGCGATGTTGTGAACGTCGCAAGTGTGTTTGATGATTCGAAATACATCGCAAAGAAGATTCAACATATATACTTTATGTCTTTTGAAGAAGTACCTGCGCTTGAAAAATGTGAGAAGTTAGCTGTGGAATTACTCGTAATAAAAGAAGGCGGAAGTTGTTCATTGTAGGCTGTCGGAATTTCCGACAGCCTTTTACATTACTGCGCAGAAAATGTGATAATTTCTTCATAAACATGTTCCGGTTTTTCTTCTGGTAGTAAATGTCCTGTGTTTTCGTAAGAAATAAATTTCGAATTCGGTAAATCTTTATGTAGACGATGACCTACATGTACAGGGACGACGCGATCTTTTTCACCCCAAATGAGTAGTGTAGGTGTTTCGATTTTTTGTAATTCAATTGAAGATAAGTCACCTTCACGATCTCGTATCATACGAGTTAAAGCGGGGAATATACGGTTGTCATAAAAAGGAGCGGAGTAACCTTCCTTCATTTCATCGTCAATTAATGAATGATCATGAACGACATTCATTAAGTTATGAACAATGCCGCGCCGTATAATCCAGTTCTTTACGTATAAATGAAAGAACGGCAAATAAGAAGAATACATTAAAGGTAAGTTTGCGCGTGCTAAATAACTCGAGCTGCATAGTAAAATCGTCTTTGAAATTAATTCAGGACGTATACGGTTTACATAAAGAGAAATTTGCCCACCCATAGAATGCCCAACTAACACAATATTTGAAAGAGATAAGTGTTCGATTAAATCGATAATAATCATTGCTAAATTGTGATAAGAATACTTAAACAGATGAGACTTATCACTTTTTCCGAACGGTGGTAAATCAAGAGCAATGACGGTTCCTTCTTTCGATAGTAAAGGAATGAGACGGCGGTAACTGAATGAGGAAGATAAAAAACCGTGAACGAGCACGAAAGTAGGGCGTTCCGCTTTATTAGCATGCTCATACAATTCGTAATGAATCGTAGTGCCGCGAGTGGAAAAAGTGAAATAAGGACAAGTATATTCGTGATTCATTTTTTGTCACTCCATTGATTTTTGTTCATATCATCTCCAAGGAAGAAAAAAATATGTTAACAAAAAAAGGCAAGATGACGATGTCATCTTGCCTTTCGTTTATTCCATTATTACCCGCGAACAATATTCGGTGGTGTCTTTCCTTGTAACGCTGTAACTAAATTTTCAGCGGCGGTCATAGCCATCTGCTGCCTAGTTTTTAATGTTGCAGATCCGATGTGTGGTAAAGTCACAACGTTTTGTAATGATAAGAGCGGATTATCTTTTTGAATCGGCTCTTGTGTAAACGTATCGATGCCTGCTGCAAAGATTTTCTTTTCAGTTAACGCATGGATTAACGCTTCTTCATCGACTGTTTTCCCGCGAGAAGCATTAATGAAGATAGCTGTTTCTTTCATGAATGAAAATTCCTTTTCTCCGATAAGGTGATACGTTTCATCTGTTAATGGAGTAAGAAGAACGATAAAGTCAGACTGTTTGAGTAGTGTCTGTAAATCACAATATGTAGCGTCGAATTTTTGTTCAGCTTCTTCTTTTCGGCGACGGTTATAATAAAGAACATCCATATCAAATCCGAATTTCGCTCGTTTTGCAACAGCTTCTCCAATTCGGCCCATACCGATAATGCCGATTGTACTATGATGTACATCTAGACCAAAGTGTTCTTTTCCAATTTCGGCATTCCATTCACCATTTTTTACGTAGGAGTCGAGTTCACAAACACGACGACCAGCAGATAACATAAGAGCGAAAACGAGGTCAGCTACTGTATCATCTAGTACGTACGGTGTATTTGTTCCGATGACATTGTGCTTTGCCATCGCTTGTAAATCAAAATTATCGTAACCGACAGAAATGTTGCTTACTACTTTTAAGTTAGGAGCCGCCTCCAATAATTCTTCATTAATAGCAGATCCAAAATTTAATAAACCATCTTTATCTTGTATTTTCTCTAGTAGAACATCACGAGGTACCTTCTCATTTTGCTCCCATTTTTCATAATCACAGTGTTCTGATAAATAGTTTTCTACAAATGTTGGAACTGGTTCAGCAATATAAACTTTTGGTTTCACGGTTCCATCCCCTTTCGCTTTATCACGCATTTTTCCGCTGATTAAGTTTCACTTTACCCCGCTTTAACGAGCAGTAAGACTCCCACCTAAAAAGACGGTTGAGACAAAGAAGTGAGGTGGGAGATCAACTGCTCGTAAAAGCCCGATTGGTTCAACTAATAATCCATGGGGTGAACCTTTCCATGGATTAAAGTTTCACTTTATTTTGACATAATTCACTAAAAAAATCTTCTTTTCAAACTGGAAAGTGTATTTGTATAATTTAGACACAAACGAAAAGGAAGGATGATTTATGTGGTGACAGAAAAGGAGTTAGAATTATTAGCTTGTCTTGAAAAAAGTAGTCGATTATCTGTAGATACATTAGCGAAGCTGTTAAATATAGAAGTAGAAGAAGTAAAGAAAATGGTTGAAAAATTAGAAGCGGAAAAGATTATCGTGGATTATGTCACACATATCGATTGGACGAAGGTGAAAGAACATACAGGTTTAACGGCAATGATCGATGTGAAAGTTACACCAAAGCACGGCGTTGGGTTCGATGCAGTTGCCGAACAAATTTATCGTTATTCAGAAGTAAAGTCTGTGTATTTAATGTCAGGGACGTATGATCTTTCTATTACATTAGAAGGAAAGACAATGGGAGAAGTAGCGATGTTTGTTTCTGAGAAATTAGCAACAATTGAATCTGTCGTTTCTACGACAACGCATTTCATTTTGAAGAAGTATAAACATGAGGGAATTATTTATGAAAAAAACGATGATGATAAGCGAATTGTGGTGACACCATGAAGCAATTTGAACTATCTAGAGCAGCAGAATCTCTACAACCATCTGGTATTCGAAAGTTTTTCGATTTAGCAGCAAATATGAAAGGTGTTATTTCTCTTGGAGTAGGAGAGCCTGATTTTGTTACACCTTGGAATGTGAGGCAAGCATGTATCCGTTCTATAGAACAAGGATATACGTCATATACAGCAAATGCAGGATTATTGGAGCTCCGTCAAGAAATAGCAAAGTATCTAAAAAAACAATTTGCAGTATCTTATGATCCAAACGATGAAATCATTGTTACAGTTGGAGCGAGTCAGGCGTTAGATGTAGCGATGCGCGCCATTATAAATCCTGATGATGAAATACTTATTATTGAACCAAGCTTTGTTTCTTATGCACCGCTCGTAACTTTAGCTGGAGGAGTTCCGGTTCCTGTGGCGACTACTTTAGAAAATGAGTTTAAAGTACAACCAGAACAAATTGAAGCAGCTATTACAGCGAAAACGAAGGTAATTTTACTTTGTTCACCAAATAACCCAACAGGTGCAATGTTGAATAAGTCCGAGCTTGAAGAAATAGCAGTGATTGTTGAGAAGTACAATTTAATCGTATTATCTGATGAAATTTACGCAGAGCTTGTATACGACGAAGCATATACAAGTTTCGCGAGTATTAAAAATATGCGTGAGCATACGATTTTAATTTCAGGATTTTCAAAAGGATTTGCGATGACAGGGTGGCGCCTTGGTATGATTGCAGCTCCCGTTTATTTTTCGGAATTAATGCTCAAAATTCACCAATATTCCATGATGTGTGCGCCGACGATGTCTCAGTTTGCAGCACTTGAAGCGTTACGCACGGGGAATGATGAAGTAATTCGGATGAGAGATAGTTATAAGAAACGCCGTAATTTTATGACGACATCTTTCAATGAAATGGGATTAACATGTCATGTGCCGGGCGGAGCATTTTATGTATTTCCTTCTATTTCTTCAACTGGACTATCTTCGGCGGAATTTGCAGAACAGTTATTATTAGAAGAAAAGGTGGCTGTTGTACCTGGAAGTGTATTTGGGGAAAGTGGTGAAGGATTTATTCGTTGTTCATATGCAACATCGCTTGAACAACTTATGGAAGCAATGAAGAGAATGGAACGGTTCGTAGAGAATAAAAAAAGGACAAAACACAATACGTTTTGTCCATAAAAGGGGGGGAATACTAGAAAGCCATGTGTTAGTATTCTACCCTAATATTGGAGAATTATACTTACTTAAGGAAATTTTTTCATGAATTTTGAATGCGTCCTGTCATAGTGGTATAATTTACTAATATAAGGTATACGTATTCGGAGTAGTTTTACTTAGGGTACGTACTAACTAATCGGATATTTAACAATAAATCATCTGCTTTGCTATCTACAATTGTAGAGAAAATGGTAAACGTATGGGAGTGTTTCATATGTCAGAACAATATACAACAGGAGTGGTTGTAACAGGGAAAGTGACTGGGATTCAAGATTACGGTGCATTTGTAGCGTTAGATGCAGAAACACAAGGACTTGTGCATATATCTGAAATTACAAATGGATATGTAAAGGATATTCATGACTTTTTAAAAGTCGGCGATACAGTAGAAGTAAAAGTACTTTCAATTGATGAAGAACACAGAAAAATGAGTTTATCGTTAAAAGCGGCGAAAAGAAAACAAGGACGGATTCTTATACCGAATCCATCTGAGAACGGATTTAATACGCTGCGAGAAAAGCTAACAGAATGGATTGAAGAGTCCGAGTTAACAAAGTAAAAGAGGAACGCATATGAGCGTTCCTCTTTTACTTTATCTTATGATATATATTTGCAAATATGATTGCATGCAATCATATTCGTATGTCGGAGGTGAAGTAAAGACATACTGACTAGCGAATCTCGTTCGTTTCTGGGTGAGTGCCAAGATTTTCTGATGGTTTAAAGAGTAAACCAAGATTGATAAGCCCAGAAATACCGACGATGCCGTAAATAATACGTGAAAGAGCTGAGTTTTGTCCACCGAAAATGGCTGCTACTAAGTCAAACTGGAAGAACCCGATTAATCCCCAGTTCACAGCGCCAATTACAGTAAAGACTAATGCGATACGTTGCAAAGTACTCATGAAAAAGCCCCCCTTAATTGTGAAGCATGAGCAAGCGATGAGTTAATTAACTCTTTTATAGAATGGGGTAGTTATGTTGTTTTTATACATAAAAAATGTTTGAAACAGGATGTATATACATCTATACCGAAAAATGCGAATTTTTATGCAAAAAATGAACTTTTTCTAAAAAATATATATTGGTTACGTTTACAATGGTTGAATCGCTTGATTTACAACTTCAGTTTCGCTAAAGTGAATACAGAAATACATATCCATAATTGGAGGGAAAAAGATGAGTACACATGTAACGTTCGACTATTCTAAAGCGTTATCCTTCATCGGTGAACATGAAATCACTTATTTACGTGATGCAGTGAAAGTAACACATCACGCAATCCACGAAAAAACTGGAGCTGGGAACGATTTCCTTGGGTGGGTAGACCTTCCGCTTCAATATGACAAAGAAGAATTCGCTCGCATTCAAAAATGCGTAGAAAAAATTAAAAATGACTCTGACATTTTACTTGTTGTAGGTATCGGTGGTTCTTACCTAGGAGCACGTGCAGCAATTGAAATGTTAAACCATTCTTTCTACAACACGCTATCTAAAGAACAACGTAAAACTCCACAAGTGCTATTTGTTGGACAAAACATTAGCTCCACTTACATGAAAGATTTAATGGACGTATTAGAAGGTAAAGACTTCTCTATTAACGTTATTTCCAAATCAGGTACAACGACAGAGCCTGCACTAGCATTCCGTATTTTCCGTAAGTTATTAGAAGAAAAGTATGGAAAAGAAGAAGCTCGCAAACGTATTTATGCAACGACAGATAAAGCACGTGGTGCATTAAAAACATTAGCTGATAATGAAGGTTACGAAACATTCGTTATTCCAGATGATGTTGGAGGACGTTTCTCTGTATTGACGCCAGTTGGTTTATTACCAATCGCAGTAAGTGGTTTAAATATTGAAGAGATGATGAAAGGTGCAGCTGCTGGTCGTGATGACTTCGGAACATCAGAACTAGAAGAAAACCCAGCTTACCAATATGCAGTAGTTCGTAACGCTTTATACAATAAAGGAAAAACAATTGAAATGCTTGTTAACTATGAGCCGGCACTTCAATACTTCGCTGAGTGGTGGAAACAGTTATTTGGTGAAAGTGAAGGAAAAGATCAAAAAGGTATTTTCCCATCTTCAGCAAACTTCTCAACTGACTTACACTCATTAGGTCAATACGTTCAAGAAGGTCGTCGTGATTTATTTGAAACAGTTCTGAAAGTAGGTAAATCTACACATGAACTAACAATTGAATCAGAAGAAAACGATTTAGATGGATTAAACTACCTTGCTGGTGAAACTGTAGACTTCGTAAACACGAAAGCATACGAAGGTACATTACTTGCACATAGCGATGGTGGAGTACCAAACTTAATCGTAAATATTCCTGAATTAAATGAGTACACATTCGGTTACCTTGTATACTTCTTCGAAAAAGCATGTGCGATGAGCGGCTACTTATTAGGCGTAAATCCATTTGACCAACCAGGAGTAGAAGCATACAAGAAAAACATGTTTGCTTTACTTGGTAAACCAGGATTTGAAGAATTAAAAGCAGAATTAGAAGAGCGTTTAAAATAATAAAAAGCGGCCGCAATCCGGCCGCTTTTTATTATTTCGTCGAAAAGTCCATTAGTATATTCAAACTAGAGTGGGTATGCTAAAGAAAAAGTCTAGGAGGGATGGGCTTGATTCCGATTCAATCAAATTTAGAGGGACGTACATATGCGTTATATAAGTTAGAAGAAATAATGAAGCCACTTGGGTATAGCATTGGCGGCAATTGGGATTATGAGAAAGGATGCTTTGATTATAAAATTGATGAAGAAGATGGCTACCAATTTTTACGAGTGCCATTTACAGCGGTTGATGGAGAACTAGATGTACCTGGTGTAGTAGTTCGTCTTGGAACGCCGTATATTCTTTCGCACGTATATCAAGACGAACTAGATGATCATGTTAATACTTTAACAGCCGGAACGAGTGGAATGGATCAATTTGCTGAGCCGAAAGATCCAGATGGAGATGTAAAAAGAAAATATATCAATATTGGGAAAGTACTCATACAAGAACTAGAAAAACATTTTACTAATGGTGAATAACAATGAGTATGTCGCTTTGAATGAGAACAAAGGAATGAACTGGATTAATCATATATTGTTCGTCGCGCTTTATACCTAGTAAGAGAATGTTTTGCTTTAAAAGAGTATAGCTACAATTTGCAAAAGTTTGTCCGGTGCAGGACGATGGAAGCTCCATCAGTTGTAATTTATTATCAGAGATTTCATTGTAAAGTGAAAATAGTACACCTGAAATGGAAGGGAATAAAAGAGAAGCGGTAAATACATAGCTCGTTAATTTATTTCCTTCTATAATTTCTGATGCACCAGCTCTCGTTGCATTTTGTATTTGTTCAGAAGTAAGAAGTTCAGCGATGCAGTGAATGTTTGGGTTGAGCCCTTTTGCGGTTAAAATATTTAAAATGGACTGTGTATCAGCTAAGCTTTCGTTTTTTTCTTTATCAGCAGTTATTAATATAGTGTGAGCCGTTGTAATATTAGCTTTTAATAATGTTTGATCGTGATGGGGGCATCCTTTTATAAATTCTAAATGATGAAATGGTTTTGGCAGTAAAGAAAGTGTTTCATCAATTAAAACGATATCCAGGTTCGGTTGTAAGATGTGCATTTGTTTTACAACATGTTTTGCCCGTTCGTTCCAGCCGACAATAATCATATGACCGTTAGAGGTCGCGGCTTCTTCTCCTTTAACTTTCATATATTGTTTATTAATCATATCAGTGGCGAATAGAACCATATAATAAGAACAAAAACCAGTTCCAAATAAAATAATACCCATACCGATAAGTTTGCCGATTAGTGTATGCGGGGCAAAGTCACCATAGCCAACAGTGAAAATCGTAACGATTGACCACCAAATTCCATCAAACCATGTGGTAAAGTGCGACGGTTCTAATATATGTATAAGAAAGCCGGAAAAAGCAGTAAGTACAACAATAAAACAAATTAAACGAAAAATAATCGAATCACGAAATGCATCTACTAATTTTGGACGGGATTTCAATTGCCAATTCCTCCTTACTTTGCAGGACTACATTCATTGTTGCCATTATAGAAAAAAGAAAAACTCTCTAATTTTAAAAGAGAGTTTGTTTTGCGTTACATACTTTCCACCTCAGTTTGTTGAACACTTTCAAGATGCTGGAGAGCATAATAAACATCGGCAGTATGTCTTTTTTGATCGATACATAATTTAAGATGTAAATAGTGAGAACCATTTTCTAACGTTTTAAGCTTCATATTCTTCACTTTTATATCCATTTCTTTTATTTCCTCAATTACAACCGGGATATTGTCCATCTTTCGCACAACAAGTTTGACTACGATATCACGTTGACGAAATGATCTAGGTCCTATGAATTTCATTGTTAACGGTATAAGTTCAACGCTAATCATAAGGAAACACATCCCGAAAATTGCTTCGATATAGAATCCGGCTCCAACAGCAATACCAATACCAGATGCGCCCCAGATCATAGCGGCAGTCGTTAGTCCTGCAATACTATCGTTTCCTCTTCTTAAAATAACACCAGCACCTAAAAAACCAATTCCTGATACAATTTGGGCGGCAAGTCGAAGGGGATCCATATTCATATGATCGGTATGTGGTAAGTTATAAGCTGCTTTAATAGAAACAATCGTCAGGAGGCAACTAATAATAGAAATAACTAAACACGTTTTTAAACCAAGTGGTTTCCGTTTTAATTCGCGCTCTAAACCGATGGCGAATCCTAAAATAGCCGAAAGACCTAGTTTGATTAATAAATCGGTATAGTCCATATATATTCCTCCTTGTATGATATCGTATATAAATAAAACGTTTATTATAGAAAGAAACGTTTTTGGGTAGAGTGACTTTATATAGAATATATGTAGCAATCTTTTAGAAATGAAAGAGATATTTCGTTTAAGTATATGATAATAAAAAAGAAATGTAGTTAATTTAAAAAAAGTTTATAAAAGGTGTTGCATTTCATTTTACTGCATGATATATTAATAACCGTCGCTGATGCGGAAACGCAGAAAACGACAAAAAAGAAATTAAAAAACTTAGTTGACATCGAAAAACGAAGATGTTAACATAAGGGAGTCGCAAATGAGCGACCAAGTGGTTCTTTGAAAACTGAACGAAACAAACAACGTGAAACGTCAATTTTTATTTTAGATGCTAGACAAACTAACTTTATTGGAGAGTTTGATCCTGGC